>NZ_JBLBUB010000009.1:0-165468 GCF_047289955.1 Microbulbifer jejuensis
CGGCTTTTTACGTATTTTTCCAGCTGCTTTCTATCTTTATCTGACAGTGTAATTTTGACCTGAGCGGGCATCTGACTAACTCCTGTTTGTAGGGAGAGCGCTCAAGATTATATATCAGCGGTCAATTTAATACACTGCACTAGCATATGCATTACAACTGATAGGTGAGCACATAATTATGTTGATCTTTTTCCCGAATTATTTGCATAGAACCCGAGATATTTTTCAATGCGCCTTTCCCGGAGCCTTGAAGAATATTAATCTCTAATCGTTGCGTCTCTCCAGACATATACCCATTGTGGACAAGGGTAAAGGACCCATTCTGTCCATCCAGACTGCCATTAAATTCCTCAATGGCTGTATATACCGCAATACCACCATCCGTTCTTTTGCTCAGCATTTGCCCGGCACCGTTACCAACAAGCCCACCTGTATATTTTTTTGAGAGAATCATCCTCCCTGCCGGGACAGTATCCTCTTTTTGGGGGTCCAGTTGGATCTCAAATTCTCCTGACGCTGACATAACCTGCTCCTTACTTTTAAAATCGCTGGCAAATGCACTGAAACCAAATTGTATCGAGAGTAACAATAGTAGGCTCGCTTTCAGTCTTCTCATACAGAGCTTCCTGGATTATATAGAGTGTCCATCACGCAATACACCGGCACATTCATCAGATCAGACCACAGAGCTGAATACTGTAAATATATACAGCTTGTTTTTCAATACCATAATGTCCTTTTTTGCGACAAAAAGAATACCCCTGTCTCTGCCTTGGCAATTTGACACATTGCTTCAGCCAATGGCTTGTCCTGTTGGGCCTTCTGGCTACAGGCTGTATCTCTATCCATACAACACTCCAACAAAAAACCAATCCGCTTAACCGGGCCTGTCCCGGTGTCTGGTAGCCGTATTCAGAAAGGTCAATATCGTGGCATCAGCGAACACTGCCCACTCGTTTCCAACAGTCGCCAGCCCAGGCGTATACGATTGTGTGCCATGCTGGTTGTGTTTTTCAAAAATAGCTATCTCTTATCCAGCCCCCGGCAACACAATACTGACGAATGTATCGCCAACAGTGCCCAAAATAGAGGCTCCTTATGTTCACAAGGGTTGAGAGATTGCAGGTCGGGCACCAAATGCGCAACACAAAGCGGTGTACCTGGTGAATAAACTCGCTCCAGATTGAATCGCGGCACTCTCTACCTGGTTTCCCTGTTGATTTGAGCCGTCTGTTTGCAGGAGAACAAGACACTATTGCCATAGTCCCACAAGATTCCGCCGGAAAGCATTACCAATCTTCACCAGCTTTTCGCCCGCCAACCTGACTTTTTCCCTGTCCTGTGCAACTACCTTGTCCTTATTCACCAAAAAGGATTTATGCACCTGTATAAACCGGTCGCTGGGCAGGGTTTCGGCAAAATATTTAAGGGTGGCAGCGGTTAGCAGGCAAGTATCCTCCAGCCAGACCTTGACGTAATTGCCGTAGGCTTCAAAGCACTGCACCTTGTCCAGTTCGATTTTGCGATACGCCCTATCCACCCGAATCACAATATGGCTCGACGCGACCGGCTCCACGGGTATTGCCGTTTCTCCAGCGCGGCGTCGCACCTTATCCAGTGCCTGGGCAAAGCGCTCGGCACTGACGGGTTTCAGCAGATAATCGGTCGCATCCAATTCAAAGCCTTCCAGCGCATACTCCTGGTAGGCAGTGCACAGGACCACCTGTGGCCGGCCAAGCAGTACCTTCAGCATATCCAGACCAGACAGCACCGGCATATGAATATCCAGCAGGATCAGATCCACCGGCAGTTTGGCCAGAAAAGCCAGGGCTTCGGCGGCGTTATAACACTGCCCCACTATTTCAATATCGGCGTGGGCGCGACTATGGTGCAGCAGCACTTCATGGGCCAGGGGTTCATCGTCAATGATCAGGGTGTTCACAGTTGTAACCTAAGCCGGGCGTGCCAATGCTGCCCCTGTGCTTCGCTTAGCAAGGTAAAGCGCTGCGGGTAACTTAATTGCAGGCGGCGCTTCAGGTTTGCCAGGCCTATGCCGCCCAAATCCTGGTTGGCAGTCTGCCCGGGCAGACTGTTACTGCATTCAAACACCAGCTCAGTGTCTTGCATCCGCAGGGAGAGCCGGATATGGCACTCGTCCTGGCTGACTTCCGCTCCATGCTTAAAGGCATTTTCCACCAGCATAATCAACAGCAAAGGGGCAATCTGCCACTTGCCATCAGGCACCTGGAAATCCGTTTCGATTCGGCAGCGACGCCCTGTCCGCACCTGCTGTAACTCCAGGTAGTTTTGCAAATAGACCAAATCATCCTCCAGCGACACTCTGGGTTTTTGCCCCTGGTAAACCACATAACGCAGCAGGTCAGACAGTTTCAACACCATAGGCGCGGCCTGGGCCGATTGTGCCAGGCACAGGGCATACAGACTGTTTAGGGTATTGAACAAAAAGTGCGGGTTAACCTGCTGTTGCAGCATTTTAAGCTCAGCCCGGGCCTGTTCCCGGGTGAGTTCGGCCAGTTCACGGGCGCTTTGCTGGCGTTCAAAGGCCAGAATCAAAGGCAAACTGACCGCCCAGATAATGGTCGCCACAAGCAGATTCAGGGTATCGAAGGGGTTATGGTTTTCCGAGGGCAACAGGCTCAGTTCGGCAATATTCAAGGGCAATTGCAATACCAGAGCGCCGAACAGCGGATAAGACAATAACAACCAGCCAGCACTGCATAGCAAAAATAAATAGATGCCCTGGCCCGCCAACACCTTTCGGACCAGCAAATAACGATTGACCCAATAGTAGGTAAACACCACCAATGCCATCAGCGAAAATTGCCACAGGTAATACAGACTCAGCGGCCATTGCCTGAGCATCTGGCCAATATCGAATCTGGGTTCCAACGGCTGGTTGTGCATGGGGTCAGGGTTATACACAAAGATACCGCTCATCAGCATGACCCAACCCCCAAGACACAGCAGCAGGGCCGCATCCAGCGACAGCAGATTGCGCCACCAGGATGGCCCGCTACGGGTGCCCGGTGCTCGCTGGTAGGCCTGGTGCAACCAATACATCAGCGACAGCCCCGCTGCCAAGCTCCAAAACGGTCCACCCAGCATCAATTCCCCATTTCCCGGCAGCCTTTCCTGCACCGCCAGGCTGCAAGCCGGATAGGCAACAAATCCCAATAACCAATACAGGTAACGCCGCCAGCCAGATAAAGACGGCATGAGAAACTGCGCAATCAACAGCGGCAGGCTCTCCACCAGCAGTTGCAGTGCCGGCGACCAATAGAGCCTCCAAACATCGTGAACGCCGAAGTAATAACTTTGGTTTTGTAGTGTTTCGCGGTGCAGGCGGATTACCGTTTCCGCCAAGACCGCTACCAATACTGGCAACAGTGGCAACAGGGCTTGCCGGCGCGCGGGGAAACTGACCAATCTCGCCATGCTGGGGAAACCTGCTCGCAAAGCGTAAATGCCAATTTTTGGCTGGCTGTCAGGGCCTGTCAGTCAAATCATGACAAACCCGTCGTTTTTACTGATAAACGACAATTTACCCTGCTGAATCCATTATGTCACAAAAATCATCCGCTTCATCATCAAAGCCTTTATGCCGTATACGGCGAGATTTAGCCTGATAAAAAAGCCGCGGAATGAAGTGATGCTACAGCTCCACAATATCCACAAAACCTACCGGGATGGCACCCAGGCCCTTAAAAATATCTCGCTGCAGTTGGGCACAGGCATGCTGGGCCTGCTCGGTCCCAACGGGGCGGGCAAGTCCAGCCTGATGCGCACTATTGCCACCATACAGGCGCCGGACAGCGGCCATATCCTGTTTGAAGGGCGGGATGTGGGTCAAGAACCGCATCTGTTGCGCAGCCGGCTGGGTTACCTGCCCCAGCACTTCGGTGTCTACCCGCATATTTCCTGCTACGCCCTGCTCGAGCACCTGGCGATGCTGAAAGGCGTGAAAGACAAACCACAGCGCCGCCGACAGATTGATCAGGTGTTGGCGCTGACTAACCTCACCGGACATGCAAGCCGGCAGCCGAGCCATTTTTCCGGTGGACTGCTGCAGCGCTTCGGCGTAGCCCAGGCCCTTTTGGGCAACCCGCAGATTCTGATTTTCGATGAACCCACCGAAGGACTGGACCCGGCCGAACGATTGCGCCTGCACCAACTATTGCACGATATTGCCCAAACACGCCTGGTGCTGTTCTCCACCCACATTGTTGAAGATATCGAGCATTTGGCCGGGCACACCGCCCTATTGCTCGGCGGTGCGATTGTCGCCAGCGGTCATACCCGCGCCTTATTTAGCAACCTGGACGGGAAGATCTGGCAGGGTCCGCCCAAAGACCCCTTGCCCTGCAATACGCAACTGCTTAGCCAGCGCCTGCACTATGGCAGGCCGGTGGTGCGCCTTTTCAGCGAGCAGTGCCCGGCTGCGGAATTTGAACCCGTTCCGCCCAGCCTGCAGGACAGCTATTTTCTGACTCTGCAAAAGCACACGGGAGAGATCGCCTGATGGCTGGCGCGCGCATTATCAACGAGGTGCAACTTATCCTGCGTCAACCGCTTTGCTGGATACTGGCACCATTGGCGGGGCTGTTCGGATTTTTTGTCGGTCGGGGCATCCACATTCGCCAGGCAGAACTGTTCAGTGATCCACACCTGCTACATCTGGTGGGGGCCCTGTGCATGATGGCGCTGCCCTGGGCAACCTGCCTGCTGGCCGGTTTCGCCCTGTATCGCGCCACTGGCCATCAGATGTACGAGCTAACCCTGGCGACTCCGCTATCTCAGGCCAGGCAGCAGGCCATTCAGGCCACCGGCCTCTGTCTGGTACTGATCCTGCTTGGCATACTGGCAGCGCTTGGTGTGCAAGCTGGCCTGATCAGCAGCGCCGAAAAGCTGCCGAATACACTTGGCCTGCTGATTGCGGGATTAAAATTACAGGGCTTGCAACTGCTGATCGGTATACCGGCAGTATTGTTGTTTGTGTCAGTCTTCTGGCTGCTGCGCAACCTAAGCCCATCGCCGCTGTTGGTTTATCTGGGCGGCTTGTTGTGGTTTATCAGTTATATGCTGCTGGCCAGTGCCAGCGGCTCGCCGCTGATGGCGAGTTCCCAAACGCCCACCCCCTGGTTGTTAAACACGATGGGGTACCTGGATTGGTTTGGTCTTTCGGTGCTGATGGCCAAACAGCCTGATTTGATCCTGCTTGGGGCAAACAGGATACTGGTATTGCTTGCCGCCTTCACCATAGCCTTTACCGCTTTTCACCTGGCCGGGCGCTGTTTCGCGTCTCGGGCAAAACCCGCATCACAGCGTCCAGCCCAACAGCGCGCGCGCACGCCAGCCGTGTTTGCCTTTACTGCAGTTAAACCACAGGGTTTTGTACAGTTTACAGCCCTGGCGCGCCTGCAATGTGCGCAAGCTTTTAAGCGCCCGATGGTGTGGCTACTGGGCCTGGTCTGGTGTTTTGTGGTCCTTGGTGAAACTTACCCGTCTCTCAACCAGGCAGAGCCAGGCGCACTGCTGGCCGGGCTAAGTCTGGATGCCATCAACCGTTTTATGTGGGATCTGGTGCCACTGTTTGGCTCAATGCTGCTGCTGTATTTCAGTGATTGGCTTACCCGGCGCGATCAACGGTTGCATTTCACGGGTATTCTTCATGCCCTGCCCCTCTCCCCATCTGCCGTGCTCCCGGCCAGAGTGGTCAGCCTGCTCACCCTGCTCCTGGCATTTTTGCTGCTGACCGCCCTGGCATCCATAGTGTGCCAATGGCTGAAACAAAGCCCCATCGGGCTGGGTGACTACGGGCGTTTTATCCTCTACGCGGGACTGCCACTGGCAGCCCTGGGGACGGTGTTTGTGGCCATTCAGGCGGTTATACAGAACCGGCTCGCTGCACTGTTACTCTGTTTTCTGCTGTTGATCCTGCGCTTTACCCCCCTTGCCGACCTGCTGGGTCTGCATCACCCTTTGCTGCACCCGTTTGCAACACCGCTGATGCCTGCAAATGGGTATATTGGCTATAGTGCCAATCTGGACGGTTTCCGGGCCTTTACCCTGTTCTGGTGGCTGCTGGCAGCACTGCTGCTGCTCACCGCCATTCTGGCAAACCGGCAGGGCCGAAAAAACGGCGTTCACTGGCGAAACATTCCGGCCTTGCTGGGCCTTGCCGCACTGGCCAGCTTGCTGGTGCAGCAAGGGACAGACATCCAGACCGGCCTAGATGCCAATGGTCGCAACTTGGACCCGGACAGCCGCGCCGCCATGCTGGCTGACTACGAAAAAGGTTATCGGTCTTTTGCCGAGCTGCCCATGCCGGTAATTGCCCGGGTCAACACCCGGGTGGATTTCTTTCCCAAGCAGCGCCAAGTGCGGGTTAGTGGGCAATATCATTTGGAAAACCCGCACGCCCAGGCTGTACGAACCCTGTTGATCGGTGAATACTGGCAAACCCCGTTAAACCATATCAGCCTGGATGCAAAAGCCGAATTGGAATACAACCGCACGCTGGGCCAGCGGGTATATCAATTGGCAACGCCACTGCACCCGGGGCAATCCCTGAGTCTGGATTTCAGCCTGGTGCTGGTACAAAACGGTTATCAGCCGCTGCCCACGCATAAGATACTCACTGAAGATTTCAGCTATCTGCGCGCTATTCCCTATTTCCCGGTTATCGGCTATCTGCCAATACGCGAACTTGACAGCGAGGACTTGCGCCGCCAATTTGATCTGCCGGAAAAACCGCAGCAGTCTGTGGAACAGGCCCTGGCCTCAAGGGATAAAAACAAGGATGGCTACGACTGGTCGCTAATGGAAACTCAGATCTCCACCCCCCTGGGTTATCAGAGTTTTACCCAGGGCGAGCTGGTGGAAAGCTGGCAGCAGGATAAGCGCCAGTTCCGCCGGTTCGTCACCCAGCAGCCGGTGCGCAACCTGCAGGGATTTATCGCCGCGCCATTGAAACTGAGCACCCGGCACTTGGACGGGGCAAAATTACAAGTGGCCTATTTGCCGCAACACCAGACCAATGTGAAAATGACGCTGGATGCCATGGCGCAAACAGTCAGTTTTTTATCCACACATATTGGCCCCTATAACGGCCATACCCTGACCCTGGTAGAAAAGCCGGATATAGGACCCACCGGCTACGCCCTGCCGCAATTATTGCTTATCGGCAGTGGGGTCGGCTTTCGCGCCTTGCAGAATACGGAATTGCCCTACAGCCAGGCCTATCGGCGCGCCGTGCATGAAACCGCGCACCAATGGTTCGGTCATTGGTTTGGCAATGGTATTGCGCAAGACAGCGCCTTTTTGGTGGAATCCCTGGCCAAGTACGTAGAGCTGGTGATGCTGGAGCGTTATCGGGGCAAGGCTGCCATGTTGGCACTGATCGCCTATGAGCGCGCACGTTATGAAACTGCCGAGGGCCATAACCGCCAAGCCCTGCTCAGCCTGGTCAGCGCCGACTCCCCCCATGATCAGTATGCCCGCGCTACCCTGGCCTTTGCCCGGCTGCGCCAGACCGTGGGTGATACCCCTATCCTCGCCGCCCTTGGCGAGCTGAACAAAAAGCATGGCTACCCTGCCCCACCCGCCAGCTCTGTGGATTTTGTCAATGCCCTTGTGCGCCAGGCCCCCGCCCAGCGCGAATTGATCGAAACCCTGTTTACCCGCCCCGTGCCCGTAGCTCAGTGGCTGAGTGAACTGGCAACAGAACAACCGTAACCATGCCCACAGAGTAGATTGATTCCGCGACTGCCGAATTCAAAACTGCCAAACCAGCGGTTTTGAACTTCGGCCTAAGATGAGGGGCTGTTACAGGCTCAGCGTCCACTCGGGCATCCAATTCAATGCCCAAGTCTCCAGTACTTTGTCAAATCCACTCAGTACCATGATGCCAAGCAGCAACAGTATGATACCGAGTACCACCTTGCCGCCGAGTGCAAATATCCCAATCGACGGCGAGAGGCGACTGTAGATTTTCCGTGACAGGCCTCCGGCGATAAGCAGTGCTGCGCCAGTACCCACCCCGAAAGAGAACATCACCATAAACGACTGACCCAATTGCTGCCCCATGGAAGCGAGCGCAATAGCAGCCCCCAGAGTGGGACCAACACAGGGCAGCCAGATCATTCCCGTGAGAAAGCCAATACCAAATTGCCCCGCCCAGGCACCGTCACCGGCAATGCCCGCACCGGCTGTGATCTTCGATAGGCGCAATGTCAACCAATCGGAAAGTGGCTTGATCAATAGCACAAGAGCAACAACAATAAGCAGAATCGCTGCAATATAGCGAAACAGCTCGGGGTCCAATCCCAGGGAGACCAACAGGAAACTCAGCACTGTGCCTGCCAGAGCGAACGACAGACTGAGCCCTGTGGCAAGCGCATAAGGGCCCCAGCGCCCGGCACTGCTAGAGGCGCCAACCACCATTGGCACCAGGGGCCAGACACAGGGCGAGAGAATACTAAGCGTACCCGCAAGCAGGGCCAGCGGAATCGCACTGAACTCAAACATGCTTGGCGCAGGCCTTCACGGAATTAAAGATATTCTGGCGAATGACATCGGGGCGTGTTTCAGCAACGCTGAACCAAACCTGCTCCGCCCCCCGGTAAAGCAGCAAGGTCGACTGCCGAGGCGCGCGGAAATGCTTGACCCATTCTTTCTGTTCGTCAAAATTCACCTCCAGAATTGTCAAACCGCACTGGGGATTCTCCTTCTGGAACTGCGTGAGAATCTGCTTTTGCTTTTTGCAGGTAGGACACCAGTCTGCTCGCACATCAATCAAAACCGGCTGCTTGGCAAGCTGCAGTTCCGTGAAGCGCGCTTTGGAAAATGCCTCCCCCGCTGATACCTGGGGTACGACTAGCAGTAGTGAAGTGACAAATAGGGTGGGAAGAAACCAGTGGAGAACTTTCATACCAATCATATCCTCAATATAAAGGGGCGGGGCACCACTCAACCGTCATCGGTTACATCACTAACTTAGTCGCCATTCACAGCAAACCATTACATATCCTGGCTGGAAATTTCATAGCAGACAAAACTGCCATGTTGTGGGTGCTCTCTGCGCCAGATTCGAGCCTGCAGAGCGGTAGCTGAATGCTGCTGTTAAGCTGAGCTGTGGCAGGTAGCGAACGGCTGAAAAGAGGCACGGTTAATTCAGTTAGGCAGGACGCCATGATGGACCAGTAAAAGTGACTCAGCCCGGTAACCAGATCGCCAGCCACCTGGAAATCCCACCTGTGGTAAGCACGCAAGACAGGTTTGGCATGAAATTTGCGTTAAGCACCCCCTGAGACCCCTCCCTTCCCCAATAAGCCCAAAAACCGCTCGATATTCACATGATCGCCGTCTTTACCACTTCCTTGTGCTAACAAACAGACTTAAAAGCGAACTTATTGCTCAAAAAACGCTCACTCAATTGCCTCGCCACGATACCTCGCAGGTATATTTATAGCCGGTGAATTCGGGTATAATTGGCCTTTTAGCAACAATCAAGAGCAGAGAGAATGAGAAAAGGTACCGTTAAGTGGTTCAATGCCGACAAAGGCTTCGGCTTCATTACACCGGATGACGGTAGTAAAGATTTGTTTGTTCATCATTCAGAAATTCAAGCGGGCGGTGGATACGCAACATTGGCCGATGGCCAAAAGGTTGAATTCGAAGTTGGACAAGGCCAGAAAGGTCCTTGCGCAAACAAGGTCGTGCCACTGTAATAGCCAAGAGACGACCGAAGAGTAAACGTCGCCTCAATGCGAAAGCCCAGTATTTGCTGGGCTTGATATGAGCCACCCGACACCAGCCCAGGCTCTCCCGGGCTAATAGTATATTTCCCGATATTTGACACAGACTACCGGGCCGGAAGGAACAGCTCATTAGTCAATCGCTTTGGCCTCCAGTGCGTAAACAAGATTTTCCTGCTGGCAACCCGCTTCCGCAATACTCAGATGAATCACAAGCCGCTAAAATAATATCCCACTGGGCCTGATAATTGATGCCACATCCGAATCAGCCCCCAGAGAGAGGGATAAAATACCGAAACTCTGAAAATTGTGCCTCCACCAACCCGGAGATCAAACACCGCATTTCAGTATATTTAAACGCCAGCCAAGAAAACCCAGCCCATATTACGTATCACTGCTTGATTTCCCTCGACTATCGCCATCCCATCTTCATGGGCAGTACTGCGTTATACCTCCTGATTAATCCACCAATAGCCAGATTAATGGTTGGCAGCATTATCTACGATAAAATCAATTGAAATACCGGCTTCATATTCAATTTCATCAAAGGAACTTTCCCTGGTATAGCTAGCCCCACCCGCTTGTTTGGCACTGCCAATCCTGCTGGCCGTTACGACCACCTCTTCCAGCAGCATTGCTCCAGGTGTGGCCTCCTCCTCAACGTCAAATAGCCTAATGTCAACTGGCGTCAGTTGCATGCCAAGGTTGGCTTCAAAAAACGTTTTTTTGTCTAATATTTTTTGAAGTGCCAACTCGGTTACCTGCATTTCGAACGCTTCTTTTTTTGTATGCTCAAACAATGTGTCCGAAAATTCGACTTCTTGTTTTTCATCGGCAACAGCCGCAATATCTCTTAGCTGTGATTCATCAGTAATGCTGACAGCCATACGATTCACAACGCTATAGCTACTGGGTTTTTTCCCGAGCCAACCATACTGGGGAGAGGTGGAGAATTTAGCGCTTTTTATACTATCACCGGATATGCCAGCCTTAATCAGGGATTCGGAGATGGAGGCCCTTAAGTCGGCATTTTCTGTGATGGCAACAGAAAGGAGCTTATCTTCTGTTGTGACAATCAAACTCACGGTTGCCTTATCGGTATAGGCTTTCTTTTTGGCGTTTGCATATAAAGTTATCACTTTTTCTTTTGGATGAAGAAGCCTTCTCAGCTCATCGGGATTACCTGTGAGTTCTGCCGATGAAAATCCTGCTGTTGGAATAAAAATAAGTAGTATCGCAATGATATAAGTTTTCATAACTGCTCCTGATTTTACTGGTTTTTCCGAATGTAGAATCTCAGAATTGGAGGTCTGCTGAGTAGATGCAAAGATATCACGATAATGAAAAAAGCCGCACTTCAATCAGGGTTGTTCACTGCAACCGATACGGGAACCGGGGAAGGTCGTACTATGACTGGCGCTCAAAACAACCTAGCATCAAGCTTGAACCGCGACAAACGGTTACCCGCCCAAATGCTATTTCTCACCCCACACCCACGGTATAAGACCCACAGGTTGTACTGGCGGTGGATTGACCTCCAATACCGGCCCGATATTCCTGCAAGTGTGTGACTGCCACCTGGTCTTGTCCCACGCCCTGGTCGATGTTATTCATGATTCGCGAGATCCTGCCCGGGCTATGCACAGCACCAAACCACTGGTGCAACACTGGCTGCTGGTGATCCGCTGGCTTTAAGGGCCTGACTGGGTTGGCCTAAACCCGCAATAACCTACAGGAACCGGACTCGGACCCCAGTGGCAGATGCTTGGGGAACTCAACCCGCATCCTGCCCCTCCACCAAATCACTGCGCGCGCAGGGCTGCCCACTGTTGTTCTGACCTCCTGAGCGTGTCTTCCGGGGTGATCACAAATTGAGTGTATCCGCATTTTTCCAATTTTCTTGGAATGTTATTGGTTTACTTGAAAAGCTATCCACTTTTTTGAAATCTAATCAATAATTAATCTTAGTCGACCATTTGCCAAAAGGGGATGGGCATTTTTTAACACTGTTGGCTCAAATAAAACATACCCGCCTGCTTTACTATTTGGCTGGTTGATATTGCTTTTTATATTGGCTAGGCGTAATTTTGGCGTGCTTCTTAAACGCAGCATAAAATGCCGATTTTGAATTGTAGCCAACTGCCATGGCTACCTCAAGTATCGTGGAGTCCGCTTCTCTTAGCTGTACCTTAGCTGCTGATACTCGATACTGATTTACGTAGTCGAAAAAACGCATGCCCAACGTTTCGTTTAACGTTTGTGATATATAGTTTTGTGAAGTGTGGATATGTGCAGCGAGTTTTGGGAGTGATAAATCTGCATCAAGGTAGAGGTGATCACTCTTCATGGCAAGCTCTATTTTTTCTGCAATTTTAGTCGCTTGTGTCGCGCTCAAAGCACTGCGTTGGTATTTTTGTTCGGCGTTATCCGATCCTCCACTGATGGATTTTAGTTCGATAGAGTTGCTGTCGGCAGGGGGCGATGCGGCATAAAGCTCTGCAAAACCTGGTTTTTGTCTTAGCCCCCAAAGTGCGAGGCTATAGATCACCATAAAAATCATCAAAGCATAAAGCCGAGCATCAAAGTGTATTGGACTGAAAAGGTTGTCGAGCACTAAGTTGAACGCGGTAAACATCCAAACTCCGCCCACTACTATCAGTAGCCAGTTCAACCAACGCAGTTCTTTTTGTTCGGTAGAGGCAAATACATCCTGAAGTTGAGCACGATAAACTCGTAGCCTCACGACGATTTTGTAGGCGTACCAAGTAGACTGCAATACCCAGCCTAACACACTCAGAAACGCACAGATCAGCAAGCCATAGAGGGTATTGCGAACAAGACTGGGTGCTTGTTCAACAGCACTGAGCTCTTCTGTGACTAATATCGCATTTAAGTACTGCACTGGTAAGCAAAGCGCGACCAAAGCAATCAAACAACCAAAAGCTGCGGGCGCTAAATGCTTACCGTCCTTTGGTTTAAGTTGCCATGGTATGTGGCTGGTCAGCCCCTTGGTAAACAGCCATAAGCAAGGGGCAATCAACAGTAGTGCAGGCAATGAAAGTATCAAGCTGGTCACTTGAAACTGCGGTATCAGCCGCTGAATTGAAGGCATGCTAATGACCATACCAATAGACATTAAGCACAGTGCCAGTGGCCAGTACACTTGTCTGCTACGTGCACGCAAAACCAGTTGATGAGTGCTAAAAAGGATGATGCAAAGCGTCGCAATATTGAGAGAAAAGAGAATCGGCTGGTCACTCATCAGTGGGCTCCTTGGGTTTGTTTTTATATTTGAAATAAGTTTATTTTACAAGTCCTTTCTTGAATTTATGGTGCTTTTTGAATGCGCTATTCAGGCGAAAATGGTCCTTGCCAATAAGGTTGGACGATGTCTTTTCAGGCTTGCCACATACTGTGCTCAAGCTTCATCAAACGGAAAAGAGAGTAACCAGTGACAGCACAAACTCAGCATACTAAACAGGTTATTAAGTTCAACTGGCCCGTAGTGGCCGGGTTATTACTGATAGCTGCCATACCTGGTATCCCTGCAATGTTTATCCTGGCTTTGGTCCTGCTTGGCAGCGGTGCTGTGGCGGGGGTGTCGGATGTCATCAATGCACAGTACTTTGCCACACCTGCGGCGATACTAACGCATGCAACGTCTGGCGCATTATTCTTTTTGACTATGCCTTGGCAGTTTTCACCTCGCTTTAGAGTGCGTCGACCGGTATGGCATAAAGTAAGCGGGCAACTGGCTGTTACCTCGGGCTGTATTATGGCTGTGTCAGGGGTGTGGATGCACTGGATGCTTTCACCACATGAGCTGGGCGGGCGTTTTGTTTTGTTGCTCATTATGAGTACAGCTATTTGCACCGCTTTTTGTGTTGCCATTGTGCATGTGAAAAAAAAGCGTATTGCACTGCATAAAAAATGGATGATACGTGCCGTAGCACTTTCTTTAGCAGCAGTCACACCACTGTTTACTGGTGCCTTATTACACCTTGTGTTTAGCCCGTGGGAGGGAATTTATGAAATCTTACTGACTTTTCATCATAATTATGACCGACTCATTGCTATGGCGATTAATTTAGCCATCGTGGAAGTCATTACTTGGCAAAAGGGCGTTTCTCAACCAAATGCTCCGACTTTGTCTGAGCAATCTTATTGAAAAGGCTTAGGTACAATTCCTTCTTATGCAGTAACAGAGCGGCTCGGGCGGTTGCGTGAAGCCTTTGCTGTTTGATCAGCGCTCAGGAAGCCTGCCCTTTTGTTTAAAACAATGTACAGGCTTCAGGTTTAGCACGCTATTTTGCTCAAAAAATAGACCGCACCACCCGACGTGAGGGCTTCCAGGCACTATGCATGATCACCCAAATCCATCTCAACCGGACGGTTCCCAAGCTCCTTAACAGAGTCTACCTAAGAGCCTCCACTTTTACTGGAGCATACAACACATACCTCCTTTGCTCTGCCTTCGCGCTACTGCCTCCAGGAAACCAATTTGTTATCATGCAGTTTACCCGCGTGAAGCAGATCATGGCAATCGGCCCACAGTACCGGTGTCTTCCGATTTTGTATAGGAAAAACCAATGAATGAAACATTATTGACAACTGATCCCGATTTCTTTATGAAACTGGATGCCGCAATCAGAAAAGACTTGGATAATGAAGCGAAAATAGAGAATTTTATTTGCAAAAGCTGGAAGCAATATTATGACCTGGGCAATCCTGAAAATTTTGAAGATACTGAAAGTCCAGAATATACTGAGTATGGCTTAGATAATTCCGAACATCTTCACCGCTTTGAAAAGCCGCTCCCCCACACACCAATTATTTCAGTCTATCATGATTACCGGGCTAAAAAAGAGGATCTGCTTGACGCCTCAAGTCTGATGGATTTAGTCCAGAATGCGGCCTCTTATGAAGAAAAGCTGCTTGACTTTTTTATACACTATACTTTCGGGGATGGCGGCTCCCATGCAGAGGGTAAGCATTACAACTATGCACTCCAGACGGCAGAATTGCTTGAGAAAAAGCACTTTACCCAGAAAGCATTTATCACCCGCTTACTGTGCCTTGAAAGCATCGTGATACCAACCCGGCAGCATGGCCCCATATTCGAATTTCGGTGCGCCTGGGATGAAGAACACGGTGAATACGTTGAGATAGAAAATGGCAAAATCATTAAAAGTGATTACCCGTAACACGCGTAGTGTTACTGGCTTAGGCTCCAATCTGAAGCGCATCACCTGGCTAGTCCGAAGATTTCACCGAAATCAGAATGGCGGTTCTTTTCCTTAAAATCCAAGCGCGACACAAAAACACAAAAAAGAATCGCCGTGACGAAAGTGTACCAAAACCTGCCAACATTTCGGCTATAAAACGCCGTAGAATCCGTATTGAGTATGGCGGGCAGGGGCGAGTAGGCTGAACCCGCTTTCCGCAACAACGCACACGGGACCCGTTAGCCGCCACCCATTCCGTTTTCTGGACACTCCACCCCGGCAATACGACTGTCACACAGGGACACCCCTTCCAGATAGTGGGTCCAGGTAGCCATTTCCGCCTCGCCTGCTGCGAAGCGCCAGGTCTTCGCGACAACGAAGGTCCTGTCATTCCCGAGTATCGCCTTGATCAGCACCGTCTCGCGCCTGGCAGCGGGTGCAGTGCTGCAGGAGGTATTAAACAGCGCAAAATCATAGCCATTTTCCCGCCCCTTTTGCACAAGCGTGGTACTGGTTTCATCGCACATGGGAAGCTTACGCTGCCTGTAAAATGCCTCGTATTCAGACATCTCGACTCCGCCAAAAGGGAAAATCTGCACGATCAGCATTTCCTGCCAGTTGTCAAGGGTCTCCCCTTCCGGAATCATCTGATGAACGATCAGCCCCTTCTCCCGCCTGGTGGATGCCACCTTATAGCCCTCGGGTGTGACAACAGTGACAGTCTCACCTTCACCCTCACCTGCAAAAGCCAAAGCACCTCCGGCAGCAGTCAGCACGGCCAACACAGCCGCTAAGAGCACCCTCATCAATTCCCCCTTACACTCCAACACAGGTCCTGGCAAGTATAACAGGCAGACCTTCACGAACCTATCCACATCACTGTACAACTTCTTCCATCAGTGGGATAAACCCCAAAAACTCAAGTGCTCAAACTGTACGCAGGTACTTTATAGCCACCCCCTGCAAAAAATCACTGCACCAATCCGCCAAATAAAGACCTCATCGGCATCCAGTCATAAAGCGCACAAAAAATGCAAACCCGCACCTGGTAATACAAACAGCAAAACCTCTGCCCTTAAATAACAAAGCGGCTTTGCCAGCATTCTCAGTGGCACCCGTTGTTCAGTGCTGTGTTCAACCCGGGCAGGGTCTCGCGGATCATGGACAACCTCTGCAATGGGGCGAGCCAAGCCCAGGCGCTGGTCGCACTCTCTCACAAGTAGCAGGCCGGCATTGGAGGTCAAATTACCACCCGTGGAATCTACGGTGATTTAGCGGCGGGAAAGGGATGAAACACTGAGTTCAGCCCGATAGCATTTTGGCACGGCGGAATTTCTTATTCAACGGTGTTAAACACCCGTAATGATAAGACTTTCCGCCGTTTTGACTCTGAAGTCGTGCAAAGTCCGGGTTCGATAAATGGGGCCACTATGGACAGGTAGCGCCCACCCTATTGAAGCTGGCAATCACGTCTGCCGTATTGTACCCCAAGTCCCCTGCCGCAGAGATTACGCCACAGGCACCCTGGTTATATCCGGTCACTGGGTTCCAATACATCTGGTTGGCGAGCACAAAAGCATCAAACGCTGTGCGAGTATTCCAGCCAGGCGTGTTGGCCAGCAGGTAAAAAGCCCGGTTGAAGACACCGGAGCTGTTGTGCACATTCATGCCACTCCGATAGTTACTGGCATGATCGATAGAGTAGCCGTCGGCAGTGGGGTTTTGAAAGTAACGCAGGGCGCCATTGCCTTTTTTAATCTGCTCGCCAGCCAGCCAGTCATTGCTGCCTGTTAAGAAATACTCTGCAGCCTCGCCGGCAATATCAGAGAAAGATTCGTTGATCCCCCCCGGCTGGTCTAGATAGATGAGGTTTGAATTTTGCTCGGTAAAGCCATGGCTGGCTTCATGTGCAATAACATCCAGGCTGACCAGTGGGTAGTAGGTGGTAAGACCGTCGCCAAAGGTCATCTGCCTGCCATCCCAGAAGGCGCCTTCATAGTTTTTGCTGAAGTGTACCCGCAGGCGCAACTTCTGGGTCAGCGGTGAAGTATCATACCAGTCGTCGAACATATCGAAGACAACATTGCCAAAGAAATGGGCATCATTCAGCGGAGAATAGGCGCCGTTGATTTGCTTGTAGGAATTGCGGGCTGGATGTGTGTTAAAGCACTTGAAAAAGTAGAAAACGTTGCCGTCACTAGTGGAGTGATTCATGTTTACAGTTTCAACGTTCTCCGTATCCATGTGGCAGTTGCTGGTTACTTCCATCGCAGGGAAATCGATACCATATTCATAGCGCCCGGTCTTTTCATTGCCGCCGGGGCCGAAGCCATCCCGGAAAGCCAGGCCGTCCCAGTGCTTGATCACTTCACCGGTCATGGCGTCAATAAAGTAGAACGGACGGGTTGGCGCTTCTCCGTACTCCACCCAGTTCACCAGATAAGCCAAGCGCGCTTCATCCTGCTCATTGATGTAGACATACAGCTCTTGTTCCTGGTTCTGTGCGCCGAGCTTGATGGCAGGAAGTGAGCGTGCGCCCTGGATCATCCCTTGCTGGGCTCGCATGGCTACCTGATGGCTCATAGCACGCCTAACAGCATTGCTGGCATTGATGCCTGCGCGTACATTGGGGACTTCGAGCTCAAGCCCGGTGACAACATGGTTATGGACTTCAGTCATCAGGCCCTGGCTAGAGCTGGTTATCGTCCGGCCCCAAACAGCAATACCCCTGTGGGTCTGTTGGTAGCGGGCGACGGTTGTGCCATTTCCGAGAGTGCGCTCATTCACTTTCACAAGCGCCATATCAGGCCCTGCAACCGCTGTCAGAGCCTGTGGTAGGAGCATATCCGGGATGACGGGGATACGCTCGGCAGCCTCGGCACTCATTGCCATGGCTAAAGTACAGATAACGCCTATTAGATGCTTCATTACCAGTTTTTCCTTTATAACTTTTTATATAAATCCCTAGATTCAACTTGTATCTGCATAGCTTAATACTGCTCGAAGAGGCGGTCAGTTGCCCGCAGGCTTCGCACTTTTTCTCCCACAAGAGATAGGCAATGAGACACGACAAGCAACTGACCTATAAACAAAGATGCCAGATTGAGGCACTCAAGAAAAGCGCTTTTATACAAACAGAGATTGCAGGCGTGAGCCAGTCAACGATATCGAGAAAGTTATGAATACGGCCATCACCCTTAGCTGGGATTCATCCGTAATGGTAACCGCCATACGATTCACCACGCTATAGCTATTGGGCTTTTTCCCGAGCCACCCGTACTGTGGACAGGTGGAGAATTTGGCACTTTTGATACTATCGCCGGATATACCGGCTTCCATCAGGGATTCGTGCTGGAGGCCCTTAAGCGGGCATTTTCTGTGATGGCAACAGAAAGCTGCTTGTTTTCTGTTGTAATAATCAAACTGATCGTGGCTTTATCGGTATAGGCTTTCTTTTTGGCTTTTCATACAAAGTTATCATTTTTTCCTTGGGATAAAGCAATCTTCTCAGCTCATCGGGATTACCTGTGAGTTCTGCCGATGAAGATCCTATTGATGGAATAAAAACAAATATTAGCGCAACGATATACTAAAAAGACGGAATAGAATAATACGCTCCGTTCAAGAGATACTGTGAAAATATCCCTCCACGCTTGTTATCAACCGCCAAGTCTTATGCGGCCACGATCAAAGAGTATCCTTCTCTATCGACACGGTAATAAGTTTTCATAACTGCTCCTGGCTTTGTTTGTCTTTCCGCGTGTGGCACCTCAGGACTGGAAGCCCGCCGAGTATATGCAAAGATATCACGATACTGAAAACAACCACATTTCAACCAACATTGTTCACTGCAATCGATACGGGAACCGGGGAAGGTCTTATTATGACTGGGGTTTCAAACAGTCCACCAGACAGTTTCACCGGGACAAACGGTTACCCACGCAAATGCCATTTCTCCCCCCACTACCGGGTCGGAAGGAAAGAAGACCCCTCTCCCAGGACACGCTGTGAATACATCCTTGTACGCTCGTAATCGGCATCCATGCCTCATACGTTCCTGGCAGAGGGGTATTCTTCCCTCCTGCTTTACTTATAAGTACCGCAGGCTGTACTGGCGGTGGCTTATCTGCCAATGCCAGCCAATGGAGCCAATCATAGCCAGCATCCACACTGCTCAAGCGGATTCCAGACTGCCAGAATAACTCCCTGCTGAGTCAGGCAGCTGATGAAACTCCGTGCCCTGCACAAGCATTTCTGAAGAGCACTCAAGAAAGTAGTAAATACTCACTTTTCTGATTGGGCCGCAAGCTGCCCTATCGTCGCTCCACCCTGGTAACTGAGTCGACCTAAGCATGACACAACCTGCTGATATCAAGCTCCGACTCCAGTGGTTGGGATTGAGGAAACTGGACCCACGCCTGATTCCACCACCAGCTATAAAAAGGCAACTACTCTCAGGTGGCCTTCTTGGCCCGCTCCCTGCTTCCCTGCCCATGCGGCCTCCCCCAGACCAAATCTCACGATGTGACCCTTGCCATTTTCGAATAGTTAACATCTAATATCGTGATAAGTCGCTATGGATGGTGATCTTCCTGCTAGTAGTAGATTTTCACCACCCTACTGTATCCCCATGCTGGGTGTGCAGCAAGCCAACTTGACTCACCAGGCCATTAGCCGAATCAGGCGTTATCTTCTAATCACCATCACAGGGGGAAATATGGAAAATCCGGTGATCGTAAAGAAGCAGAAACTCAAGAAAGGCAGACCCGAAAGCTCAGAGTTTCACCCTTCCGACATTAAGGAATCAATAGAAAAGACCAAAAAATCTCTTTCTGAAAAGCAAAGAAATAATGCCCGCACGGAATTTATTGAAGTGGAGTAACCCACATGGATGTTAAGGTTTTTATAAGCACACAATTTAAGGATAGCTGCCCTGAAGAAAAGCTCTCTCTGCTTGTGAACAGATTTAAAGAGTATAAGAGAACAGGAAGGCCGCATCCAACATTTGGCAGGGATACCACCTATGATTTTCCGTTTTCTGTGAAGGAAGCTGGAATGCGCCATATTCATATCAAAGATAAAACTTCAGGGAAATGGCATTTAAAGCGTGTCATCTACGAAAAAACCAGTAATACAGCGCTGATCTATTGCGAAGGCTATATTCATAAAAACCACTTTCTTCTGCTCGGTTTTTTAGAAAATGCGCATGAAACCTATACCCATAATCCTCAGTATCTTTTGGATTTGGCAGAGATAGCGGATAACTTCAGAAATAAATTTTAAGGCCCTAACATGAATGTAGAAATTATTCTCAACTGGCGGTACGGAGTACCCGAACTTTCCGGAATGTACTTTGCCGCTGTCAAATATGGAGAGAGCGCGGGCAGCTTTGAGTTTATCAACTGGAACGAGAGTTCATGGGATATCGACAGCGGCAAGGAAGTTGTTGCCTTTATGGAGCTGCATGAATTCAAGAATCAACTTTCCATACAATGGCCTGCTGAGCACAAGAAGCAGTCAACAGCGGGTTCTGAATCCGGTTCTGACCCTTGGGCAGAGGCCTAGGGAAACGGGCCCTGGAAAAGTTGGCCCGCAATGCCTAGCAGGCTGTTGAAATTCGAAGAATTTCGGCGCCTGGTACCGAAATATGGATATTTCGGCAAAATCGGCGAAGCCTAAGTCGTTGATTTTGGAAGAAAAGTGAAAATCACATTTTTCGCTTTTCGTGTTTTGAAAAAGGCAGGATGCCTTTTTCAACAACCTGCTAGTAGCATCGTGCATGTGGCCAGCAACCGCGGGCACAATGTTAATCAGCCCTGTTGTAGCGGCGA
This sequence comes from Microbulbifer jejuensis, assembly GCF_047289955.1. Lineage (NCBI taxonomy): Bacteria > Pseudomonadati > Pseudomonadota > Gammaproteobacteria > Cellvibrionales > Microbulbiferaceae > Microbulbifer > Microbulbifer jejuensis. The sequence continues at coordinate 20,833 of NZ_JBLBUB010000009.1, forward strand.
TCAACCAGCCTGGAAAACCCCTGATCCCCCAGAACCGGTTAAACAAACCGCCCGTTTCCGGTAGTATCTCCAGTCGCATAAAGATAAAAAACTAACCGCGGTAAGCGCCAAACCCAGAGGCAGGGAGCCTTAGCCCTCCCAATACCCGCTGAATCAGCCATTGGAGGGAATGTGTCAGCAGTTGAACCCAGCCAGTCCGTAAACTTCGGCTTTCTTGCCAAGCACGATGCACTGTTTGTCCAGTTGGCCGCCGCCGCAGAGCGCAGCTTCTCCAGTGACCCCAATACCACCCTGATCAAACTGCGCCAGCTGGGAGAGGCCATGGCCCAGCATATTGCCGCCATCAGTGGGGTAGAATTCGATGAACAAACCAGCCAGCAAAAGTTGCTGGAGAGACTGGCGCGGGAGCTTAATTTTGAGCCGGTTGTGCGCGAGCTGTTTCGCACCCTGCGTGTGGAGGGCAACCGGGCCACACACCAGTTCAACACCAGGCACAAGGAAGCCATAGATGGCTTGCGCGTAGCGCGCTCCTTGGCGGTCTGGTTTCATCGCGCTTTTGGGCAGAGCGACACCCCGTTTAAACCCGGCCCCTTTGTCGCCCCTGCCGATCCCAGCACAGAGCTGCGCGGACTACACAGCGAAATTGAACAACTCCGCTTCCAACTCAAAGAAGCCAATGTGCAACTGGATTCCAGCCAGCGGCTCAATGAACTGACCGCTCAGGAGAAAGACGAATACGAAGCCCTGGCACTGGCCATGGACAAGGAATCCCGCGCGAATGCCGCCCAGGCCTCGGCGCACGAACAGGCGCTGCAACAGAACAGGCGGGCCTACGAAGAAAAAATCCAGGTCCTGCAACAGCAACTGGCCCAGCGCGAAGCCAGGGCGCAAGCCGACCAACGGCAAAAAGCGAGCCAACAAACCAAAGCCGCCACCCAGAAAATTGTTCTTAATGAAGACCTGACCCGCATCCTGATTGACCAGCAGCTAACGGATGCCGGCTGGGCGGTGGACACCCTGGCGCTGACTTACGCAAAAGGCACGCGGCCAGAGAAAGGGAGAAACAAAGCCATCGCCGAGTGGCCGGTACAAAAGGGCCGCGCAGACTATGTGCTGTTTGCCGGCCTGATGCCGATCGCGGTGGTGGAGGCGAAAAGGGAAAATATCAATGTCGCCGGCAAGATTCCCCAGGCAGAAGGTTACAGCCGCAGCCTAAAAATCCAAGCCCCCCTGCAAAGCGCCTGGGCAGCAGCCGGCCGCACTATCGCCTGGCCAGACAACCACAGTGGCCACTACCAGGTGCCTTTTGTCTACTCCTGCAATGGGCGCCCCTACCTGCCCCAGATTGCAGAGCTGTCCGGCACCTGGTTCCGGGATGTACGCGAGCCAAGCAATCTCGCCTGTGCACTCTCCTGCTTCCACAGCCCGGACGACCTCCTAGACCAACTCCAGCGCAGCCGACAAGCAGCCGAGGAACGCCTGAAAAAAGAACCCTTCGGCTACCTCAAACTGCGCGACTATCAGGAGAAGGCCATTCTCGCAACGGAATCCGCCCTGGCCGCGGGCCAGCGGCAAGTCCTGCTGGCAATGGCCACCGGTACCGGCAAAACCCGCACCGCGCTCGGGCTGATGTACCGCCTGCTCAAAGCCGAACGTTTTAAGCGTATTTTGTTTTTGGTGGACCGCACCGCCCTCGGCACACAGGCCCAGGTCACCTTTAGCGAAGCACTGCTGGAGCAAAATCAATCCATCAGTAAAATTTATAACCTGGCCCAACTGGGCGATAGGGCGGCAGAAGCGGAAACCCGTATCCAGGTAGCCACAGTGCAAGCCATGGTGCAGCGGGTATTTGCCAGCGAGACACCCCCCACGGTCGGGCAATTCGACTGCATTATTGTCGACGAGGCCCACCGCGGTTACACCCTCGACCAGGAAATGACCGAAGGTGAAATCGCCACCCGCGACAGCAGCCAATATCTTTCCAGCTACCGCCGTGTACTCGATTACTTCGATGCGGTAAAAGTGGGCCTCACCGCCACCCCCGCCAAGCACACCTGTGATATTTTCGGCAAGCCGGTATACACCTACTCCTACCGCGAAGCCGTGGCGGACGACTGGCTGATCGATCACGAACCCCCCATCCGCTACCAAACCCTGCTCAGCAAAAATGGCATTCAATTTGCGCAGGGCAGTAGCGTGGAATCGGTGGACACCCAAACCGGTGCAGTGGACATTACCGAGTTGGAAGACGAGCTGCACTTTGCCGTGGAGGATTTTAATCGCCGCGTCATCAACGAGAATTTTAACCGGGTCATCTGTGAACAGCTGGTGCAGGAACTGGACCTCGCTGGCGGTGAGAAAACCCTGATTTTCTGCGCTACCGATCGCCACGCCGACACCGTCAAACGCCTGCTGGATGCCGCCTTTAAAACCCTCTACGGCGATGACTATAACCAGGCCGCCGTGGCCAAGATTACCGGCCAGAGCCCCAATCAGGATCAATTGATCTCCCAGTACAAAAACGAGCGCTATCCCAATATCGCCATTACCGTGGACCTGCTCACCACCGGCATCGACGTACGCAGGATCTGTAATCTGGTGTTTATGCGCCGGGTGCGCTCGCGCATTCTCTATGAGCAGATGATTGGCCGCGCCACCCGCCGTTGCGATAAAATCGGCAAAACCGTGTTTCGACTCTACGACCCCGTGGATATTTACGCGGCGTTGCAGCCAGTCAATACCATGCAGCCCCTGGTGAAAGATCCCAATATCACCATCGAACAACTGGCGGGGGAGCTGACAGACCCGGAACAGCTACAACGCGCTTTAGACAGCCCCGGCGAACCCGGTATGCCCAGCCAGGCCCATGTGGTATTGAGCCAGCTCAGCCAAAAACTGATGCGGGTACTGCGCAAAGCAGAAACCAGTGCGGAAAAGCGCCCGGCCATGCGGAAAAAATTGAATGCACTGACGCAGAGCTGGGGCGTTGCGCCGAAATCCCTGCACACCCACCTGCACAGCCTGGGCCCCACAAAAGCCGCCGAATTTATTCGCCAGCACAGTGGTTTACTGCAACAGATAGACGCGGTGAAAAGCCTGCTCGGCAGCGCGCGCAATCCGATCCTCTCCCACCACGCCGATCACATTGAACAGCGCACCCAGGGCTACGGCGAGTACAGTAAACCGGAGGACTACCTGGAAAGCTTTAACCGCTTTATCAGTACGCAGATCAACCAGTCCGCCGCCATTGCCGTGGTGGTCAGGCGCCCCCGCGATCTCACCCGCGAGCAGCTCAAGGAAATCAAACTGCTGCTTGATCACCATGGCTACGCCGAAGCCAAGTTGCAGACCGCCGTGCGCCACCAGACCAACCGGGATATCGCCGCCAGTATTATCGGCCATATCCGCCGCGCCGCTCTCGGCGAAGCCCTGTTGCCCTTTGCCCAGCGGGTCGCCGCCGCCATGGAAAAAATCTACGCCAGGCACCACTGGAACACCGCCCAGCGCCGCTGGCTGGAACGCCTGGCCAAGCAGCTGACCCACGAAGTGATTATCGACCGGGACACCATCAACAAGCTGCCCGCCTTCCAGGGCGGCGCGCGTCAGCTGGACAAGGTGCTGGGCGGCCAGCTGGATAGGGTACTGGAGGAACTGAATATGACAATCTGGTCATCAACAAAAACGGTGCCCGCCTAACCCAGGTTAAATCAGCCCGTGAAGCACCTGCAAACCCGCAGGGTCATCGCCCAGCTGGAATAGGCGCTCTCAGTGGATGTGCCTATTTTCATATTAAATTTTCAGTTTTTTGATACATAAGTGCGTTTATTGATGAGCCATCCCACACAAACCCACTTTCATATCAAATTTCTTGATATTTGATACACAAGCAGAATGCGCATTGCTATAGTCCCCCCAGTCTTTTGCGCCTTAAGAATAGGAAAACCGCACCCAGAGCCACGATGAAACCCTATATTCCGGATACCCTGCCCCTGGCACAGCTGGACTATGCCCGGCTGATCACCCCAGTGGGTGAAGCCAACGCCAAGCTCGCAGAGTACAGCGGCCTGTTGCAGGGCATCGTCAATCCCGCGGTCCTGTTGTCGCCCCTCACCCAGCAGGAGGCGGTGCTGTCCTCAAAGATTGAAGGCACCCAGGCCACCGTGGAAGAAGTGTTGGAGCAGGAAGCCGGCCAGCACTTCGATGGGCGCAAAAGTGCCGATATCCAGGAGATCCACAACTACCGCAAAGCCCTGTTGTTGTCCCAGCAACACCTGCAGGGTGGGGGCTCCATCAGCCTGAGCCTGTTGCGTCAGTTACATGCAATTCTGCTCGACAGTGTGCGCGGCCAAGACAAATCCCCCGGGCACTTTCGCAAGCAACAAAACTGGATAGGCCGCGCCGGCTGCCCCATTGAGCAGGCCACCTTTGTGCCCCCCAATCCCCTGCAACTGCCGGATCACCTGCAACAGTGGCAGCACTACCTGCAGCAGCAAGACTTCGATGTCCTGGCGCAGACCGCCATAGTACACGCCCAGTTTGAACTGCTGCACCCCTTTACAGACGGCAACGGGCGTATTGGCCGCCTGCTGATCCCCCTGTTTCTCTACGCCCGCCAGCGGCTGTCGAGCCCCATGTTCTACCTCTCCGCCACCCTCGAATCCCACCGCCAGGAGTACTACCAGCGGCTCGCCAATATTTCCCGCCAGGGCGACTGGTGCGGCTGGATTCAGTTTTTCCTGCACGCCATTACCCAGCAGGCCCACACCAACCTGCTGCAGGTGCGGCGCATTCTGGCCCTGTACGAAGAGACCAAAACCCAGATCCGCGAGATCACCCACACCCAGCACAGCCCGCAACTGTTAGACGGTATCTTCGACCGCCCGATTTTTAATGCCAGCGATTTTGCCCGCCGCAACCGCATCAACAAGCAGACCCTGCAGGGGCTGTTGCGCCAACTCAGCCAGGGGCGCGGCCCACTCACGGTATTGCGCCAGGGCCAGGGCCGTGCGCCCGCTATTTACGCCTTTCCCCAGCTACTCACTATTTGTCAGGGCGCCACCTAGGCCCCAGCCAACAGGACATTTAAACCCCATGACCAACAATCACATAGTGCAAAAACTCTGGAATCTCTGCGACGTACTGCGCGACGACGGTATCAACTACTCCGACTATGTCACCGAGCTGGTGCTGCTGCTGTTTATCAAGATGGTGCACGAAAACACCGAGAGCGGCGCCCTGAAAAAACACCCGCTGCCCGAAGGCTGCCGCTGGAGCGACCTCAACCGCCAGTCCGGCATCAACCTGTTGAACGACTACAAGCGCCTGCTGCTCACCCTCTCCACCGGCACCGATGCCGCCGGCAAACCCGTGCACGAAGACCCACTCATCAGCGCCATCTACGCCGACGCCCAGACCCGCCTGCGCGAACCGCGCCATCTGGAGCAGATGATCAAAACCCTGGACCAGATCGACTGGTTCAGCGCCCAGAGAGACGGCCTCGGCGACCTCTACGAAGGGCTGTTGCAAAAAAACGCCACCGAAACCAAATCCGGCGCTGGCCAGTACTTCACCCCCCGCGCCCTCATCAATGCCATGGTGCGCTGCGTGAAACCCCAGGCCGGCGAAGTGATTCAGGACCCCGCCGCCGGCACCGGCGGCTTTTTGATCGCCGCCGATCGCTATATTAAGGACCACAGCGACGATCTCTTCGACCTGGACGCCAGGGCCCAGCGCTTCCAGAAAAACCAAGCCTTTATCGGCATCGAACTGGTGCCCGGCACCCGCCGCCTGGCCCTGATGAACTGCCTGCTGCACGGCATGGAGGGCGATGCCGAGGGCGTGGTACATCTGGGCAATGCCCTCGGCCAGGCCGGCGCCGGCTTGGAGCCTGTGGATATTGTGCTGGCCAACCCGCCCTTTGGCACTGCCAAGGGCGGCGAGGCCAGCATTAGCCGCGACGACCTCACCTACAAAACCAGCAACAAACAGCTCGCCTTTGTGCAGCATATCTACCGCACCCTCAAACCCGGTGGCTGCGCCGCCGTGGTACTGCCGGATAACGTGTTGTTTGAAGCGGGCGTGGGCACCGAGATCCGCCGAGACCTGCTGCACAAATGCAACCTGCACACCCTTTTGCGCCTGCCCACCGGCATTTTTTATGCCGCCGGGGTTAAGACCAATGTGCTGTTTTTTAATCGCGGCAGCGCCAAGGACCCTTACCAGGAGGAAAACAGTACCCAGCACACCTGGGTCTACGACCTGCGCACCAATATGCCCAGCTTCGGCAAGCGCAATCCGTTTAGAGAGGAGCATTTAAAACCGTTTGAAAAGTGTTACGGCAACAAGCCCGACGGCACCAGCAAGCGCCACGAGGGCGACTGGTCCTTTTGTGCCGAGGACGCCGGGCAGACCCTGGAAAACAGCCGCTGGCGACGCTTCTCCCGCGACTGGATCGCCGAACAAAAAGGTGATTCCCTGGATATCAGTTGGCTTAAGGATGCCGATAGTGTGGATGCCAGTGCGCTGCCGGAGCCGGCGGTTTTGGCGGGTGAGGCGATGAGGGAGCTGGTACAGGCGCTGGGGGAGATGGATGGGTTGATCCGGGAGTTGGGGGCTGAAGAATAAATATGATCATTACCAATACCCTACCAGACACTTGGTCTACTGCATCTATAAGTGAAATCAATAAACACGAATCTAATAGTATTCAACCCAACAAATATCCTGACGAGACCTTCGAATTATATAGCGTGCCCATCTTTCCGGAAGGGCACCCTGAGCTACCCCAAGGTTCAGCAATAGGATCAAGTAAGCAAACTGTTCTCCCAAATGATGTATTAATTTGTAAAATAAATCCTCGAATCAATCGAGTATGGGTGGTCAGTGAGAAAAATAACTACAGGCAAATAGCCTCTTCAGAATGGATTACCATTCGTCAACCTCTTTTATTTTCAAAGTACCTAGTTCGCTACTTTCAGTCTGAAGAGTTTAGAGGTAAATTGTGTGCGGATGTCACAGGAGTAGGAGGATCTCTAACTCGTGCGCAACCCAAGAAAGTTGCAACTTTCTTAATCCCTATCCCCCCACTACCCGAACAAAAAGCAATCGCCGAAAAACTCGACCGCTTACTGGCCCAGGTGGAGCGCAGCAAAGCCCGCCTGCAACGACTTCCGCAGATCTTAAAACGCTTTCGTCAGTCGGTATTGGCGGCGGCGGTTAGTGGTAAGTTGACGGAGGAGTGGAGAAACCTTAACGGCAAAGAAATTGATGAGTGGAAACCCACTACTATTGGCGCAATTGCCGAAGTTGCAACAGGAAAAACTCCCAAACGTACTAATGTAAGGTATTGGGAAAATGGCGACACCCCATGGCTAACTAGCGCCAGCACCGGAAACCTTTTTACTCACAAGGCAGATCAGTTTGTCACCTCCATAGCAATTCAAGAATGCACCCTCAAAATTTTTCCTGAAGGAACACTCCTTTTGGCAATGTACGGAGAGGGGAAAACACGAGGTCAAGTTACAGAAACAAAAATCCCCGCAACTTGCAACCAAGCTTGCGCTGCCATTATCCTAAATAAAAGACATATAAACAAAAAATTTATAAAAATTAGATTGCAAGAAAACTACGAAGAAATAAGGAATGTAGCCGCTGGGGGAACGCAACCAAATTTAAATCTAAAAAAAGTAAGAGATATAAGCGTCGCTTTACCACCATACGAAGAGCAAGAAGAAATCGCCCACCGAGTAGAAGAACTTTTCACCTACGCCGACAAAATCGAACAACAGATCAATAGCGCCCTAACCAAAGTCGAGCAGTTAAGCCAGTCAATCCTCGCCAAGGCCTTTAGAGGCGAGCTGACCGAGCAGTGGCGCCGCGACAACCCGGAATTGATCAGCGGCGATAACAGCGCCGCCGCCCTGCTGGAGCGGATCCGGACTCAGCGCGCCGGGGCCAAAGCAACCCCGCGCAAACGCCGCAAGACCGCACCCGCCTGACAACCCCGGCAGGCGCACTAGACCATAATGAGATAATAGGGATAGCCAATGCAAAAAAACGCATGGATGATCCGCGCCGGGCGCGGGGGTATTTACAGTGAAGACTTCGAGGAAAAGGGCGTTGCCGCGTTTGGCTCATCGCAACTGGGGGATTTTACTCAGTACACAAGCACCGAGCGCTTGCGGGCCGAATACATCAAGGTTTATGGCAATGATAAACCTGCGGCTACCGCCAATGTAGTGGCCATGATCCTGAAATTTCGCGATCAGATTGCCGCCGGCGATTATATTGTCAGCTACAACCCCGAGACCCGCAACTACCTGCTGGGGGTCGATCAAGGGGAATATCAGTATCAGCCGGGCACCGTCGGCGATTACCCCAACCTGCGCCGGGTGGAATGGCTGGGCAAGGTCAGCCGCGACCAGCTACCCCAGAAAGCGAAAAACTCCCTAGGCTCTACCCTCACCCTCTTCTCCCTGAGCCAGGAGACGATTGAAGCCTTTTTAACCATCTTCGAAGGCCGCACGGTAACGCCGCAAGAAGACGAAGTCGCAGAAACCGAGACTGCACAACTCAAAGATGAAACCGTGGCTCAGAGCCATGAATTGATTAAAGACAAGATTGCCGCATTACTGCCCGAGGAAATGGAAGAACTGGTCGCGGCGATTTTGCGCGCGATGGGCTTTAACGCCAAGGTCTCCCCCAAGGGCCCGGATCGCGGTGTGGATGTGATCGCTTCACCGGATGGCCTGGGCCTGACCCAGCCGCGCATCAAGGCGGAAGTCAAGCATCGCGACGGCGCCATGGGCGCCCCCGCCATACGCGGCTTTATCGGCACCCTGCGGGAGGGGGATTCCGGCCTGTTTGTGAGCACCGGTGGCTTTAGCCGTGAGGCCCGCTACGAGGCCGACCGCTCCACTTTCCCCCTCACGTTAGTCGACCTGGATGACCTGGCGGATTTGATTGTCAGCCACTACGATAACTTCGATCTGGAAGGCCGGGCACTGGTACCCCTGGTGCGGATTTATTGGCCGGTGGATTAACGTTACTTTTAGCTTGATTTTAAAAGAGGGCTAACTTTCAATAAAGCATCAAAAAGGGAAAGTGAATTAGCAGGCAGAGGGAAGCAATGGCTAAGCAATACGTCCACCAGTTTAGAACCCTGGAGGACCTTCGGGAAATCATTAAAACATTTCAGGGGTTCGTTGCCCGACCTACTGTGGGAACAAATCATCCCACCGTGTATGACCCGCAAACGGTACCTGCCGGGGAAAAGCTGGTACAGGGACTCAGAGTAAAAGATTGGTGCCTATCTCCCGACTTCCAATGGGTATTACCACACTCCCAGATGGGGCTATCCTTTTCTTCCAACTGGCAGCACCTAAAGGGCCTGCACAAAATGCTGCAAAAGCGTAATCCTGGTACGGCGGTACAGGTTTACTGGGTGTTGGAGGCGGCGGACATTCCGCCGGGTTTGGCCTTTGTGCCGGATAACAGGAAGAAAGGACATCACTTTCTGACGGTTACCGATAAAATGCTGGTACACCAGTTGGTAGAAAAATTATATTGGATCGCGGACCGGATGTCGGTCATTAAAGACGCGGGGTTCACACTATGATCGAGTATCGATATCCTGAAGAGAAAATCGTCGCACAATATTTTGCCGAACTGCTGCAAGATACCAAGGCAACAGAGATTATCCAGCGCGGTACCGTCACCTCTGCAGAGGAGGCCACGCATCTGAGTCAATTCTTCTGGGCCATGATCGAAAAATCCACCCAAGCCGTGGAAATCCCCTGTGATGGCAGCGCTGAATACTGGACTGAGAAGCTGTATAACACCCTTGGCGGTTACCTGGAAAACGCGGGCTATGGGCAGCAGTGGGAGGAGGAAATTGACAAGGCGTAAACGCCCAATACCGGGCTTAGCTTAGGCGCTTATCGGATGGGCTCCCTGCGCCCATTCACGCCAACAAGTGTATCTGGGGAAAATACTATTGTCGGCCTGCAAAGAAATCCAGTGTCAAAAACAGAGAATGCGTTCACTGGTAAGAACCGACTGATTCCTCAGCCATAATAAGCGTTGTGATCTGCCCCGACCTCGCATCGATGCAGAGAACAAACACCGCACCTTCCCCATGGGCACCCCCGCTCAACGCAACTGTGACGGCAGGTAACTTGCACTTTCTAATAGGCCATTACGCTTTTTCCAAACGCAGGTATTAAACGCAGGCATTAGAAATATAGGCACCAAAATAATCTTATTGGATTGTAATCGGTTTTCTTTAGGGGTAAAGCGGCGTAAGATTCAAAGGCTTACTCGCCATTATGGGCCGTAATTGGGCAGGTTTCTGTCAATCAACAATAAAAAACCCAAACGGCCCAGGCAATGTCCAGCAGATCCCTTCCTTTATCAGGAGAACGGTAGCGTGACCTAAGAATACGGAAAAGGCGCTGACCCAAGGTGCTAGCACACCAGGGGCCAGCTAACCAAATTGATAAGATAGATATCAAAATGGCTATATGCATAATACGCTAGAAACCCGCTCGTCTTCAATAAAGCGGAATACCTTCAAGAGCCTGGCGCGGTTCCCCAGGCCTTGGGAGCGTTGCGTCCGCCTGTTCTGCTGTTGCGTCTACCGTTCCCGCGCCCCGCCCCGTCTTGCCTTCCATCGTTACTTTCCAGGTATTCCCATCACGAAAAGTCATCCCGGGATTTGCAACCCGGAAGGAAAGGCTTATGTTGGTTGTAAAACGCCGGCCCGGCGAGAACCTCAGAATTGGGACCAATGTCTCCGTCACCGTATTGGGTATTAGCGGTAACCAGGTCAGGGTGGGCATCAAGGCCCCCAAATCCCTGCCGGTGCACCGGGAAGAAGTGTATGTGCGCATCCAAAAAGAGCGGGCGCTGGGCGATGGAAGTGGTTGAGCGGCGGGTTATACCCATAGCCCAGTTATTCAGCGGGCTATCAATCGCTTATCCTCCCTGCAGTCGGCTGCCCTTTTGCAAACAGATAGTGTCAGGATGGGTCCAATGGTCTGTTACTGAATAGGCTACCGCTACAAATAACAGCCTTATCGCCGCCTTCTTTGATAAAAGACATCGGTGTACGGGAGAACGCATACTTGCTCTCTGCGAAAAAGCCGCTCGCAGACGCCTCTGTGTGATCAGACCAAGGCAACTGACGGTGCAGCCATTCGGATCAACACACAACCCCCCTTTGGCAAGGACGGGTGGCACGGAGGGCGCACCCGGTAGAAATGCTCGCCGTCGAGGGGAAAGGGTAAGGGTAAATAGGTACGCAGGGCCATAACCACACATTATTTTCTAAAATCCGGCCAGTGCCTCCAAAAAGCGCGTTGTTACTAGCGGATCAAGGGGAAAGAGTGCTCATCTCCCGGAATAAACGTTAAATCCTGCGCCCAAAGGGAACCCTTCCTCTTGAATACCGGTACCGGTTGGGGTAAGAGGGGTTGTCAATTTCACTTTATTCTCTTTATTGCCGCCACTGTACCGTATCGCGGTAGGCGTCAGGTACTTCCTGTTGATGGCAGGAGATTTGAGAATTACTTAGATAATAAAAGCTATTGATACCAACTCATGCAACAAAAACACATCATTCAATAGGCCCGCAATTAGCGATGCATACAGGAATTCCAACTCCGCTGTATTAAGGATACAGCCGTACCTTAGTCATATATAAGCGCGTGATCGCTAACAGCCGACGCGTTGCCTTAATGGATTGAGGAGAATTTTGATATGCGTATCAAACAATTGGTACTGTTACTTTTATGTACAGCATTTACCCCACTCACATTTGCTCAACTGCTCGATAAAACATTGGTGAATCAAAACAACGCTATCAATGCGCCCGGTGGCACTATAGAAAAATCATTACTACAACAGATCGGAACCGGTCAAGGCGCCGACAACATCCCCGGCTCGTCAATCTATTTGATCAAGCGTGACCCCGCCCGTTCAATACGGCGGGGGCGTCAGCTTTTCCAGCGTAAATTTTCCATGACCGAAGGCCTGGGGCCGCGGGTCAATGCATCATCCAGCGGCGATGTAACCGCAATGCGTGCGTTGGGTGCGGGGTTAACCGATAGTTGTGCCGCCTGCCATGGCAGACCCAGAGGCGCAGCCGGTTTTGGCGGTGATGTTGCAACCAGACCCGACAGCCGGGATGCACCCCACCTGTTTGGCCTGGGGCTTGTTGAACAACTCGGCGATGAAATGACATCTGAATTGCGTGCCACCAGGGCCAATGCAATAGATGAAGCCATGAACGGCATCCCCGGGCAGATTTTTATAGAGGAGGATTTTGAAGCGGGATCTGGAGAGTTTCAGTTTGTAGAAGACCCTTTCGGCACCAATCAACCCGCCTATAGCTCCGGACAACTGATCAGCGATAGTGGCGATATCCGCGCTGTGACCACTTTGGGTGGTATTGATAACCTGAGCATTACAGAAATGTCTGGGGGCTGGCAAACCAGTTTTACCCTGACCCAGGCTGCGGAGGTCACTTTTGATTTCGATTTTCGCGTTATCCAAACCTCGGAATATGAAAGCGACGAAATTTCCAGCGCAATTATTGCCATTGATGGACAGGAGACGGTACTTGCAACACTGAGGGGGAACGGGAACGGTGGCGGAGACATGAGTACCGGCATACAAACCACCACGCTGACCCGAAATCTGTCGGCGGGACACCACACGGTGGTATTGGGGGGGTTCAATAACAAAAAAACCGCCAATGATGAAATCACATTTATCAGCTATGGGCGCGCGACTGTCTCAATACCCGGCCAGGGTCCAGGTACTGTGATCAAAAATCTGCTGGCAAAAGGGGTCGATTTCGGCACGATCACCGCTTTTTCTGATGGCAGCCTGGATACCAGCGATGTACAGGGGGTTAACGAAGATTTGCGCATTCGTCCTTTCTTTGCCCAAGGTGGCACCGTCACTATTCGCGAGTTTGCCATCGGTGCCTTTAAGGATGAAATGGGCTTACAGGCCGTGGACCCCATCCTGTGTGCTGTTACTGATAGCAATAACCCTCAGGCATTGGTGAGCCCCGCGGGGTTCCACTTCGATCCCGATCAGGACACCTTTGAACGGCCACCAACATGCAGTATCAGCGACGATCCCGACGGTGATGGCAAAACCAATGAGATTGACGCCGCACTGATTGATCATTTGGAATTTTATTTACTGAATTATTTTAAGCCGGGTCAATACAGGCTTACCAGTCGGTCACAGTTTGGATATGAATTAATGGAGACTATTGGTTGTACCGGTTGTCATGTGGAACAACTTACGATCAATGCCGATCGACGGGTCGCCGATGTGGAAACCCAGTACGACCCTTTCAACGCTATCTTCAACGATTTATTTGCCACTGCCTCAACGCGTTTTATCGCGGTCGATGATGGGGATACCTATCCGTTGTTGCTACCCAAAGAGGAGCCGTTTGTAGTCAAAAACTTCTTTTCGGATTTAAAACGCCATGACCTGGGGCCCGCCTTTCATGAGCGTGAGTACGACGGCACCCTGGTAACACACTTTATGACCGAGCCCCTATGGGGGGTTGGTTCGAGCAGTCCCTATGGACACGATGGACGCAGCATCAATCTCGATCAGGTTATCCGGCGCCACGGCGGTGAAGCGGCGCAATCCCGAAACGCCTACGTTGCGTTGAGTGATGATGAGCAGGCTCAGCTGAGAGAATTCCTGCAAACATTGGTCCTGTTTCCTCCCGACGATACGGCATCGAATCTAAACCCCGGAAACCCTGGCACCAACAACCCTCAAGATCCCGCTGAACACGGATCTATTAACCTGGGGGCCCTGTTTCAAATTCCTGATGAGGGCAGTGAGTAATCACCATCGAGCTTTGAGATTCTGCGTTACCATGGGTGTATTTTTATAATTTACGGGCTCCTATCCTAGCGTGATAAATCCTGTTACCCGTCAATCCCCGTGCGCGTGCGTGCGGGGATTACCCGCTCTCATAGACCAGTAAAGCAGGAGGGAAGCCATACCGCATTGGCTGAGGGTATAAGATAAAAAAACCGATGGGGTATTTGGTGAAGATTGGAGCAATGCGCAGTCAATGGTCGTGTTTATCTGGCAAGCAATACCAGTAGCGCATTGGGGGGCGTTGTTTGGCGGCTTTCAGGAAATCTTTAAGACAATCGGGCACCCTCTGATAAAAGGTAAGCCAGGCGCAGAGCAGTTGCCGGCTTGGGGGCCGTGGTTGAGGCGGCATTCATCTGTGTGAGCGATTTCACAAGACTATTCTGCAGGAGTTTTATCAGCCGTCACTACGACGCAAGATTTATGGCTCGTTGGAGGAGCTACAGATGGATCTGGACGAATGGCTCAATTATTACAATAATGAACGAACCCACCAAGGCAAGAAGTGCTGTGGCCGTACGCCTGCACAAACGCTTGAAGATGGCAAAAAGATCTGGATGAAAAAGTTCGTGAACTGAACCTGACCTGACAGACCACCGTCAGAAAAACCGGTCACTGTCAGATCAAGCCTAAACTACTACAGTTCAGTTGATATGGTTGTTAAATGGAACCTAAGACCCTTCGCATCGTCTTCGATCTGCGAAACCGAGAGAAGGGTCTCTATTTACCTTACTAAGTGATACTTTTTCCATTCTTACACTGACCGTAGGAGAGTAGGTAGGCAACGCGAAACGGCTTGGAATTGGTGTTGATTTTCGCCTGGAGTTCGGGGTCATCGCAGAAAACCCACAATTCATCCACCCACTGTTTGCTGGGCTTGAGTATCATGACTTGAAAGCCGTATTCACTAACATCGTCGTCTTGTATCGGCGCTGGTACGTCAAGTGGATCCACCTGAAGAACCTGACCTCTGACATCGACCGTGTTGACGCTGCCCTCATATTTGGCACCAATTGATCCAGTAAACTCGACATACCCACCTTCACCCACGCCATTAAAAGTAATCTCTTCTCCTCCGGACGCGCCAGCTGTAATTTTGGCATAGACATCCCAGCCAAATTCGGTTCCCTTGGTCGTTTTGCCGGTGTAAGTTTTCACCTGTTCAGACGCTTCTGTCCATGCAATGTTGGCATTTTTGGGAGCCACCTGGTTAGGCCGGAGAACTTTTCCGACATAGTCACTTCCCCATGGTGCATATGGCCATTCATCCATACCCGGAGGTAGAATGCCAGCCATAGGCCCGCCTTTTTGGTTGGGGTCATACTCACCATTCGCGATCGCCTGATTTCGCGCGTCTATGCGCTCATTCAACTGATCTTCCAACTGTTTCATTGTTTCATTGATCGCGTTCTCGGTATACGAGGTTAAGTCACCAGGTGTCACATAATAACTCGTAAAGTCGAGATCGACCGCCTGTGTATAGCGCGGCACAATGGATACAATCGAAGGCGAGTTTGTATCCAGCTTGCCATTATTATCAAGCATGTGAACGTCGTTTCGGACCATCACAGTGCCATAGCAAAATACCGTGCCGTCCGGAACCACTTTGCCCTCATAATCCGTCTGTGTTGTATGGATGATTTCATCCAGGGCTTGATTGCTCACCGCCTCTGACCATTTACCCGATAGACCAAAGCCGGCTTGAAGGTCAATATATGGACCGATACCCTTTGTCGTTTTAGCCAGAAAATGGACTCCCATCTCTCCCATCACCGCGTGCTGAACTTCTCGAGAGCTGGTTTTTTCACTGAGGTAATGAATGGAACCGTGAGAGCGACGTGCATAGTCGGCGTCAGGGGCATCCATAGTGTTGGACTGTGGAAATGGCATCGGGGAATCAAAGAGTGCGCGAACGACTAAAGAAGAAATATTGTATTGGCTTTTTCCATAGGTCCCTGTCGTATCTGAGATGTTATAGATTTCAGCAGCGTCCGTGCGGCGAAGCGATCCATAGGTTGAGTACTTCCCCTTAATGTGATCATCGACCACGAAGATGTTCTCGTAGATGTCATAATAGTATTCGTCTTTATCTGAACTTTCTAATGCCGGACTATTTTCCGGTACACTCTGCCTCTTACCATCGACTTCTTTATAGGGACTGCCGACGATGAATGAAGCTAAAGGCATCTTTTGAGAGGAGTGAGGGTTATTCCATACCAATGTCTCAGGTGTCAAGGTGCCGACAATGTTACTGAGATCACCATTAGTTTCGGGATCATTCAGAATTAACTTGCGAAATACCACATCTTTATCATTGCTACGACAATAATAGAATCTGGGGTTTCCTATAGGGTCTACCGCTGCATAAACGCCTCGCAAGCCTCCGTCAAGATTGATAACGGCAGAGTCACCATCAGAGAGCTCTTCACCCTTGTGCTCAAAAATAGTGATCCAAGCTACGTTGTCTTCATGCTGCCCGGTAGCGACATAGGTTTTTCCGAGACAAAGGAAACCACATGCGGTGACTTGACTGCCAAGCGTTGATTTCTGTTCATTTTCTCCGCCCGTCATCGTATAAGGGTTGCTCAAAGTTAGCTCTTGAGCACCATCGTTCAATTGCTGTTCGATGTCCACTTCGGAAAACCGCATGGTCTTGCCATCCTGCTCTTGCCAACCAATCAGTAAAGATTGATTCGGGAGCCTGGTGATGCAGCAGGATCGGAGCATGTCTGGGGTATCTTTCCCGTACTTAAACGATATGGGCTCGCACCACTCTCCTGTTCCTTGAAAACCATCGATAGCTTCAGCTTTTGATTTACGTGACAGCTTAAGAGTCTGATTGTCTGCATTGTCGATCCAAAGCAAATACAGGTAAAGTTCCGACACAACGGCTGAGATCGCATGTCTCGTGTAAAAAGAGGTGCCCTTTGTGGTTTTGATTGTCTTGATTTGCCATTCTCTCGATTGAGTCAATGAGCCGAAATCACCGGACTTCAGGTCTACCAAAGCACCCTTTGATTCAGAGATGGCATGATTACCGTTCATGTTACCCAGATAGTAGAGGCTACCGTCAAATACCGCAGTTGCACCTGTGTTATTTGCGTTTGGTGTATCTGGGAGATGATATATAGAGGATTCCTGATATGACATTCTGTTTTCCTTTTTAGTCAGGTTGTGAATACAGCTGGGCGGACTCCCTGTCGATGTCGTTCAACGGGTCGCAGACATCGTTTTGCTAAATCCGGGTTTCGTCAAAGTTGGCATAGATACAGGCCCTGAAAGTTGGGGCCTGGCTTCTGGTTCAAATTCGATGGTTCAGAACTTTAACGTTTGTTCCTAAATGAGTCTTACGTTCAATTCTTAATGAATTGTTAATGCGTATGACTGGCTGCGTAAGGGGGTTTCTTACGCAGTGTTGTGAGGTGTTCAACGGTGTTTTCGCCGCAGGGTGCTTTTTCGCAGAGAGTGACTTAAGGTGGCAGGCGGGTTAGCCGGATGTGGACCGAGTAATCGGCGTTTTGGGGGGAGTGGTCTTGCAAGAGAGCGCGTTTTGCTATCAGCTATTTTCCAACAAAGGCTCGCGGTTTGTTTCGACAATGCGGTAACCAACCCTGTGCACTGTGATAATCACCTGCTGCTCTTGTTTATGTTTCAGCTTGGTCCGCAAGCGGCTGATGATGACATCCAGACTGCGGGTCGAGCCAATTTCACCATCGGTCCGCAGGATGTTGAGCAGACGATCGCGCGGTACGACTTTACCGGATGCCCGGGTTAATGCCGCCAACACACGATACTCCCCGTCACTCAAGGCTACACTGGTTCCATCCGCGTAGCGGATAGATCGTGCCCCAAAATCCAGGCTGGCATGATTGAATTGGTAGTATCCGCTCTCTTCAGTCAAAAGCAGGCGATCTCTGCGTTTTAAAGCCTTGATCCGTGCTGAAAGTTCCGGCAGCTCAAAGGGTTTGGGTAGATAATCGTCTGCCCCCATTTCCAAGCCAACCACGCGGTCCACGGGGGTAGACTTTTTCGAGATCATGATGATACCAACCCTGGGATTGGACCGCCGGAACGTATCGATCAGTGCGAGTCCGTCGCAATCCGGTAGCAGAATATCCAACAATACGATGTCGGGCTTGCGTGAGAAAAAGATTTGCCGGGCTTCTTCACCAGTGCCCACGGCATCGACCTGATGTTCCTGGCTGTTGAGATACTCAACAATCAACGAGCGGTTCACCGGCTCATCCTCAACCAATAATATCCGCATGATCACGCTTCTCAATGTCGTCGCCGGGGATATCGATCACATAATCCCGCAAACTTTGGATGGTAGTCTGGTATAGCTCCGAAAGCTCAACCGCAGCCTGTCGCGCTTGCAATTCGCTCATGGTGGTGGCTTCAGCCTCAATTCGATCGCAAGCAAGATGCAGGGCTTTCAGCCCCAGCATGGCCGCCACGCCAGCGAGACGATGAGCGCTGTGCGTTATCGCCTTTGGCCTGTTTTGGCTCAGGGCTTCGACCAAAGCAACATGATAGGTGGCACTGTGTTGCTCAAACTCTTCCAATACCGCTCTAAAGGTCGACGGTGGCAGGGCGCGACAGTGGCCGTCAAGTTGGGCCTGATCGACCAAGGGTACTACATCTGCCACGTTGGGGAGTTGTTCGCTCTGTGTAACAGCAACACAAGGTTCAGCCTCGGCCACCATGATATCCAGATCCACTAGGATCTCCAAGAGTTGTGTCAACTCGAAAGGTTTGGGCAGGAAAGCCTGGCAACCAGCCTGTAGACTCGCCTCTCGGTCGGCTGCAAAGCTGGAGGCACTGATCATAACAACGGGTGCCTGGAGTCCTCTCCCTCTCAAAATGGCCACCGTCTCCAAACCATCCAACCCGGGCATGCGCTGATCCATGATGATCAGATCCGGCGGATGATTGTCCACCCGCTCCAGGCAGCGCTCGCTGCTCTCAGCCTGATCCACCAGAATTCCCAATGGGCTGAGCAACTCTACCAATAAGGTGCGATTGGGTTTGACGTCGTCCACCACGAGGATTCTGGGGACCTTGCCAGTAGCGGGGGCAACCGGGGTAGAGCGGTTAATATTCTGGTGCTGTGCTTCCAGCTGGACGGGAATACTGAATCGGAAGGTACTCCCCTCGCCGACCCGGCTCTTCACATCGAGTGTTCCCCCCATTATCTCTACCAGCCGATGACTGATACTCAAGCCCAATCCCAAGCCCTCTTCCACCCCGCCTTGAGTGTGTACTTGATGGAATCGCTCGAAGATCCTCTCAGATTCATCGGCGGCAACCCCCGGCCCTGTATCGGTAACCGAAAGGGTAAGCAGGCCATCGCTATAGGTTACCTCCAGCGACACGCCGCCGTGGTCGGTGAACTTTATCGCATTTCCCAGCAGATTGATCAGCACCTGGCGCAGCAGGCGAATATCGCAAACGAGCGCTGCAGGCAGGGTGGTTGGTATCACCAGATTGAGGGAGAGCTTCTTGTTATCAGCGCGCAACTGAAACAGGCGGATTAAATCTGGAAACAGCTGCTTGGGCTCCCATGCCGTCAATTGCAGCTCCACGCGGCCGTTTTCGATGCGTACCAGGTCGAGAAGGTCATTGATCAGTACCAGCAGATGTTCCCCCCCCTCTTGAATCGCCTTGACATGGCGTTGGTAACGCGGTTGCAGATCGGGTGCGGCGGTCAACAATTGCGAAAAACCGAGAATGGCATTCAATGGAGTACGCAGTTCGTGACTTAGGTTGGCTAGGAAGACACTCTTAGCCTGGTTTGCCGCTTCAGCCGTCTCCCGTGCAGTTTGCAGCTGTTCTGCCCGCTGCCGGCTTTGCTCCAGGGTACGGCGCAAAGTGTCGATCATCTTCCATACGGTGTAGGCGGCGATGCCCGCGAGTATGCTTAGGTTATAGGCGCTCAGCACCCAGGTGCTCGGTTGCTGGATGAAAGTCTCAAAGTCGATGGGGAAGCTCCACCCCCAACCAACCACAGCGACGCCGACCGCCCCAATGGTCAGTGCTGTTAGCACAATGAGAAAAAGCCCCACCTGCACCGGCAACAACAACATGGCTATCATGGTGATCAGAATGAGTACACTTTTGGCGTCAGTTTGCGGGCCTGATAGAAAGAAGCCAATAGCTGAAGCTAACCACCACAGGCCCACGAAGAGGCTCGCCCGGGCAAGGTAAGGGATGCGTTTTCGATAGAAAATCAACAGTAAAAAGAAGCAGTATAAGACGAGCCTGACGGTGTTGTTGGGGGTCCACCCGACTTCATAGGTGCGGACGCTCATAATCACCATACCCGGAATGTAGCAGACAGCCATGACCAACATCAGTCGATCAAGCAGGTGCGTCCGAGTTTGGTTAAAGTTTTGTTGGAGAGTTATAGTGATGAAAGAGTGCCAGGTGTCCTGTAGAAACCGGGGAGTACGCTACTACAGAACCAACCTAATAGAAAGACTGAATGACTTGAGCCTTTTACACCGCTGTCGTATTGAGACTACTGTATTCTAATACGGCACTGCACCGCGTTAACACCAAAGAGTATCAAGACCAGCTACACCGGAAGGCCCAGCGCCAGAGTGAAGCTTATCGAGAATTTACCAGTCTAGAACCGGAACTATTCCCATCTCCATCATGGGCCTCTCGCGTAAACAAAAGGTCGTGCTGGAGCGGGACTTTGTGACCGAGTTACTGGAGATCGACGGCAAAAAATACCAGTATAAACAGGTGGAAGGTAGTTTTACCCAGCCCAACGGTGAGATCTGCCGCGCGATGATTCAGTGGGCCAAAAATGCCTGTGGTAATAGCGTTAGCGACCTACTGGAACTGTATTGTGGTAATGGCAACCTCAGCATTCCCTTGAGCGAAAACTTCCAGAAAGTATTGGCCACCGAAATATCTAAAGTCTCAGTGAATTCCGCCCAGGAAAATATTCGCATAAACAGTGTCCTCAACCTCAATATTGTGCGTCTATCAAGCGAAGAGTTTACACAGGCCATAGACAAGGTTCGCCCCTTTCGCCGTCTCGCAGATATCGATCTGGACAGCTATAACTTTGATACCGTACTGGTGGACCCTCCACGCGCTGGCCTGGATAAGGATACCTGTGCAATGGTGGCCCGTTTCCCACAAATCCTTTATATTTCCTGTAACCCGGAAACTCAACTGGAGAACCTAGAGCTGCTAAGCCAAACACACCGCATCAAGCGCTTTGCTCTGTTCGACCAATTCCCCTACACTGACCATACTGAAACCGGCCTTCTACTGGTGCGCAAGTAGCCATCTCTTTCATTAAAATTCAGTCTTTACCTTCAACCCTCGGCACACATGCTGCGGTCTGATAATCGGGCACCCTCTGACAAAAGGTAAGCCAGGCGCAGAGCAGTCGCCGGCTTGGGGGCCGTGGTTGAGGCGGCATCCATCTGTTCCAGCATCGACAAGACGTGCGTCTGGCCTAAGGCTCGGGCATCCTCACGCAGTCGATTCGAAATCCTGGCACCACTCAGGCTGGCCAAAACCGCCTCAGTCATACGTTCGAAGAATAAGCTTAATGGGTGCATTGCCCCCAGCGTACTTACAGATCGGGGCACTGCGCGCGCCTTGAACCGTTCCATCACACCACGCAAACCGCTGAGTTCCGGAAGCCGCTCGAATTGTAGCGAGCGCCAGCCGCCGTCCTGGCCCGAAAGGTATAGCGCGATCACCCGCCCGCTGCCCCCGTTGCTCTGCGGGGAAAGCGCTACCAGCCCCGCAACAACCCGCCCCAATACCGAGGTGATGGCATCCATGCCAGAGGCTGTATCCGGGGGCAAATCCAATACAATGTCTTGCTCTTGTGCATCCTGCCAGGTCCAGACCAGGCGCTGCTGAAGCGGATCAAAGCTGGGCACTTCGATCGTGTGAGGCTTCAGGATTGTGAACATCTCCCCAGCCCGCTGGCGCAAACCGCGCCCCAGGTCCTCGCCGATGCGCTCCGGTAATTGGCCCCAGTCCCCGACCACGGCACCCGTTATTTCCAGCCGATCAAGGGAAACCTCCCCCGGCCCGAACACCGCCTGTTGGGTCAACCCAAAATTGCCGTCAGGGGCGCAGGCGGCGTCCTCCAACAGGATCTCTTTCCCGGCCATTCTTGCAGGTGAAGCCAGCGACCAGAGTGGCAAACCCCAAGCGTCTTGGGGCCGAAACCGCAAATCTGTCCCGGCGCCCCGCGCCTCGACTGCGCGATGTGTCCGCCCCGTTTCGAGATTTAGGAATACGTTTGTCAAACCTCGCGCACCGGAGGCTGTGCGCCAATGCTCGGCGCCAAGAAAGGCGAGCCGCCGCCTCCCCGAGGGCGAGAAGTGACGCGCCAAAACGCCGATCAATGCCGGGTCTGATGGAGTGACCCGCAACGCTTCGGTTAAGGCAAAGGTTCGCGCCATGGCGTAGAACAAATCCACCGGTTTTTCCTCGGCACGGCGCAACCGTTCGGGGTCCAATCGCTGCGACAGTGCGCGCAGCTCAGCCGACAAACGCGGCACAGCTTCTGCACGGGTAGAGATCGCCAGTGAGAACAATCGATCCCGCGCCAGCGCCACCGTGCCCGAAGACAGTGCCTGCGCTGCCTGGGCTAATGCCTGCACAGCGGCTTCCAACACCTCAACACTGACGGCCTTAGCCTCATCAATCACCCGCTCCGGCAAAGCCTGGCCCTTATTGCGCAGCAGTATGAGTGCCGCTGCCGCGATGGCGCGCTTTTTTCGCGCGGCATTCGGCCCTTTATAGAGGGCTTTGTTCAAGGCCAACCCGGCGGGAAAGGTGACAACCTCATGGGTTTCCACAAAACTGACCAGAGTACTGGAATCAGCAGCAATGCTGACAGGGGCATCGGTCATCGCCAGGGCGTGGGACCAGTCTTTACCGGCAAATTTTTCCACGCCTTCGAGGGTGAGGATCGCGGCTGGCGGGAGAAGCTCAGTTGGCGCTGCCGGTGCTGCTTCGCGGAGATGTAAAACCGCGGCGGCAATATGGCGGCACAATCCCACCGCAGGGCAAGCACAGCGCGCGGCAGCCAGTTCCTTGCCATCCAGCGTCAGCGTTACGCCATCCACATCAACGCTGGCGGTATTCCCGTCTAGCTGTTGAATGGAAACCTTGCCTGCGGCCACCTCCCTGCGGGCCCGGATCACCGCACCCTTGGACAAAACCGCCACAAGCGCCGCTTCGTCATAAGCGGCCACTAAATTCGCAAGCGCGCTCACTTCACCACCTCTGCCAGCCAGTCGGCGAAATTTTCCGGCGTCATAGCGCCAACCTGCATCCCCAGTGCCGCCAGTTGTTCAGCGATATGGCGGTTAAAATCCGCCCGCCCACTCTCATCCAGTGCCGCAATGCCCAACATCCGAACACGCGCCTCATTCAGTCGCGCAACACTGGCGAGCAAGGGCCTGGGCCCCGCACCTTCATAGAAATCCGACACCAGGGCCAGTATCGTGCGGCTCGGTTGCTCAAGCAAAGTTTCACAATAGCTGAGCGCTTTGCCGATATCGGTCCCCCCCCCAAGCTGCACCGATAGCAGCAGTGCAAGCGGGTCATCCAGCTGGTGCGTGACATCGACAACCGAGGTATCAAAAAGCACCATCTTGACCTTGATCCCCGGCAGGCCAGTCAAAACCGCGGCCATCAGGGCTGAGAAGATCAGGCTCTCTGTCATTGAGCCGGACTGGTCAACGCACAGCACAATGGTCCAATCCAGGTGCCGCTTTTGACGGCTCATAAACACCAGCTGGTCAGCGAGCAAGCGTTTGCGCTCGCCGTCCCAGGTCTCAAGATTGGCCCGCACCGTGGCGCGCGCATCGAAATTTGCCGAGGCCTGCATGGGCGAGCGCTGGTGCCTGTTACGCCGTCCACTCATCGCGCGCACCACCTTGGCCCGCAGCCGCTGCAAAATCTCGTCAATAATTTTTTTGGCCACACGCCGCAGCTCGGCCTGCATGGCGGGGTCGGCGCGGTCCTGGTAGGTTAACAGTGTGCGCAACAAGCTGGCGTCCGGCGCCAGATGCGCCCAAACCTGTGGGTCTTTGAGCAAATCCGCCAATTGATAGCGCTCTATTGCCTCAGTTTGCAGCACCTCAAACACCGTATTGGGAAATAAGTCTCTCACCTCCGCCAGCCAATCCAGCGCGTGCAGCTGCGTCGGTTCCAGCGAGCCTGCGCCGCCGCCCACGCTGGCGGGTTTGATACCGCGCTGCTGATATTCCCGCGAATAGAGGTAATCCAACGCGGCGTCCCGCCGCCTGTCCGCGCTGGAGAGACAGTCGCCAAACCGCTGCTGGGCGTATTTTCCCAGAAGCAACCGCCACTTCTCCTGTGGACTGCGCATCAGTTGCACTGCCAATGGGTGAGTCCATCGGCCTCCAGCAGAGCGCCCATGGCGCTGTCAATCATTAATGCACGGGTGGTCTCTGCTTCACTAAAACGACTTGTCGCGCCTGTCATACTGCCCGGCTGCACCCCCAATAGTGTCGCCAGTTCCTCTGCGAGACGGTCGGTTTCATGAGGATTCAGTTGTGTCAAACAGTGTCTGAGCGCGGGGAGTGCGGCAATAAAAGCCTCCTCGTCCAGGCTCGTAATCGCTGCATTTGCCGCCTCCAGTACCCGCTGGTTTTGCCAAAGCAACATCGGCGCGGTCATCAACAGGCCCCTCAACACCGCCACCCGCTCTTCAGCGGCGCCGCCAATCCCAAGCAGGGCGCCTTGCAACCGCGTTGCCAACACTTCCGGTGCGCGCAGACCCGCGCGCACCAGCAACCCCGCCACCGCCCCCGCAAGCATTGCCCGGCAGCCCTGTTGTTCTAAAAGCTGTGCCAAAGCATTGCTGAATCGATCCCCATCCAAGCGTTGGGCATGGGGCCCGCGCAGTACACTCGCGACAGTCTCAAGTGCCTTTATCCGCGCTGGCAGTGCCTCTTCCGGTGTCTGTGACAAGTCATCCACCAGATACACTATGCGCTCAAACGCCGCACCCAGCAGCCCGGAAAGATCCGGCAGTTCCTGGTCAAATAACGGGTCGCCGGGAATGCTAACCGCCTGCAGTTTAAAAAGGATCTGCACCAGCCCATCAAAGTCCGCCGAGACCGTGACGGCTTCCTGCAGTTCGGCCCTCAGGCCAACCAGTCCCGAACCCAGCCCGGCACTCAGACCCAGTAATAACAATGCCAGATGCGCGCCCAGATCATTGCCCCGGCCAGCCTCATACAGGGCCGCGCGTCGCTCGGCCAAATGGTTTGCCGCCGCCTCAGGCACAGTCGCCCCAAGTCGTGCCGCGTCGATCAGCGCCCCTTCAACGAACGGTGACCAGCCCACGACCCACTCCTCAAACAACAGGTCGATGCGGTTACCGGTGACGAAATCAGGGCCGGTTTTCAGATCGGCAAAACCCGCGTTTAACAGCCCCATCTGGTGAAAGAACCGGGATGCCCTGCTGTGCGCCGCCTTGCGCCGGATATCCAGTTTTTTAGTCCGTTTCACACTGTCCGATATATTCACCCGCGCGCCTTCGGCCCTCGCCCTGGCGTCTGCAACAATGGGGGGCTGGCCGGCCGATTGCGGCGCTTGTCCCAGCTTGGTGCCTCGAAGATAGTGATGAAGACGCTCCGAAAAGGGCTCTCCCGGACCGAATGCCGTTTTCACCAGCGCGCTGCGCATGCCGTCGAACAGATCCGGCAAAAGCACCGCGTGGCGGCCTTTTAAATGCGCCAGACCTTCAGCCATAGCGAGCATTTCAACCAACTGCGGCAGGGCTACCCGGCGTTTTTCCCGGGCCATCAAACCGGCAAACCCGGTGCCTACTTCCAGGGCATGGGCGGACCAATCCGGCGGGCCTCCCGCCGCGCAGGCCGCCTGCCACAAGCCCGCATACCAGCCCGGATAGCGCAACCCGGCGCTGTAGCCCGACAGGGCATCCAGGGCCTCCTCACCATAACTGATCAGGTAGCTTTCCACCTCCGGTGCTTTGCAGGGGGTTTCCTCTCCCTTCTCTATCAAAGCCGGGGTGTGAAATCCGCCCGTCAACACCAGGATTCGCTTGCCCTCGGCCAGGGCGATATGGGCACGCATCTCGGCCTCGCGCGGCAGGGTGTCGTCGCTGGTGATAAGCTCCGGCGCTGTCGTTTTACGCAGGGCCAGGCAATAGGCGTAGACATCGGCGAAGAAGCCGCGCCAGTCGCGCTGCCCCAGACGCGTTTCAAACAGGTGGTCCCACAACTCGGCCCCATCGCGCAGGCCGAGCTTGGTGCAAGTGGCGCGAATAAATGTAGCGCTGTCAAAAGGCGCTTCTGACTGAAATACAGGCGCCTCCGCTTCCCCTTCAAGCCGGGTGCCTGCGGGCAGGTCTATAAACCGTATCTCAGCCCCGATTTGTTTGGCATGGGTAATCGCCACAAACTCGGGGGAGTGCTCCGAGAATGGGAAATAACGCACCGCCCGCGCCTCTTGCCCGTTGCGAGCCCCCAGAGTGGCAATCGCGACCGGTGGTATCGTATCCGGGGCGGTTAAATGCGGTAGATGACAGGCCAGATCGCACGGGGCCTCAATCAGGATCACCTCGGGCCGGCAGTCGTCGAGCATGGCCCGCAACATCCAGGCGCACGCGGGCGAGTGGTGCCGGATAGGTGCAAAAAAACAGTTGCCACCGCGTGTGTCAAACAGTGCCGCCTCAGCCTCGGCGCGGGTAATGAGCGGAGTATCAGCCACAGGTTTAATCACCTATTTCAATACGCGCCAGGGCTTGTTGGGCGGCATGAAAGAAATCCCTCCACACCGTGGATTTATTGGCTCTGTCGCGGGCCACTAAATCGATGTAGCTGCGCAATTTACGCGCATCTTCCACCACATCTTTGAACACGACGCCTGGCAACTGCCGGGCTATGTGCCCACCTGCCACCGTACCGCCATCCAGATAGGTGGCGTCCAGCGTGGCCGCATGGGCAAGGTTCACGATTTCAGCGGTGGACATCACCGCCTTGGGCGAAGCCACCATGGTGCCATCCTCCAGTCTGCCCAGACGCAGATCGCGAAAGACGGTCACCAGTAAGTCCAGCACGTCGCTGTCTGGCAGTGTGGCCTGGGGATGTTCAGCCATTCGTTCTTTGAGTTGCCGCGCGACCAGTGCCTTTTCATATCCGGCGTCGGCAATGGGGTGCACGGTCTCAAAATTGAATCGCCGTTTTAGAGCCGAGGACATATCGTGCACACCGCGATCCCGCAGGTTCGCAGTGCCAATCACGTTGAAGCCGGGCTTTGCCCGCAGCTCATATTCACTGCCCAACTCGGGCACGGTGATGGTCTTTTCCGACATCAGCGAAATCAGCACGTCCTGCACCTCGGGTGCGCAGCGGGTTAACTCCTCCACGCGCACAATATGGCCTGCCTGCATCGCCGAGAGTACCGGCGAGGGCACCATCGCCCCGGGGCTCGGCCCCTCGGCCAGCAGCAGTGCGTAGTTCCAGCCATAGCGCAAATGATCCTCGATAATTCCGGCCGAGCCCTGGATCACCGCTGTTGAGCGCCCCGAAATCGCCGCTGCCAGCAGTTCCGACAGCAGCGATTTCGCCGTCCCCGGTTCCCCCACCAGCATCAGCCCCTGACGGCCCATCAGCGATACGATGCAGCGATCCACAAGGGCGTCATCGTTTACAAATTTGGCGTCGATACCCAGCGCCTTGTCGCCAATAATAAAACGGCGCACGGCGCGCGGCGTGCGCTGCCAACCGTCAGGCCGGGGCCCGCTATCGTCAGTGGCCAGCGCTGCCAGCTGATCGGCATAAACAGTCTCTGCAGCCGGGCGCAGGACGGCTTTTGTGTGGTCACTCATGAATACAGGCCCTTTTGCTCCCATTCGGCATCAAAGGCCCCGTAGGCAGCAATCTCGTGTAGATCATTCCAAACTTCTGACAGTAGCAGTGGCGGTACCTGGCCCAGTTGCAGTGCAGAATTAACGTAATTATCCCCGTCACGGATAAATTGCATATCGATAATCGCCACGGGGATATTTTCCTCGGGCACATAGCTGCCGGTGAAATGAAGCTGTGCGGTAATGCCCAGGTTGCGAAATGCCTTTTGGTAGGTGTCGAACGATGCCGCATCCTCAACCGGGCCGCGGTCATAGCCGAGTTTTGTGGCCGCCGAGCGCAGACGCAGCGCTTCCATCAGCCAGCCTTTGCGGTCCGTCAGTTCGGTCCCACTCTTTTGTGCTTCACTCAGCACCTGCAGCGAGCGCGATATCTGGGGAAATAAGGGGGTGATCTCAAAGTCCTCCAGATGCTGCGCCCAAGCAGCCCTTAACGGCTCGTCGATCAGGGCACTGTGCATCAGGTCCACTGTCACCACCCCCGTCAGGTCTGCATCTTCACCCTCAGCATCAAAAAAGTCCCCCTCGGGCGTCGGCCGGAAGCTGGTTTTCATCTCGCCGGCATCATCCAGCCCGCGCCAAATGGCCCGCTCGGTCAGGCGATTGAGGATCGGGTGGGTATTCAGGTCATTGCGCCAGGCATCAATCGGCCAGTTGCGGCTTCCCAGCATCCCGTCATAAAGCCGCGCAGCTTGTTGGCTGGTCACGGTTTTGATGGTCTTTTTGGCCTGGCTAAGCATCTTCTTGGCCTCTTTGGTCTGGGCGTCCTTGCCTGCCGGCAGGCCCTTGACCTCGCGCCCATCGGGGTTGAAAACTTGCACTTTTAAACTGGAATCGAGTTGCGCGGTATAGCGCTTGCCACTGTCACCCACTGCC
The DNA here is from genome assembly GCF_047289955.1 of Microbulbifer jejuensis. Lineage (NCBI taxonomy): Bacteria > Pseudomonadati > Pseudomonadota > Gammaproteobacteria > Cellvibrionales > Microbulbiferaceae > Microbulbifer > Microbulbifer jejuensis. Next base: position 49,538 of record NZ_JBLBUB010000009.1, read on the forward strand.
AAGGTCATGGTGCCGTCTTGTTCAAACCCGCCGGAGGGCACCGAGCGGTCGGCCAGCTCATCCTCACTCCAGCCGCGCGCCTCCGCCAGCTTAAGGACACAGTCCTGGGCAAATTCCTGAATGCTGCGTTGCTTAAAGCGGGTTGAGACCGCCACCAGCAACTGCACCGCCTCAGGTGATCCGGATTTCAGCAGTACCTCCAGCAAAGCTTTGGCCTGGGATAGCCGCGCGCCGTGGTCTTTAAGATAAGCCGCAATCATCGCCCCAAGTTTTACTGGCGGCGCGCGATGGGCCAGTGCCAGGATGCCTTTGCTGGCAGCGGCCTTGGAACCAACCTCGGTATCACAGGCGATCCAGTGGCTCAGCAACCATTCTGCAAACAACGCCACATCGCCCTGGTTCATCTGATCCAAATACAAATCAAACAGTGGGCTGCCTCCGGGGGCTTTCAGCTTAAGAGCCAGCCGCAACCACGCATCCATAAGCACCGGTGGCACCGGCTTGCCGTCCGCCCAGGTGAGCGCCGGCGCCTGGGATTGCACCAGCCAGTCCAATTTACCCAGGGGCAATTTGGCAACCAGCTTTTCGGCTTCGGCCAGCAGCGCTTCCCGCCCCAGATACGGTGCTGTGTCGCCTCCAAGCCGGACAATGGCGGAAATCATTTCGGCGCGGGCAAAGTCAGACTTTTCGGTCTTCAGCCGCCTGGCCAACCCCGGCACAGCAGTTTTTGTGCCACGGCCAGCCAGGAACCGCGCGGCGTTGCCCCGAATTGTCTGGCGCTTGTCAACCAGCGTCGCAATCAGGGTTTCGTCCACGTCGGGCGCATCTTTAAGCAGCTCTTGGGCCATCTCACGCACAGAGCGACTTTCGCCAATGGCGGCAAACAAAATATTTTGAAGTAAAGATTTCGGAAGTTTGGGAAGCTGTTTTAAAAGCGCCAAAGCCTTTTCATTTTGGTAGGCATTCGTATTCACCGGTGGCAAAAAGCTGGCGATCAACTCCAGATGCTCGGCAAATAACAACCAGGCGCCGTGTATTCCAGCCGTTGATGTGGCCCAGGACAGGCCATAAGAAGTGTCCGCACAGTAACTCTCAATCAAACCTGCCGGCGACAATTCCACAATCTCGGCCCGGTGATTTTTGATAACAACATTCAACGCAGCGGCTTCTTTAACCAGGTGGCGTAGATCGAACACACCTTCTGCCATGGCTTCAGTAAGCCAGGCTGCCCGATCGCGATGCGGAGGCCAACCGGAGCCGCGAAAGACCGCAGTGAAATCCTGGTCATAAGCGAAGCATATTCTGAGCGCCCGCAGAGAGGGTATTCTGCCCAGTGCGGACTGCAACCAATCGGCGAAAAGCCGCAGGTCCATAAAATGCGTCGGCAAATCCTGCGGGCTGTTCGGCCCATGGGGTTTGAGGGGGATCTTTCCCGTAAACAAATCAAACACGACCTGCGCCCGTTTCAGGTGAGTGGGCTTCTCTATCCAGGTCCTCTCGCCACGCTCCCGATACCGTTTCAACTTGGTGTCATAATCTTCCTGCTCACGCTGTTTCAGCTCTGCCAGATCCTCGGCCGTCAGCACTGGCGCACCATCATCTGTCAGTTCAAGCATAGGTGGAATGTCCACCCTGGTGCCATCGACAGCCAGGTAAGCCCCTTTGTCCAAATCCAGATTTTCATGAGCCGGCGCAATCGCCACCATCTGGTCAATGAGCGCCAAAACACTTTGTGTTTTTTCCTCTTCTCGATGTTTTTTTAACACCGCAAGCGCACTTTCACCACCGAGGCTACCCAACACTTGCACCATCGTCTTGCGCACAGCAGCTTTACTGCTGGTCAACCCATCTGTGGCCATGCTCTGCACCAAATCCGGGTCATGCCTGGCCAAAGCCACCCGTGCTGCCTCGCGCAGCCTGGCTGAGCCCGCAGCCATTTGCCTAAAGAGAAAATCCAGATAGGCAGGATTGGTGGCCGACGTATAGTTGAGTAGCTTTGGCATAGCACTCACACGCTTGGAAGTGTCTATCAACATGAACCCTTCAATAACCCCGGCGGGATCACCTTCCATCAAATACTGCTCCAGCAATACATCTTGGCAAGTAATATTCAGATGGCCAAAGGCAATGGCAACCACCAGGTGTGCCGGACACCCGCCAAGCTGATGCGTGGCCGCAACCAGGTCCTTGTGTGTGGTTGACTCAATCGCGTTGCTGCCTGGCTGAAAGTCTTGGTTAAACCGACCAATTATTTCCACAACCAGCGGGGGTATCTTTGCGTCCTCAAAGCCATAAACATAATATTTCCCCTTGGACTCACAGCCCCAATACAGGGCTTCAATATACCGTGCCAAACCCTCCGGATTACCAGGAAACTGAAACAAAAGAGTATTTTCTTGCTTGCTCCTGGCATAGCACGCACTGTAATCACCTGAAGACAGAGTCCGCACAATCTTATCAACCGCGGGTTCATTCGCCTGCAAGGTTGCCAGAACAGTCCGGCCCTCCCCTGTCTCGATATAGGTGGCCAGTTTACCCGACAAGCCCTTTTCAATTTGATCCAAATGGGAAAATATAGCGGCAAAGGGCGAGGAGTTACCTGTGTTTCGCCCAAGCAAACGCGACAATAGACTGGGGGAACCAGGTTTGTTCATGCTTCAATCTCCAATGTGATCTAGAAGTGTTGCGGTTTCGCCGTAACTGAAAAAAATGTTATATCTGCATCCGAGTACCTAGGGGGTCAAGCCAATTTTTAGTGGTCTTAACTGTCCTGACGGCATCTGGATAGAGGCAAAAACAAGTTGGGGGATAAGGACTGACAAGTGATACCTTCGAATACATCGGTATTGCATTTCTGCCCCAGGTTGTTTGGGCATATTTTGACCTGATTGCTTAGATTCAGCCTGGGGGTGAACGGATTCACAGTGCCTATTATGCCCATAGTGGTGCGGGAAAATGCCGCTTGACAAGCGCCAATTACAGCGTGCAACAAAGCACTGTTTCGGTATCATATTCTTCGATGCACTGAGTCAAACTGATGCCCCTCTGAGGCTGTGCCCTGTTGCGGGCCATGGCAGATTACTTTATGGGTCTACCAAAACTGTATTTATATACAGATTTCTATCCCTTGGCAAGAATGGTAACCAGATAGCAGCATACTTGAAGTGCATTGAAGCTTGGCTATTTCGGGGTAATCCAGAATGGGTAAATGCCCACCCCCCTCAATCGCGCCCCATTCGCCAGGAAAAACGCCTGGTGCAGCAGCATGTTGTTAGTCCATGACGGAGGCTAGACGTGCACATAGCCACTCTGACTTAGCAGTAAAATGAAGCCGACAACCGTACCCGACACACAGCATACGGCGTATTCACTGGATGCAATTGTTCAACCACCCCGGCAATCCAGCAACCGAAAATAGAACCTAAGGATTACAAACGATATGCCATGCTCCTGGAGCAGCCCTGAACAATTGATTGCCAGGCTAGAACAGTAGCCAGAATTTTGTCCAGCCGCAAAAAATAAACCAAGCCGGAATACTCTATTCCAGTCAACCACCAGGCACTGTCAAACTACAATTATTGTATATTTTAAAAAGCAGGGAGGAAGCCTAGACTCTTCCCAGGACCTATAGATAGGAATGCTAATGACGCGTGTACTGCGGCGTATGCAGGGCGGGCCGGTGTGCGCAAATGCTCTCGATAATGAAAATTGCCCGATGGGCCAGTCATCATTTCACCTCATGTACACTCTACCGCAGTATCCTTTACATACTCTGCATTCAATACATTTTTATTCAAATCACATCGAGGCGGTCAAGCCCTCTCGGAAACTTTGTTAGAAGCGTAGAATGCGTTCCTGATTGAGTATGCATTTTCGGTATAGAAGGTCTTACGTCTTTGCCGATCATGCATCATACAGCAGCTTCCGGCAATCCTGGCATTTAAGCCCACTTTGCAAATGCCCTTTTGAGCCCCCTCCCCGGTAAGACCCCATTCGAGTGGCGCAACACCCATTTCCTGACCTGCTCCCCTGCCAATTCCCCCCTAAACTAGGGCATGGCAACTGAGAACGGGTTCATGGGTACAGCTGGAGGCGGAGAAAATCGCGATAACGAACAGGCGAAGCTGGGGAGGCACCTCACCTTACTAACGGCCCTACCGCCGGCATTGCTAGCACTATTGCTTCTACTCTATATGCCGGATATCGCGGCTGGCCGGACAATCTCTTTCGGCTTTGTCTGGATAGCAGACCTGGGCATCGCTTTTCGCTTTTATATCGATGCCCTGAGCCTGCTTTTTGCCCTTCTGATCAGTGCAATTGGTGCCTTCGTGGCCATCTACGCGGTGGCGTTTTTACACGGACACCCACAATTGCGTCGTTTCTTTTTATATCTCTACTTATTCATTGTTGGGATGCTGGGCTTAGTGCTGGCTGGCGACCTTATTACTCTCTTTGTCTTTTGGGAAGTCACCTCTGTCGCCAGCTACCTGTTGATCGGTTTTAACCATACCAGTGCTGTTGCGCGCCGGTCAGCCTTGCAGGCATTACTGGTGACCAGTTTGGGCGGACTCTGCCTGTTGGTGGGATTGCTACTGCTCGGCTCAGTGGCGGGTAGCTATGAAATGACGCAGGTATTGGCTTCTGGAGAAGCCGTCCGGGCCAGTCCGCTGTATTTCGCCATCCTGATACTCCTATTAATCGGCGCCTTCTCCAAATCCGCTCAGTTACCGTTTCACTTTTGGCTGCCCAATGCGATGGCGGCCCCTACACCGGTGAGTGCCTATCTGCATTCGGCTACCATGGTAAAGGCGGGCATATACCTTTTGGCACGCCTGCACCCGGTGATGGGGCAAACCGATATCTGGGAATGGACCTTAACCTGCACAGGGGCCGCTACAGCCACGGTGGCGGCGGTTGCTGCTTTGCGACAGACCGACCTAAAACTCGCCCTGGCCTACACCACTGTCATCGCCCTTGGTACCTTGACGATGTTTCTGGGCTCAGACGCCACCATAGTGATCGCCGCGGCGATCACTTTCCTATTTGTACACTCCCTGTACAAAGCTGCCTTGTTTATGGTGGTGGGGATTATCGATAAACAGGCGGGCACACGGGATATCAATAAACTGGGCGGTCTTGGCCAGTCGATGCAGATCACTTTTGTTATCGCCCTGGCAGCGGCTCTGTCGATGGCGGGTTTCCCCCCCTTTCTCGGATTTATCGGCAAGGAACTGAAATATGAAGGTGCCCTGGCCGTGGCATCCGAACCTGCACTGGTTGCCACGGCGGCAATATTTGCCAATGCTGTCACGGTGACGGTTGCCGGTATGGTGGCTCTCAAACCTTTTTTAGGCCGACCGAATCATGTTTACCCCAATGTACAGGAGGCACCCGCCGGGTTGTGGATAAGCCCACTGATACTCGGTGGCTTAGGGCTGACCTTTGGTCTGGTCCCAGAGCTGGTTAACGATGAGCTGATCACACCCGCAGTGACCGCAATTCTCGGTACTTCTGAAACCATCGAGTTGAAACTCTGGCATGGCCTCAATATTCCCCTGCTCATGAGCATTCTGACATTTGGACTGGGTACCGCCATGTATTTGGGGTTGTCCAGGCTGCGCAATTGGCTGAGTTGGGATTTCAGCCACGCCCCGACAAATGCCGATCAGCTTTGGGATAAATCCCTGGAAAAATTGCGGCTTATTGCCGCTCTACAAACCAATCTTTTACAAGATGGCGTTATGCGCCATTACCTGACTGTCATTTTTTTCACCATATCCCTCGTCCTCACTTATGCGCTCATACGCACCGGGCAGTATTCCCTGGTGTTCGAATGGCCACACCTGAACCTGAAGGAGTGGGCGGCCATACTGTTGACGGTGGGAGGCGCTTTGATGGCAGGGGCCGCACGCAAGCCGCTGATTGCCATCTGCGCCCTTGGGGCTCTCGGTGTGGGCATTGCCCTGATTTATCTGTTTTTTGGTGCACCGGATGTGGCCATTACCCAGCTGCTTGTAGAGACTTTATTTTTAGTATTGGTGGCGGCCATACTGCCGCGCCTGCCGGTGTTCAGTCCTGGGCGCAAAATTCGTTTTCGTTCGCGGGATGCAGCTCTGGGTGCCCTGCTCGGCCTGCTGGTAACCCTCACTATCCTGGTGGTATTGCAAACACCCTTTGACAGCCCTGCCAGCAATTTTTTTAAAGAGGCTTCCGTGCCCCAAGCCCATGGCCGCAATATCGTAAACGTCATATTGGTGGATTTCCGTGCACTGGATACTTTCGGTGAAATTATTGTTGTATTCACCGCGGCTATAGCCGCAGTCACCTTGCTGGGTCATCGATTACGGCGAGGGAAGCAGTGAACTCCCTGGTACTTCAAAGCGCAACCCGGGTGCTAGTGGCATTGCTTCTGGTATTTTCGGTGTACATGCTGCTGCGGGGGCACAATCATCCCGGTGGCGGTTTTATCGCGGGTCTCATCGCCGCATCGGCATTCGCACTCTTCGCCATGGCCTGGGGCATGGAGGCTGCACAAAGCGCATTGCGAATCCCTCCCGGTAACCTGGCGGCAACGGGTGTATTGATAGCGGCGTTTTCCGGTGTACTGGCTGTTTTTTTCGAAGGTGCTCCTTTTTCTGGCCAATGGTTACAATTGACAGGTCATAAAAATACTGGCGGTATCAGTATCAGCAATGTGCTGATTTTTGACATTGGTGTTTATCTGGTGGTGTTTGGCTCAGTACTGACACTGATTTTTGCTCTGGAAGAGGTCAAATGATTTGGAAGGCCCACTCGCAATTGTGGTTGGTATTCTGATAGCTACCGGGGTTTATCTGATGCTGGCGCGGGATTTACTACACTACCTGTTTGGCCTGGTGATGATCAGCAATGCCGCCAATCTGGCTATTTTTATTACAGGCAGGTTGACCCGAGCTTCGCCGGCGCTGATTCCCGAGGGACTGGAGGTAGCGCCTATGCCCGTGGCCAACCCCTTACCGCAAGCCTTGATCCTCACTGCGATTGTTATCGGATTCGGCCTGCTCGCGTTCACCCTGGCACTTATTGCACAGGCCTATAAAGTACTGGGGACACTGGATGTGGACACCATGCGCATTGCAGAACCAAGGAGAATAAAAAGGAAAGCATCCCCTTGAGCTGGTTACTCGCTCTGCCTTTTTTAATCCCCATAGGGACAGCGCTCGCCACTTTCTCTGCGCGCGCTCGACACCATCTCTGCGGTGTACTGTCGGTACTGGGATGCACAATACTGCTCATTGTCGCAGTCACAATTATTTTAGTGGTGGAACAAAATGGGCCTATAGCAGCACAAATGGGGGACTGGGAAGCGCCCTTCGGTATTACTTTGGTGGCAGACCGCCTGAGCGCCATCATGCTATTGATCAGTGCCATCGTAGGGCTCTGTGTCTCGCTGTTTGCACTTTCGGATATCGATAAAAACAGGGTAACGCTCGGATTTCATAGCTTTTTTCAGTTGCTGCTGGCAGGTGTTTGTGGCAGCTTTGTTACCGGCGACCTGTTTAATCTGTATGTCTGGTTCGAGGTGATGCTGATTGCCTCTTTCGCGTTACTGGTGCTGGGGGGGGAGCGCATACAGCTGGATGGCGGCATCAAATATGTGGCGCTGAATCTGATCTCCACACTGTTGATGCTGACTTCCATTGGCCTGATATACGGGCTGACCGGCACACTGAATATGGCGCAGCTACATATTTCACTCGCGGCTGTGAATAATCCGGTAGCCGTTTCAGCGCTGGCAGTTCTTTTTATTGCCGCTTTTGGTATCAAGGCGGCGATATTCCCCCTGTTTTTCTGGTTGCCTGCCTCCTACCATACCCCGCCTGTGGCCGTTACTGCGGTTTTTGCCGGGCTTCTCACCAAGGTCGGGGTCTATACATTGATTCGCACCTTTACCCTGATCTTTCCCAATGATCCGGGGTTTACCCACAATATTCTGCTGGGTACGGCACTGCTCACTATGCTCACCGGGGTTTTGGGGGCCGCGGCGCAGTACGAATTCCGTAAAATTCTCGCTTTTCATATTATCAGTCAAATCGGTTTTCTGGTTTTGGGGCTGGCACTCAACTCCCCATTAGCCCTGGCTGGATCGGTTTTTTATATTGTGCACAACATCGTCGCGAAGACGAATCTGTTTCTGATCAGCGGTACCGTTCAGCGCCTCAGTGGCAGTTTTGAATTGAGTGAAATCGGTGGAATCTACAAGGCCAGCCCATTACTATCCATCTTTTTCTTTATCGCTGCGTTCAGCCTCTCGGGTTTCCCGCCCCTATCCGGCTTCTGGGCCAAACTACTATTATTGAAGGCCAGTCTCGATCAGACCGCTTACCTGGTTGCTGCAGTGATTTTAATTACCGGGGTACTCACTCTGTATTCCATGAGTAAAATCTGGGCAGAGGCATTTTGGAAGCCTGACCCTACAGGGGATTGCAGCGATCTGTATACGCTATCCTTGCCAGAACGGCTACAGTGCTTATTGCCGGTGGCCTTTCTCGCGCTGGTTACTCTCGGCCTTGGCTTGCTGCCAGAGCCACTTATCAATTATGCGCTGGCGACTGCGAGTGAATTGCTTGAACCCAAGGATTACCTGGATGCTGTATTGAAGCCGGAATCCATCCAATCTATGGGAAACCGCTGAGTATGCGTATATTTCTACTTAATCTTTTACTCGCAATCAGCTGGGCTGCCCTCACCGGCAACGCGACCCTGGTTAATTTGTCATTTGGTTTTCTTCTCGGCTACCTGGCGCTGCGGATATCCCCAGAGCTGCCCGGAGGCAGTATATATTTTAAACGCTTGCAAAACTTTTCCCGCCTCTGCATATTTTTTTTACAAGAGCTTGTCCTCTCAAGTCTGCGCGCTGCCTGGGAGGTTTTCTCGCCAATACTAAAAAGTCGTCCGATCATTGTACGAATTCCGCTGGAAATTCATGAACGCAACCAGATTTTTGTACTGATTAATTTAATTTCACTGACACCGGGCACTATGGTACTGGATATAGCTCCGGACAACTCAGCACTCATTGTGCACACCATGTTTGTGGATAATCCAGACCGTTTTCGCCAGGAAATTCGCCTCGGCTTTGAAAGACGTGTCAGGGAGGCCATCTCCTGATGCCGATAACCACCGTCGACATTCACTCCTCAATTATAATGCTGGCGATCAACATATCTTCCCTGATGCTGTTATTGGCCCTGGTAATGTGTTTTCTGCGTATCGCCCTGGGGCCCACACTGGCAGATCGGGTTGTTGCCCTGGATGTCCTCAATATTCTCGCTGTGGCTTATTGTGCACTTTTGGCCATCGCCTCGGGACAACCCGTATACCTGGACGCGGCCATTGCGCTGGCCCTGGTGGCTTTTTTGGTCAGTGTGGCCTTTGCCCGATTTATCGAAAAAAGCGGCAAAAAGCTCTAACCTAAAGAGGAAGGAGGTAAAAGTGGTTTTAGATGAATTATTTATCGCAGCGCTGATATTAATAGGCAGTTTCTTTGGATTCAGTGCTGCCCTGGGCCTGTTGCGTATGCCGGATTTCTATACCCGCATGAGCACCTCCGGTAAAGCCGCTACCCTCTGCTGCGGCTTACTCCTGGCCGGGGTTGCCACTCTGTTTCAGGACACCCAGGTAACAGCGCGCGCTGTGGCAGCCATCTTATTTTTACTGCTCACGGTTCCCATAGGGGTACATATGATCGCCCGCGCAGCTTTCCGAGTTGGCACTCCCATGTGGCGCGGTAGTTTTGCCAAACCTCGATTTAAAAATCCAAAAAAAGAACTCCTGTAACCGCACCGATATTTCAACAAAAGCAATCGAATGCATTATGAGACATCCAGTTTCATTCTGGATTAACAATAAACCGAGAACCACTCCCAGGACACACTGTGAATACATCCTTGTACGCTCGCAATCGGCATCCATGCCTCATACGATCCTGGGAGAGGGGTATTCTTCCCTCCTGCTTTACTAGTCAGGGACAAGAACTGAGGCACCTGTAGTTTTACGGGCTTCAAGGTCAGCATGGGCTTTTACAGCCTCTTTTAGGGGATAGCGCTGATTGATCTGGACTTTGACAATACCATTGGCTACAGCCGTAAATAAATCCTCCACCGTCTTTTCAAGTTCCCAACGTTCTGCTGTGTAATCAAACAAGGTGGGTCGGGTCGCAAACAGGGACCCCTTCTGAGATAACAGACTCATGCTGAAATCTGCAATAGGTCCCGAAGACTGGCCAAATGAACACCATAAACCGCGCGGGCGAATACAATCGAGCGATGCCGGAAATGTATCCTTACCGACACTATCATACACAACATCACAGCCACGCCCATGGGTAATTTCACAAACCCGCGCAACCCAGTCCTCCTCCCGGTAGTTAATCACATACTCATAGCCATTGGCGCGTGCCAGATCCATTTTTTCTGTGGAGCCTACGGTTCCGATTACCCTGGCCCCCAGAGCCCTGGCCCATTGCCCAACAATCAGCCCAACCCCGCCCGCCGCTGCATGGCACAGCAATGTCGTCTCTGCAGTGACCTTATAGGTTTCACGCAGCAGATATCTTGCAGTCATACCTTTCAGCATTAAGGCTGCGGCCTGCTCATCGCTTACACTTTCAGGGATTCTAACAAGCACACTGGCAGGAATATTGCGCTCCTCGCTGTATGCCCCCAAAGAGCCAGCGTAAGCCACGCGGTCTCCCACAGAAAAATTACTGACTGCCTCACCCAGTGCGATTATGACACCCGCGCCCTCACTGCCGGGAATAAAGGGCAAACCCTCTGGTGCGGGATAGAGACCGGATCGATAGTAAGTGTCAATGAAATTAATACCGATCGCATTGTGACGTATCCGTACTTCGTGCACTTGCAGCTCTGGCAGGTCGATATCCACGGGTGTAAGAACGGATGGTTTACCCGTTTTTTCAACCTGAATTGCATGAACCATTGACCCTCTCCCAATAGACAACTGTGGATAGTGTTTATTGACGAAACCCTATCTGTTAGGTACAAACTGGAGTGTAAAACACTCTGTGTGATTGATTGGCACTCAGTAATAGATTAGCCTGCCGGCTAATTCAAAAAATTTTCATTATTATCAATCATCCCAGGTTTACTGCCGTCATTGATGATAACGCCTTCCCCGATCGATACGCTCAAACCGACAAGATTCACAACCAGGCATTAATCTATTCCCGCAAATAAAGAACAGCTATTAGAAAATAGACCCTGATTGATCTATTCAAGTTTAAAGAAAACGATACAACGTTGGCTTTGCCATCCGTAACCGGGTTTCAATGTTGCGAAAGCCGACAATCTTGAGAGTATTGGTCCGAAATCTGGCACCACACCAATTGACTGATGCCCCAAACGGCTTTCGCCAACGTGCGCTATGCAGCTCGGGGGCAACCCCCCGAGTTTTTCGCTATGCGGTTAACTGTTTGACGATGTCATCGTTATTGCAAACAGGCTGCTCCAATTGTCCGAATAGGATAATTCGATACGAAGGCACCTAATTCAAATTTTTACTTATGGCTATCATTTTTCACTTGAGGCTGCCCCCCGAATCCCTAACCACGCTTCACACAGCGCCATTCGACTCAGACCCTACAATCGCCTTCATCGCAGTAAGTAAGTTCCAGTCAAGCCTGCCCCATCTCTGATGTGATTTATAGCTGGCGAACGCAGACGGAAAATCAACCTGCCAGCTGAGTATATTCATCCCACAACATACACCGGCTTTCACCTACGGCAGGATGATAACAGCTGTAGTCACAAAACATTTCCAACGCAGGCAAGCCGGTCGCTTCCAGAAATTGCCATACCATGCCCTGTCCCATTTTGAGAAAACCCTGAAAGGTCTGCCGCTTTAATTGGAAAACGTCTTCCATCATTTGCAGGTCGCCCTCCGATATATTGCTGGCTCGTTCAATACTTTGCCAGTCATCATTCGGGTCGACGGCACATAGATCGCCCCAGGGCTTATCGGAAAACAATAACGTATACTTGTTACCATTCGTGTTGAAGGAGATCCACCAGAGATCCGAGTGTTCGTGAATCATCAGGTCAATCGAATGCGTAATATTTTCCAGCAAACCGGTATCGCATGCCTTTTTGGTAACAAGAATCAGCCATCTTTGCTGGTGGGGCAAATCTTGCCATCGATTAACGATATCATCACTTTTTGCCAATGGGTGGGCGGGGTCGGATAGCAGGATGCTGGTCGCTCCCAGCTTGTCAAGTTCGGCGCGCAACGCACCAATGTTGTCTGTATGTATAGCGGTGTAAACGGTGTATTCGGACATAAGAATTAACGGCTTTTGTTGGTGACGAGAAAAGTACTTTTCGGAAGCCTTGGAATCTTTGGCCTTCACCTTTTTATTTTAAAATGCTTCCCTGGAAAATACCAACTTAGGGCTCCAAAGATTTTCCAGCAGAAGATTGCCATTTGTTTTACTCAATAACTAAAATTGATCAAGATGCCTCTTCTTGAAGTTTGTATTCTGTTAGCCAATTTTCTGGAGATTGGTTATGATCGGCCCTCTTGCTAATCAGAAAAAGCCTATCGCGCAGAAATTCTGGGCTCCGGGCTTAAGAAGTTGCTGATTCAATTATCTGCTTCAGTGTGCGCCTTACTACCGGGTGGGAAGGAAAGAATACCCCTCTCCCAGGACACGCTGTGAATACATCCTTGTACGCTCGTAATCGGCATCCATGCCTCATACGATCCTGGCAGAGGGGTATTCTTCCCTCCTGCTTTACTAGTAACTCCTATACGATCAAAGTGAACCAAACCTTTAAACAGAAACTCTTGCCACTTTTCTTCACATTCTTCATTCACTTTGCACCAATTGTCGATACTTTAATTCGTGTGAACAGACCCTAGCAGGCCACTTGAAAGTTGGCGGTTATCGCAGCTACCCGGTCACTCCCCCAAGACTCTGTGATCACCATACGAGTGCAGTTTGCGAAAGCACCTGACAGGCAAAATTTCTTCACTGTCACTTTGATGAACCGGCTGAAATCCCAGCCCAATAGAAACAGACAATCACCACCGATTGGATTGGTCTACATCCAGACCCGCGCCTGGCGGAGAAGTTATTCCTGCAGTGGTTGCCAGCATCCGTGATCTATAAGCCACGCGACCTCATGATCATTGTATTGGTTGAAGATCAACGGTCCGGATTGCTATCGATGGCACATTCATGCATAGAGACCTGCCTTACATCCTCCAGGAGCCCCTGGTCGGATTTGCCGGGGATGGCGAGCATATTGTCCAACCGGGCTTTCCCTGCACCCGCCCTGATAGCCTCCGGCGCCAGAACACAAGCCACCGAGTTGAAGGCCCCCAGCGTCTCACCCATAATACCTGCCCGGCGCACATTCGTTGGAGCCCCAAGCCCAGTGCCAGTCTTATCCAGGCGCTGCAGGCTACTCCCCGGTCGCTCGCGCTGTTTTGCCCCAGGGCTTCAACCGGACTTGTTATGACCGAATTCGCCGTCATCCTGCTCAGCACCATCCTGGTCAATAACTACGTGTTGGTGCAGTTTCTCGGCCTGTGCCCCTTTATGGGCGTTTCCAATAAACTGGAGACAGCAGTGGGGATGGCTGGCGCCACCACCTTTGTACTCACGCTGGCCTCTATCAGCGCTTATCTGGTGAACACCTATTTACTCGAGCCCTTCGGAATCACGTATCTGCGCACCATCTCCTTCATTCTGGTCATCGCCGTCGTGGTGCAGTTTGCGCGCCTGTTTATCGAGAAAACCAGCCCACTGATGTACCGGGTACTTGGGGTTTTCCTGCCGCTGATTACCACCAACTGTGCTGTACTGGGGGTTGCACTGCAAAATACCATGAAAGCCCATACGTTTATGCAGTCCACCCTGTACGGTTTTGGTGCCGCCGTGGGCTTCTCTTTGGTCCTGATTTTGTTCTCCTCCATGCGCGAGCGGCTCTTTGCGGCTGATGTGCCCCTGCCATTTCGCGGCGCTGCGATTGGTATGGTGACCGCCGGTTTGATGTCCCTGGCCTTTATGGGCTTTAGCGGTCTGGTATAGGGTTGCACGATGCTAGACTGGATCTCCGAACTCTCCTACCCCCTGCTGGTACTCGGTGGCATGGCGCTGGCATTCGGTGCATTGCTGGGGTTTGCCGCGGTACGCTTCAAAGTGGAGGGCGACCCTCTGGTAGAGCAGGTGGATGCCCTTCTACCGCAAACCCAGTGCGGCCAGTGCGGTTATCCCGGTTGCCGCCCCTATGCCGAAGCCATAGTCCACGGCGACGCTATCAACAAGTGCCCACCCGGCGGCCAATCCACGATCAATGCACTGGCCAATTTGCTGGACATGGAACCCATGGCCCTGGACGCCGAACACGGCGTCGAGGACGTAAAGAAAGTCGCTTTTATTCGCGAGGCGGAGTGTATTGGCTGTACCAAGTGCATTCAGGCCTGCCCGGTGGATGCTATTGCCGGCGCGGCCAAGTTTATGCACACGGTTATCTCCGACGAATGCACCGGCTGTGATCTCTGCGTGGAGCCCTGCCCGGTGGACTGTATCGATATGGTACCCGTGGAAACCCTCCTGCAGCATTGGCACCCTCAGAAACCCCGGAGCGACATCCAGCTGATCACCACCGACCGCCGCGACACCCGGAAAGCAAACAGGGGAGGTACAACTTGAGCCCCGATAAGGAAACCCAGAACGCTCGACAGGAACAGGCTCGGCGGCGCCAGGCGGTGGAGGAGCGGCGCACCGCCCGCGAGGCACAACGGATCGCCAACGAAAAGGCGCGGGAACTGCGGCCCAATGATTTTCCCGGGGGGGTGCACCCCGCCGGAAACAAGGATCAGAGTACTGGCGAGCCCATCGGCAGGATTCCCCTGGCCGAGGATCTGGTGGTCCCCTTGCTGCAACACAGTGGCGCCAGTGCTCTGCCACTGGTCAAACTCGGTGATGATGTACTGAAAGGCCAGAAGATCGCCGAAGCCGACGGCCTGGTAAGCTGTTCTGTGCATGCACCCAGCTCCGGCAAAGTTGTTGCAATAGAACCCTGTGCCGTGCCCCATCCCTCGGGGCTGGCGGAAGACAGTATTGTAATTCGCAGCGACGGCGAGGAGCGCTGGTGCGAGCTGGAGCCCTGTGAGGATTTTACCCAGCTGTCGCCGGTGGCGCTGCTGGATAAGATTCGCGATTGCGGTATTGCCGGCATGGGAGGGGCGGGCTTCCCTACCGCGGTGAAGCTGGACCCCCATGGCGGCACGGAAATCGATACCCTGATTATCAACGGCACCGAATGCGAACCCTATATCACCGCCGATGATATGCTGATGCGCGAACAGGCAGAGGAGATTATCGCCGGGGTAACAATACTCTCCTATATCCTCGATACGCCCGAGCGGGTACTGATTGGCATTGAGGACAATAAGCCCGAGGCCATCGCGGCTATGCGCGAGGCCGTCAGAGGTACGCGTTTTGATATTGTGGTATTCCCCACCAAATACCCCTCTGGCGGGGAGAAGCAGTTAATCCAGATTCTCACCGGCCGCGAGGTGCCCAACCAGGGGCTGCCAGCCAATGTGGGTATTGTGTGTCAGAACGTGGGCACAGCGCGGGCCGTCTATCGCGCTGTGCGCTTCGGCGAGCCACTCATCAGCCGGGTGACCACCGTTGTCGGCAGGGCCCTTGAGCGGCAGCGCAACATCGAGGTGCCCATCGGCACCCCCATCCGCCATATCCTCAAACACCATGGTATCCACCGCGGGTTGATGCAGAAAGTGATTATCGGCGGCCCCATGATGGGGTACACCATCGACGATGAGCGCGCGCCTGTGATCAAGACCACCAACTGTCTGCTGGTGCCAACTCGTGAAGAACTGCCCCCTGCTCCGGTAGCCCAGGCCTGCATACGCTGCGGTTTTTGCTCCGAGGCCTGTCCGGCATCACTGCTGCCACAACAATTGTATTGGTACGCTCGTGCCGATGATCAGGAGAAACTACAGGCGTACAACCTGTTCGATTGTATCGAGTGCGGCGTCTGTTCCTATGTCTGCCCCAGTAGTATTCCACTGGTGCAGTATTACCGCGCCGCCAAGGGCGCTATCCGCCAGGCCGATGCAGAGAGGGAAAAATCTGACCACGCCCGGGACCGCTTCGAGTTTCGCAAACTGCGCCTGGAGAAGGCGGAAAAAGAAAAAGAAGCCAAGCGCGAGGCCCGGCGCAAGGCTGCCGAGCTAGCACGCGAGCAGCGGACGCAAAACCCCGAATCCGAGGCGATCAAAACGGGCAAACCGCAAGCGGATATGGTGGCCGCCGCCCTGGCACGGGTCAAAGCGCGCCAGGAGGACCCGAAACAACTGCTCGCCCGCGCAGAGCGTTCGGCAACCAGTGCTGAGAGTCGCGTGGAGCGCCTGAGCGGCAAGCTTGCGGCCGCCAGCGAAAACCAGCGCAGCCAGTTGGCAGCGCAACTCAAAGCGGCGGAGCTGAAACTGCAGGAAGCCCGGCACAAGCTCACCCTGGCCAGGCGCCGCGCTGATCGCGACCCCGCGCTCGAGCCGGTGGATAAGGAGATCAATGCTGCTGTGCGCGCCATTGCCAAAGCCCGGGCCGCCGCCGAAACACGCGAGAAGATGAGCAGCGCCGAGAAACTTGCGGCGGATATTGAGGCCCTGCGCAACCGTATCGACAAAGCAGAGGTGCGCCTGCAAAAAGCCCGCGATAACCATGATACAAACCTGGAAGCCTTTCAGGCCGCCCTGGATAAGCTGCAGAAAAAGTTGGAAGACAAGATGCGTGAACAACAATCCGCACAGAATGGAGAGCCGTGATGTCCCTGATGCGCGCGACATCTCCACACGCCCGTTCCGGGGATAACACCGCCAAGGTTATGCTGCAGGTGGCCGCCGCCACCGCACCCGGTGTACTCGCCATGGTCATCTACTTCGGTATCGGCGTGTTGATCAATATCGCGCTGTGCGTCGTCACTGCCCTGTTGTGTGAGGCCGCGGTGATGAAATTGCGCGGCCGGCCGGCCGCTTTTTACCTGCGCGATTACAGCGCCTTTGTCACGGCCCTGCTGCTGGGCATCGCCCTGCCCTCCTATTGCGCCTGGTGGCTGCCGGTGGTGGGCAGCGCCGTGGCGATAGTCCTGTCCAAGCATCTGTATGGCGGTATGGGCTACAACCCCTTTAACCCCGCTATGGTCGGCTATGTCGTGCTGCTGATCAGCTTTCCGGTGGATATGACCCGCTGGGTTGGGGCCGCGGAGGTTATTGGCGGCGCACCGAGTATCAGCGAAGCTGTCTCCCTGGTATTCGGCAGCTATAACATCGATGGCTTTACCCGCGCCACACCGCTGGAAATCGTGCGCCTCAATGAATCCGTTCTGCTGTCGCAATTGTATGAAATAGAACCGGTATTCAGCAGGGGTACTTTTGCCGGGGTTGGCTGGGAAACCATCAGCTTTGGCTTCCTGCTCGGTGGCCTGTTCCTGCTGTTTCGCCGTGTGATCACCTGGCATGCGCCGGTGGCCATGCTCGCCACGCTGGCACTGCTCTCACTGCTGTTCTATGACAGTGGCAGCTCTCTGTCAGAGGGGTCGCCACTGTTGCACCTGTTTTCCGGTGCCACCATGTTCGGCGCCTTCTTTATCATTACCGATCCGGTCAGTGGCGCTACCAGCAATAAGGGGCGCCTGATCTTCGGTGCCGGCGTGGGCCTGTTCACCTATATTATCCGCGCCTGGGGCAGCTACCCGGATGCGCTGGCCTTTGCCGTGCTGCTGATGAATTTCGCCGCGCCCACGATCGATAACTACACCCTGCCCCGCACCTATGGCCACAAGCGGCCGCGCAGCGCCACCGACCTGGAGGAGCGCTGATGCTTAAACAATCCATGGCCACCAACGCTGCTGTCCTGACCCTGTTTGCCCTGGTTTGCGCCGGCGCCCTGGCGATTACCCAGATCACCACGCACGCATCCATTGAGCGTGCTATTCGCAAGGCATCCGCCAAAGCGCTGCTGGAAATCATCCCGCTGGACCGGCACAGCAATGACCTGCTGGTGGATACCTACCCCATTCCCAGGACCTATTGGAGCCGGTTGGGCCTCACCCAGGGTGGCGATATCAATCTGGCGCGAGGGGGGAGTGGGCGTATTTCTGCTGTGATTGTCCCCGCAGTAGCGCCGAACGGCTATTCCGGCCCCATCAAGTTGCTGGTGGGTGTCAACCGCGACGGGACCATCGCCGGGGTCAGGGTGACCAGCCACAGGGAAACTCCCGGACTTGGAGACAAGGTAGAATTGAAAAAAAGCGACTGGATACTGCAGTTCGACGGCTTGTCTCTGAAGAACCCGCCGGCCAATCAGTGGAAGGTGCAGAAAGACGGCGGTGTCTTCGACCAGTTCACGGGCGCCACTATCACGCCACGCGCGGTGGTTAACGAGGTGCGCCAGGTGCTTGAGTTTGTTGCCCGCTACCACGAACAGATTTTCAATGCCCCTATTTCCAAACGTGCGGTGGAAGTGGAAAACCCCGACGGGGATAAAACAAATGGGGCCGAAACTGAAAAGGATCAAAATTGATGGCAACGCCCGCCTACGGAGAAATCACCCGCAATGGCCTGTGGAAGAACAATCCGGCACTGGTGCAATTGCTGGGGCTCTGCCCGCTTCTGGCTGTGACCGGCTCTGTGGTGAACGCCATCGGCCTCGGCCTGGCAACCACCGGCGTGCTCACCAGCTCGAACCTGGCTGTATCCCTGGTGCGCCGACAGATGCCGGACACAGTGCGACTGCCTGCATCGGTGATGATCATCGCCACTTTCGTCACCTGCGTCGAACTCTTGATGCAGGCCTACACCTATGAACTCTACCTGATGCTCGGGATTTTTATACCGCTGATCGTCACCAATTGTGCTATTCTGGGTCGCGCCGACGCCTTCGCCAGCAAGAATTCGGCACTGCCTTCTTTGGTGGACGGCTTCATGATGGGTATCGGCTTTACTGCGGTCTTGATCACGGTAGGTGCGGTGCGGGAAATCCTGGGTCAGGGCACCCTGTTTTCCAATATGGATCTTTTACTGGGCCCCATAGCAAAGGACTGGCGTATCACGGTACTGGGAAGCCACTATCCCGGCGCGCTGGTCGCAGTACTCCCTCCAGGCGCTTTCCTTGTGACCGGCCTGCTGATTGCAGCAAAAAATGCCATAGACACAGGCATTGAGAAACACCGCAGCCAGAAAGTTAAAATTGTGCCCGGCTCCAAGCGCGTAAGGGTCACCGGCAGGATTGTATAATATCCGCTTACTGCCCAAGGCAGCTACTCAGATTGTTTCATTACAGGCCAGATAGCTGCCCGCTAAATACCTGTATCCCCCTGTATTTCAAGCTTTCAAGTCCCGCCGCCAGCGGATAAGCATACCGTGGTACGGGGCTGTGACCTGTATTGATGGCAAAAAAAATTGAACGGGCAAACTGTGACAAAACCCGGCTCGTATCTGCACAGCGTAACGTGTCCTTGTTCTCTTTTTAGGCGCGAAAAACGTTTAAAAGGCGTAGTTTCCGTGTAATTGAATGTAATCTTTTTATTGTCTCTTTTTAAAATTCGTTTGGCTAGAATGGAGCGATCAATCAACTTGAGCTTGCTGTCGATGCCAATAAAATAAGAAGAGGGACAATACTATGACTTTAGACAATGGGAAGTCGGATCTGGTCTACCACGGGCGCCGCGCCCAGAGAGCGGACAGCCGTGTGCGCCGCAAAGCCATCCTCGAGGCCACGCTGCGACTGATCGTGAAAGAGGGGATTCGCGGAATCCGACACCGTGCGGTAGCCCGCGAGGCCAATGTCCCCCTGGCTGCCACTACCTATTATTTCAAAGACCTCAACGATCTTATCAGCGATGCGTTTACGTATTTTGTCGAGCAGGGGCTGGAGAGTACGCGCCAACTGCAGGAAGAAAGTTTCAGCGCTGCGCGCAGCCTCTCCGCACAGGAACGCCTATCCCATAGCAGCCACAAATTGCTGGTCCAGCAACTGACACGCTTTATTCTTATCCATATACGCAGCCAGGCGAAGAGTAAGGACGAGCGCTTGATTGAACTGGCATTTCGCAATGAAGCGCTGCGCAATGAGCAGTTGACCCGTGCAGTGCATATGTCAAATCATGCAAAAGAAACCCTGATTCAGGAATTTTTCCATCTACTGGGGCTCGCAGACCCCGAAGCCGCAGCCCAAATTGTGCATGGCACCATTCTAAAGCTGGAATACGAGATCCTGAGCGATGCCATAGCCCTCGATTCCCCTCTGCTCGAACGCACAGTCACCATGATGGTCCGCGGCCTGATTCCCACCGTCGTTCCGGTTGTCGAGGCCGCAGCTTACGGTTGATTCCCGTTCAAGTGCAGCGGGCCGAAAAGCATTGCCACTCAGGCACTGCTTCGGCCTCCGCTCTTTGAGCAGCCTGCAGAAGGGAAACTTCCTGCGCAGGCTTATAAACAGGTCCCCGGCAAGGCCGCCACCCACTGACGCAACAGCTCTGCCCCCTCTTCATGTACAAGACTGCGCCCCAGTTCCGGCATCATAGCGCCCGGATCGGCAGATTCGACACGAAAATTGAGAATTGAGCTGTCCGGTTCCCCCGGCACTATGGCAAACAAACGTTCACCACTACCTGTGCCCGCCGCCACAGGTGGTTTGCACAAGCCCAGCCTGCGCCAGTCTGTCTCGCTGTGATTCAGCATCAGCCCGGAGGTATCTGCCGCACCAGCCGGGTTATGACAGTGGCCGCAATTGATATCCAGGTAGGCACGCGCCCGCGCCTCCAGGGGTAAATCGGCATCGGAGAAGCTGGCCAGGCTGGGGAGGCTGTCAAGTTCTGGCAGCCCACTGAGATAGCCAATCTTCTGCCAATACACCAACTGATTCTCAGTACCACCGCGATAGGGATAGCGCTTGTTCAGATGCCTTGCCCTGGGGCCCAGTGGCGAAATCTCCCTGCCGGTAAAATTGTCTGCATGACACCCAGCACACTGGTTTGCATCGGGCACAACATAGTTAAATGCAGAAGTTTCTCCCCCCACCGCTTTCAAATGCAAACGGCTGACTTCGCCGGCAATCTCCAAAACCGCCTCGGTCTGGGCCGCATTCCACACATAGGGAAGAGCCTGCCAGCCATCCTCACGCCTGACCAACAGGCGGGTTTCCATCAGGCGTACCCGCGCCATGTCCAGCGCCTCTCCAGCCCGGCCCGGTGCATAATCATCGGCAAAGTTGTCTGTGCGCAGTACGGCGCCATCCCCTCCCTTTGGGTAGTAGAAAGTTTTACTCAAAATAGTACCGACCGGGTACTCGAATTGCTCCTTGTCGTATATCGCGGAGGTTCCGGCCGGCATCCAAACCGTGCGCAACTTATGCGCATAGTCGGTAAAGAGCCCGGTATTCAGATCGTAAGGCACCACCCCGGCGTTGGGCGTTAAAACACCGTCAACAACCTCAATCAGGTGCCAGTCACTAAGATGCGCCGGTATGGCATCGACACCAAAGACCGCAACTTGCGACCGCGGTTTTTCACAGCCGCTCACACCAGACAGCACCGCGGCCAGCAGTAAAGCTACAATGCTTCCCCGCAATACCCAACTACTCATTTGCACCCTCTATTACTGCCAAATGGTCTTCACCCTCTTGCTTCGTGTCCGGCTGGTCAAAATCCAGCATAACCTGGGGCAGTTTACTAAGGTGGCACTTGTGGGGCGCAATATCCGTGGAGATATTCTTATAATCGTTAATGAAATCCACATTGACGATACCCGCATCGCCATTGTCCATACAGAGTCTCAAGTCATCAGGTAACTTTCCATTGACTAATTTTTCCGAGTTAATGACACCGTCCCAGAGCACATCCGGAAGACTGCCGTTCAATCCAAATTTGGTCAGTTTAAGTGCTTTCAACTCCAGACGATCGGGGGAAGTTCCGCCACCAACAAAATGATTGTTGTAGATATAAATACCTTCAGGGTAGGGATCGAAGTCCTTTTGCGTAGATTTATCGCTATAGTAGCCAGAGGTGAAATAACTACTAACCACAATGTTGGCGGTATCGTTATCGGCTATCTCGTTATTGAATATCTCAACCTTGTCATTTGAATTAATAACCACACCAGACCCGGCGGGAACCGCTGCTACAGGTGTGCCCTCGTGACCAAAATTCTCCGTATTGTTTTTAAAAATTTTATTGTTGTATACGCGGGTACTGTGGCCAGGCTGTGGCAGATTTGGCATATTGAAAACCAGAATACCTCCGGTGTTGTTTGTCGCCACATTGCCATACACATCCGCACCAATGGTATTTTCTATCTCTATGCCTGCCACGTTAAATTCAGCGCGGTTATTGCGCACAATCACATTGCGCGATTGTCCCACGTAGATTCCCGCATCCGATGCGCCAATCGCAACAGAGCCTTCGACCAGTGTATTTTTGGTCTGCACCGGATAAATACCATAAGCGCCGTTTTCCGTCGCGGGACCATTGGTCCACTCGACACGAACATTGCGAATAATGATATTTTCACCTTCATTGACCTTGAGTGCATCGCCAATGGTGTCTTCAATGGCCAGATCCTCAATGATGAAATTACTGGCATTAACCAGTAACCCTTCAGCTCCCTGTATCTGATTTTTAAACGACAGAATCGATTTATCCATTCCTGCGCCGCGGATGGTCACTCCGTCGATATTCAGGGAAAGACTGCGATTGAGCTGGAATTTTCCCTCGGGAATCTGCACAACATCCCCAGGCTTTGCTGAAATGAGCTGACTGAGCAGTTGTTTTTGAAAATCGTAGGCCACTGTGGCATCAACCACATTCGCCCGATCTGTTTTATCACCTTGAGAGCACGCTGAGGCAAATACCACCGCCACAATCGCTCCCATGTAAGACAAGGTTTTCATGCTTCTTCCTTTATTCGGATTATTGTCTGTAGTCGTTTGGATCAGGCATCAATGAGTACGCTTGTACCAATTAAATCCCGTAAAATAACAACCATATGCAAGCCTGTTGATAGTATCCAACCCTTATTCCCGCTTCAAGACACGATTGTCCACTTGCCTGCCCATCAGGGATTCCATAACCCGTTTCATTGCCAATCCTGAAATACCCTCGCAGCAGTACGAAACAAACTGGTTTTCGGAAAATCATCTCGGCTGGCGGCACCAATTCCCCGCACCGTAAAAACCCGGCACCCTGTTTTTGGCTGCCGGGTCTTACAATTTTTGACCGATCCACCCCCCGCTCTGACCCCCTGCCTCAATGGCAAAATTTCAATGCGCTATTGACGCAGATCAATTTATGTTTATAATTTTCAGAAATTTCTGAAATTAAGAAAATGAAACTTCCCAGTCAAACTCAAGCCTTTGTTCTGCATTTCGGTGAGATGGGCAGCCGCTGGGGGTTTAACCGTACCGTCGGCCAACTATTTGCCCTGCTCACCATCCATCCCACCCCTCTCAATGCCGAACAATTGGCCGCGGCCCTCAAAATCAGCCGCAGCAATGTCAGCATGGGCCTCAAGGAATTACAGGCCTGGCGCCTGGTGGAACTGCACCACCAACCAGGGGACCGCAGAGACTATTTCACCACCGCCGGCTCCATCTGGGATCTGGCCCGCACAGTGTTTGAAGAGCGCCGCAAGCGCGAGTTGGACCCCACCCTGAGCTTGCTGCGCCAGCTATTGCTCAGCGAGCCCCAAGACAAACAGGAAGACCAGGCTCAGGAGAAAATTCAGGAGGTCTACAGCCTACTGGAGTTACTGGAGAAATTTGCCAACACCTTGAGCAAGCTAGAGCACAAGGACCTGCTTA
Source organism: Microbulbifer jejuensis (assembly GCF_047289955.1). Lineage (NCBI taxonomy): Bacteria > Pseudomonadati > Pseudomonadota > Gammaproteobacteria > Cellvibrionales > Microbulbiferaceae > Microbulbifer > Microbulbifer jejuensis. Next base: position 73,428 of record NZ_JBLBUB010000009.1, read on the forward strand.
AATTGATGAAGTTGGGCTCCGGCATTAGCAAACTGCTGGAATTCAGAAGCAAAATGAGTGGGGGTGTGCCAAGCTCCAACCAAAAGCGCCTTCCCTGAATCCAAGAAGGCCATCGCACCTTCAGGCTTTGGCGCAATACAGGCAATCTTGAGCGGGTTTTATTCGGGTGTGGTAAATAGAAATACTGCCGATCCTGCACCAATATACAAGCCCAAGAACAGTATGGGGGAAACGCCACCCCGGAGATGTTTTTGGACAACAACCGAGTAGCTCGGGTAGAGCCGTTTGGTTATCCGGTTAACACTATGTCCGACCAGCAGAGGTTTCCATGTTAGACACTTTGATCCTCTCCAGAATACAGTTCGCCACCAATATCAGCTTTCATATCCTCTTTCCCACAATCAGTATCGCACTCGCCTGGATCATTGTTTTTTTCAAACTGCGCTACGACCAGACCAATAACCCTGTCTGGATGCGCGCCTATCGTTTCTGGGTCAAGGTATTTGCCCTGACCTTTGCCCTTGGGGTAGTCAGCGGTATCACTATGTCTTTTCAGTTCGGCACCAATTGGCCGGGCTATATGGCGCAAGTGGGGAATATCGCCGGGCCGCTTCTGGGTTATGAAGTGCTTACCGCCTTTTTCCTGGAAGCCACTTTCCTCGGTATTATGCTGTTTGGCATCAAACGCGTTCCCAGTAAAGTCCATACATTCTCCGCTTTTGTTGTGGCTGTTGGCACCACGCTTTCGGCCTTTTGGATCATAGCCCTCAACTCCTGGATGCAGACCCCCGCCGGCTTTGAGATGCGCGATGGCGTCGCTTATCCTGAAAGCTGGATGGACATTATTTTTAACGCCTCCTTCCCCTATCGCCTTACACATATGCTGCTGGCCTCCGGGTTGACCACAGCCTTCTTTGTCGCCGGCATCTCCGCCTACCGTATTCTGAAGGGAGATCCCAAGCGAGCTCCGCGCCTGGCCCTGAAGACCGGCCTGATACTGGCAGCAGTATTTATCCCTGTGCAAATGTTTGTGGGGGATTTACACGGCCAGAATACGCTTGAGCATCAGCCGCAAAAAATAGCGGCCATGGAAGGCGCCTGGAAAACGGAAAACGGGGCCCCTCTTGTGCTCTTCGCCATTCCCGATGGCAAGGAAAAAACCAATCATTTCGAGATTGCCATTCCCAAGATGGCCAGCCTGATCCTTACTCATGACCTGAACGGGGAGGTAAAAGGTATCGAAGAGTTTTCCGGTGATCACCCACCGGTAGCCCCGGTATTTTTCGCCTTTCGGATTATGGTTGGCATGGGCCTGCTGATGCTGGTCGTGGCCTGGGGAAGCTGCTATCTTTTATTGCGACGCAAATCGCTACCCCGCTGGGCGCTGAAAACCCTGGTAGCAATGACTTTCTCCGGCTGGGTGGCCACTCTTGCTGGCTGGTATGTTACTGAAATTGGCCGCCAGCCCTGGCTGGTTACGGGTGTATTGAAAACCGCTGATGCTGTGACCCAGATTCCGCCCGCCCACGTCGGCCTCTCCCTGACCCTTTATCTCATCGTCTACGCCATTTTACTTTTCGCCTACATACACACATTAAAAGTCATGGCGCTGAAATCCGTCAAAGTGGAGGAGTTTGAAACCGCCGAACCCCTCGCGGGAGGAAGTCTGACCAATCTGCCCGATTCAACCCAAAAGCATCCCGGGGGAGACTCCCAATGAGCGAGAGCGCCTCTGCAGCCACCTATTGGTTACCCGTTATCTTCATCGGCTTGATGGGCCTGGCAGTTTTCATCTACGCAGTTCTCGACGGTTATGACCTGGGCGTGGGTATTCTCCTACCCCTGGGCGAACAGGAAGAGCAGCAGCGGGATCTTATGATCGCCTCTATCGGGCCCTTCTGGGATGCCAACGAAACCTGGCTGGTATTGGCCATTGGCCTGCTGCTGATCGCCTTTCCCATTGCCTATAACCAGGTGCTCATGCACCTCTATCTACCTGCTGCCATTATGCTCATAGGGCTGATTATGCGCGGAGTCGCTTTCGACTTTCGCACAAAGGCCGCGGTGAACCACAAGCTGGCCTGGGACAGAACCTTCAAGGCAGGCTCTCTCACCACCAGCCTCGCCCAGGGCTATATGCTGGGCCTGTACGTAATGGGATTCAGGCCGGGCTGGGAGGCACAGTTTTTCTCCGCGCTCAGCGCCCTGGGTGTGACTGCCGCCTATAGCTACATGGGGTCGGCGTGGCTGATCCTGAAAGCCGAGTCAGACCTGCAGAAACGCGCAACGCGATGGGCACGCCGGGCGGGGCGCGCGACACTGGTGGGGGTCATTGCTGTCTCGGCCATCAACCCCCTGGTCAACCCCAGTGTCTTCGACCGTTGGTTCACTTACCCACTGGTCATGTTTGTTCTGCTGGTCCCAACCCTGTGTTTTCTGGCGTTTATTTTCAATGACTTTTTACTCGCACGAATCCCCAAAACCAATGACAGGCACAGCGCACTGCCATTCGCTACGGTGGTGCTTATTTTCCTGATGTGCTTTATCGGATTGGCATTCAGCTTTTATCCTGACATAGTGCCGGGAGAAATAAACATTTGGCAGGCAGCCAGTGCCAATGCCTCACTCCAGTTTATATTGGTGGGTGCAGTGATTGTGATACCGATAATTCTTGTGTACACCGTGTTTTCATATCGGGTGTTTCGTGGCAAGGCAACAGATTTGCGCTATCATTAGCAGAATAAATTCTATTGATAACATCTACCGCAATTAATCGAATTAATTCTTTTAACGCGGAACTAACCCACAAATCTAACAAAATTCTCTTGCTCTTCGAAATTGGTACGATGATAATGATCAGTTCCAGACGACAATTTTTTACAAGGAAGTAAAGCGCAATTTTAACAGGTACTGGTTTGCGCTTGTCTAAGGGGGGAATACAACTTGAATCAAATTGACCGACGCGCTATTAGCCGACGCGATACTGCCAGTCCGCGCAAGCCACAACGTAAAAATGGCCGCGAGAAGTACGAAAAACTCCTCGATGCGCTGGAAACGCTCATCTCTGACCAGGATTCTACTGATATCAGTCTGGCCAACCTGAGTCAGGTGGCCGGGGTTCCCGCTGCCTCTGTTTACCATTTTTTCCCCAGTGTAGATGCCAGTCTCACCGCATTGGCCGAACGTCACTACAAATCTTTTGGCGATTTGGTACTGGAGTACTCAGATTTTCTACCCACGGAAAGCTGGCAGGATATGCTCTATCAACTATGCGACCTGGTACGCAACTACTATGAGGAGAATATTTCTGCATTAAAGGTGCACTACGGTCCGCAGTCCAGCTGGGCACTGCGCCAACTGCAGATGGAAAATAACTGGCGCCTTGCCGATACCCTGATCAAAAATTTATCTCGCGAGTTCGAATTGCCGCCATCACAGGACTGGCGTGACCGCTTTATGTGCGCGATCAACATCAATGATGCATTCTGCTCCCAGGCTTACTCGCGCTTCGGACGAATTACCAACGAAGCTGCGGCCGAAGGAAAGCGGGCGGCAGCTGCCTACCTTAAGCTGTATCTGGGCGAACTATTGCAGCGGCGCCAGTTGCGCTTTGCCCCGATGGAAGCAATGGCCTGAGGAATTCAGGCAAGAACTTGCTCAACAAACGTCGGGTGGAGAACCCGACAATAAGCCCGAAAATTTCTATTATCGGGTTTATTTTTCCCTTATATCACCCTATGTCTTCAAGCACCCAGTTTAGCGGTGCTGTTTACACAGTTTTCTATTTGCACCCCAATTATTTTACTGCCCATCAGGCTCAATCCATTGCCCTCATCAATCTACAGCCTGTTTCCTATCCACACTATCCCTAGAGCAAGCTCTCGGCTCCGAGTCCAAACTGACTGCCGAATCACCACCGCGCAGGCCCTTGAGACACACATAAGTTTACACAGTAGCCCAGTATTGCAACGGAGACTGCCAACCAAGTCATGGCGGACCTCTTTGAGAGTCGGTTCTTTGCCATATTCTTCGGGAACAGGCAGTTTGTGACTGCACAGACCTAAACTAGAATAGGCAGTACAACTCTAACCGAGCCAAGTGGAGGTTCTCTTATGTCCATAGCCTCACACGAACTTTTGCTGGATTTTCCCGAGTATGCCGATATTATCAGGCAACTGCTAACCGAAGACGTGAAATTCAAACTGGAAAACGACCTTTACCGAAGATTGGACAAACAGATTCGAGGTCTTCAGGAAAGCGGCATCGGCACTGACGACGATCACTATGCCAGTCTCAAAAAGCAGCGAGCTTACCTCAAACAACATCTGTATAACCGTATCATTGGCACTATTACGCATCACTAGATTAGCGCAGACTATTTTCTGGACATTGCCTGCACCATTTTGCACACTCAGCGGGAAGGACAATCAGACCAGGTGGGTAGCGCTATGCAACTCTATTTGACTTATTCCTCACCTTTTGCCCGCAACGTCCGTATCGTCATCCATGAACACAAGCTACAGTCTTGTGTCACAGAACACTTTGCCCACCCATTTCACAATCGCGAAGAGTTAACCTCCAGCAATCCTCTCGGCAAGGTACCCTGTCTGAGCCTGGACAATGGAACCACCATCATGGACAGCGAAGTCATCTGCGCCTATCTGGACAAACAGCTGGGCGACGGCCGTTTAAGCAAGGCCCTGGACGAGGACTGGGACCTGAAAACATTTTGTAGCGCCAGCTCCGGACTTATGGAGGTACTGGTACTACGGCAGGTGGAAAAAATACGCGAGCGAGAGGGGCTGGTCTCGGATTTTTGGTGGCAACGCTATAATCGCGCAATTGATCGCACCCTGAATTTTTTCGAATCCAAGGTTGCCCAGTTCCCCAACGCACTCAGCCTGCTTCATATCAGTCTTGGCTCTGCACTTTCCTACCTGGACTTCCGGCACGAGGATTTTGACTGGCGCAGTGAACGGCCGCAATTAGCTGTTTTTTCCAAGACTCTGGAAACGCTTGAAAGCTTTAGCGCCAACACCCTGCACGAATAGTTCCAGCCTTTTCATGCTTGCCGGGTATTACAATCCTGCCAGGAAATATTTCACTCAATTGACATAGCCACCCCTGTTAGCTCGAGCACATTAGAGACGCCACTATGATCGAACCCTTTGCGGATGGATTTGTCTCTGCAGTGGTAGTGGTTAACTGGGTTTTCAAAGAGTCCGGGCAACCCCTGAGCTGGAAGCTGAAGCCCTTGCGGAAATGAAAAATCCGACAAGTCTACAATAGTAAAAAATACCCAGCAGATTATTTATTTCAACAACAACAGAAAAACCTTATATAGTAAAGAGTTGAGGTCTGCATTTCTTTTTTGATGGAGATGATTCCGGTGTTAATAAAAATAAATTCCCTTTATGTCGTTTTATTAATCAATCTATTCATACTGGCGCCAGCAAGCTTCGCTGCCACTGAGGAGGAAGTTGTGACTGCTCCCGTAACCCGTGAAGGTCCCGTCCAGGGACAACCAAAGTCAAACCTGTTTTGGTGGCCCGATCAACTCGATCTCAGACCCCTGCGCCAGCACTCCCCTAAATCCAACCCCATGGGCGATGAATTTGATTATGCTGAGGCATTCAAGACCCTCGACCTCAAAGCGGTAAAGAATGATATCGAGGTGCTGTTAAAGACTTCCCAGGACTGGTGGCCGGCCGATTTCGGCCACTACGGTCCATTTATGATCCGCATGGCCTGGCACAGCGCAGGTACCTACCGAATCGGAGACGGTCGCGGTGGCGCCCGCGGTGCGCAGCAGCGATTCGAGCCCCTCAACAGCTGGCCGGATAATGCCAGCCTGGATAAGGCGCGGCGACTCCTCTGGCCGGTCAAGCAAAAATACGGCCGCAAACTGTCCTGGGGCGACCTGATGATCCTCACCGGCAATGTCTCCCTGGAATCCATGGGCTTCAAGACTTTCGGGTTTGCCGGTGGTCGGGAAGATGATTGGGAGCCGGACCTGGTCTACTGGGGCCCAGAAACCATCTGGCTTGCGGACGAGCGCTACACGGGGGATCGCGAACTGGAAAAGCCTCTGTCGGCCGTGCAGATGGGCCTCATTTACGTGAACCCCGAAGGCCCCAATGGCAATCCAGACCCAATCGCGGCCGCCAAGGATATCCGCGATACTTTCGGCCGTATGGCCATGAACGATGAGGAAACAGTAGCACTGATCGCCGGTGGTCATACCTTCGGCAAGGCCCATGGCGCGGTCAAGGCAGATTGCCTGGGCCCCGAGCCCGCAGCCGCACCCATAGAGCAGCAGGGATTCGGTTGGAAAAACAAATGTGGTAAAGGCAATGCGGATGACACTATGACCGCCGGCCTGGAAGGTGTATGGTCGGCCGCGCCAATTAACTGGAGCCAGCAATATCTGAACAACCTGTTTAACTTCAACTGGGTAAAAACAAAAAGCCCCGCGGGAGCGATTCAGTGGATGCCCGACGACCCCAGTGCAGCCAATCTGGTACCGGATGCTTTCGATAAAAACAAGCGCCATCCGCCCATGATGTTTACAACAGACCTGTCGCTGAAGCTGGACCCGAGTTACAAAAAAATCGCCAAGCGCTTCCAGAACAACCCGGAAGAGTTTCAGCGCGCCTTTGCCAGAGCCTGGTTCAAATTGACCCACCGCGATATGGGCCCCCGCGCACGGTATCTCGGCATTGAAGTGCCGGACGAGGATCTTATTTGGCAGGACCCGGTACCCAAAGTGGACCACCCACTCATCAATGACGAAGATATTGCCCAGCTTAAATCCAAGATCCTCGATTCGGAACTGACCATACCGGAACTGGTGAGAACCGCCTGGGGCTCAGCCGCCACCTTTCGCGGCTCGGACCTGCGCGGTGGAGCAAATGGGGCGCGTATTCGCCTGGCACCACAAAAGGACTGGCCAGTTAATGACCCCGATGAACTGGCCAAGGTACTGGCAAAGCTGGAAGAGATCCAACAGGATTTTAATGATGCGCAATCCGGCGGAAAAAAGGTATCCCTCGCCGATATCATCGTCCTTGGTGGATCGGCAGCCGTGGAAAAAGCCGCGGAGGAAGGCGGACATCAGGTTCCGGTGCCCTTTACAGCGGGTCGGGCAGACGCATCCCAACAACAGACAGACGTAAAGTCCATGGCCATGCTCGAACCAAGCGCCGATGGTTTCCGCAATTATTTCGGTGCGGGTAACGGCAGAACCCCGACAGAATTGCTGGTGGACCGCGCAAGCCTCCTCACCCTGAGCGTGCCCGAAATGACAGTGCTTATCGGTGGCATGCGCACCCTCAACGCCAATACCAAGCAAACACCCTATGGTGTCTTTACTGATCGTCCCGGGACTTTAACCAACGATTTTTTCGTCAACCTGCTGGATATGTCCACTGAGTGGTCAAAATCAGAGAAATCGAAAGGGATCTATGAGGGAAATGACCGCAAGACCGGCAAAGCCAGGTGGCGCGCAACCTCCGTAGACCTGATCTTTGGCTCAAACTCCGAGTTGAGAGCTGTCGCCGAGGTGTATGCCTCCAATGATGCCCAGGAAAAGTTCGTTAAGGATTTTGTGAGTGCCTGGACCAAGGTCATGAATCTGGATCGTTTCGATCAAGACGGTACGTGATTAGAAGGCTTTGCATGAGCCCAGCCGGGATAAATTTGCGGTGGTGGGAAAATTTGTTGGGTTCGAAAAAACTTCCGGGAAAAAAACCGGGCGTTCGCGCCCGGTTTTTTTATTGAGTACGATCAATCCGGTATCAAAACCGATTGCCTGGGCAGGGCGGCCTGCCAAAGGCAGGCACACACAATTAAAGCAGCGGGGTTTTCACAGGGTTGCACCAATATTTTGAGGTCCCCAGAAAATCTCGGGCTGTCGGTAAACAGAACTCAGCTACCACTTCTAAGGTGGCGATCAAAGAAATCCTTGATCATAGTATACTGGTGAATTCGAGTCTTTTTGCCACGTAAACTGTGCTTTTTACCCGGATAGGTCATCAACTCAAACTGCTGACCATTATCCTGCAATTGCTTGATCAGCCGCGTGGTATTGGTGAACAGCACATTGTCATCCGCCATACCGTGGTAGATCAGCAGGTCCCCTTGCAAACCCTCCACATAGGGGAAAACCGAAGAGGCCCGGTAGGCATCCCCGTCAGAAACCGGATTGCCCATATAGCGCTCCGTGTAATGGGTATCGTAGAGGGACCAGTCTGTCACCGGCGCACCGGAAACCCCCGCTTTTAAAATATTTCCTGCTTTAAACAGGCTCATTAAGGCCATATAGCCGCCATAGCTGTGGCCATAAATGCCAATATTGCTCCTATCCACAAAGGGCAGCGAGCGCAGAAACCTTACTCCGGTCATTTGGTCTTCCACCTCGGGGCCGCCCATATTCCTGAATATGGGATTTTCAAAGGCGGTACCTCGATTGGCAGAGCCGCGGTTGTCCAAGGAAAACACAATATAACCCTGCTGGGCCATATATTGATTAAACTCCCTATCCCAGCTGTTACTCACCACCTGCGCATGGGGGCCGCCATACACATAAATCACAACCGGGTAACGTTTACCCGCGTCAAAGTCCGCGGGCTTGTAAAGGCGATAATGCAGTTGATGCCCTTGGGGTGCTTGGATACTGCCGAACTCAGGAGTGATCCAGTCGTTCCTGTATGGATGTAAAGGATGCCCTTTGACAACCGCATTTTCCTCCAACCAGGTGATCCGCTCGCCACCGGTTCGGTGCAGACTAACCTGGGGGGGGATATCCACGCTTGAGAATGTATCGATATAACCCGAGGCATCCTCAGCAAACTTAATGCTGTGCATACCTGGGCGTTTGGATAAACGCTGAATACCCCCCTTGCCCTGTAATGGCACTGCGTAGAGATGCCGCTCTAACACAGTATCCTTGCGTCCTGTGAAATAAACCATTCCGGTTTTTTCGTCTACAGCTTCCAGCGCATCTACCACCCAGTCTCCTGAGGTTAACTGCTTAAGCAGCTTGCCCGCCAGGGTATACAGGTAGAGATGCCTGTATCCATCTCTCTCGGAGGACCAGATAAATTGATCGCTATCTTCCAGAAAATACAAATCGTCGCTCAGGTTAACCCAGGTATCACTGGACTCCGTCAGCAGGCGGCGGGTAGTCCCACTTTTCAGATCGAATAAGCGCAGTTCCAGTTTCTGCTGATCGCGGGACTGCCATTGGAAACTCAGCAAATCCTCCCGCGCCCATTCCACCCGGGGGATATAAATATCCTGTGCTTCACCAAGGTTAATCCAACGGGTTTTGCCGGACTTTACTTCTATCACCCCCAGGCGGATTTTTACATTGGCGCGGCCCGCAGCTGGATAGCGCTGGCGGATCATATCGATTCGATCTGCATAAATCTCGCTGCGGGTTATTTCATCCACCGGCGACTCATCCACTTGCAGGAAGGCGATATAGCGATCATCCGGGGACCACCAGTAGCCGGTCATACGACCCATTTCCTCCTGAGCAACGAATTCCGCCATGCCATTTTTGATCGGCCCTTCGCCATCGGTGGTCAAGGGGCGCTCTACACCACTTGCCAGGTCAACAACGAAAATATCCTGTTCGCGAATAAAAGAGACCTGTCGCCCCAGGGGAGAAACATGCACATCGGTCTCGAAAGCTTTCGTTTCGGTCAGCCGTCGCGCGGACCCGGTTCTGAGTTCGTAATAGTAAATATCTCCGGCAAGGGGAAACAGCAGAGACTTGCCATCTTCAGACCAACTGTATCTCATAATACCGCTTCCATAGAGCCGCTGCCGTTCCCTCCTGGCCTTTTCCTCATCGGACAGGGTCTCAGCGCCACTGTGCAGACTATCGGAATTCACCAGGATGCGGGATTGACGGTCGGCAATGTTGTATTCCCACAAATCGTGGCGGTTGTAGTCTTCTTCACGCCCTTTTAAAAAGGTCACGCGACGACCATCGGGCGAATACTCCAACGCACGGGGCACAGACCCTTTCAAAGCGGGGTCGGAGAACAATCGCTCTATAGTGAGCGGCTCTGCAGAACCAACTTCCGCAAAGACAATACCGATCAGTGCAAGCAATATTCGTTTCATAGGGCAACTCTTTATTTGAAGGACTCACCAACCCGCCTGTCCAGTGAATTGACACTGCCAGTACTAAGAGCGGGATTAATCAATACCCCGACAACCGGGTAGAGCGCGGGGTCAGTGCAATATAGGAAATTGCTTTACCAGCTGGCGCGGTCGCTTGCGACACAGACAAGGTCACCCGGCACCAAACCAGTAGGTTCTAAAAGCCCAATTAGACTGGTAGATGAACAATACTACAAATCACTCAGCAAGGCATCGATTTCTAAAAAGTCACCCTGTAAAAGAGAATGTGTAGCACCTCCGGGATGACTGGCAATCAATCCTGCTGCTTTCATCAGTTTTAAGGTACCGGCTCTGCTTAAGTAGCATTGACAGTGACCCGATCTTCCTTGGGATTCAGAAAATCCAGGGAAGAATGAACAAATGACCTCTCTTATACGCTGCACAAGTAAATACCCAGCGGCAAACCCAGATTGATTCACCGTCAGGAACGAACGCAACCAGGTCTTCCTCTAAATCCGAGCCGGATTGGTTGTCGGACGCATGATTACAAGAGGCATGGTACGACCGGCTTGTTTACTTCCTTCAACACGTTGACCGGGAAAGTGATTGGAAAGGTGGCGAACAGGACAAATAGCAAGGAGTTCCTGTCATTTTTGATGCTGGTCAACCGACGCACGAATCCAAATAAAGATTTCCATATTATTTTGGACAATCTCAGTGCGCACAAAACGAAAGCCGTTCGTGATTGGGTGGAATCGCGTCCGCGTATCCACTTCCAGTTTACCCCTGCCAGTTCGTCTTGGTTGAATGCGGTATAGGCGTGATTTGCTCAACTGGAGCGCGGAGCGTAGTACCGGGGAGTGTTCACCAGTGTTTCAGAGCTGAGGTCAGAACTGGAACACTTTATCAAGGCGCATAACGCTGAAAGTGCAAAGCACTTTAAATAGACAAAACCTGACAGCCAAATCCTCGCCTCGATGAAGTGCGCAAAGCAATCGTTACAGAATTAACCGCATGGCCCAATAGGTACACCCGTATAGATATCACATACATAGTTTTATCGATTTACCTGAAAAGCGAATGCAATGACAAGCTGGGGAAGGATCCAGTCCTCAGATAAGCTACGACGCCAACAGCGGTTGATAGTACATTAGCCCGCGTAGCCCGGAAATACATACAGAAAAATACGCCCTGTCAAAAAAACGACACACAGTTTTGCAGAAGATGGTAAGAAAATAAGCCTATACGCCTTGGAAAACAAAAATAGTTATCCAAAACTTAAAAATGTCATAAAAAGAAAAGCGACGAAAAATACCCGGTACCGGCCAACCGGTACCGAGGCAGCAATCACATCCGGATTAAATCTTCCATTCCCTTACGGTGTCCAGTTCGTATTCATCAATCCACTGATTCAGGGCTTTTGGATTGCGCTTTTTCTTTTCTACAGTGGCGCCGGTGTAGGGGTTGCGGTAGTGGCCGGTTTCCAGTTTGGGCTCGGCAGTTTTGCTTGCCGACGCCACGCGGCGGCCGCGGCGGGGCGCGCCCCCTTCTCTCTTCAGGTGACGGGCGACGCGGGACTTCAAGGTCTGAATATAGTCCGGTGCGTTCTCGTCATTCAACTGGGAAACCAGCCATTCAACGACCAGATCGCCACGCGCTGCAAAAAAGTCCTCTTCTTCCATCCGATATTCGGCGGCCAGGTTAACCAGCGCCTTATCAAAGGCAATAACGCCCTCTTTTATGCGCTCTGCCTGAGCCATTTGCTCCTGCAGTTCTTCAATTTTCGCCTGGTGTTCGGCGATTTGTTGTTCAAGCTGTTCGTATTGCTGAAACATCCAATAAACCTCAACTACGGTTATTAAAAACAAGGGTATTTCTGTGTCGTTAAACGGCACAGAATCGGGTTCCGGGTATCCGAAATATAAAAGTCATTCAACAACACTGCTGCCAGGCGAGAGGCGATATAGCGGTATTATTTTCGGCAACTTGCGCATTGGCCCAAACCAAAAGCAGATACCGCAGCACTGGTGGAACCCAGCGCTGGATATATCCGACATCCGGCGAACATTAAATAACCATCCTTGAAAGACCAGTGCAACCAGGCTGCATTACCAGTATTGCAAAAACGTCCGCCGACACCTGTTTGTGTTGAATCAATATTAAAAACCAACCGAATCAGTCAACATGCCCGAATCGCTGACGATTACTATAGTTTTCGGTCGGGGCCGCGAATAATAATGTTTCGCTGGCAAATATCAACTCTTTACCACCCACTAACTGAATATAATACCAATCTTCATCCCTATGGGGACTAAAAAGTAATAAAGGCGGGCTTATCTCCCTCGATAAGGGATATTCATCCGTGCTTGAATTGGCTATATTGTAGCAGCAGTCACCAATTGCAAATAATCAACCTGACCTTTGCCATACCCAGCACTTATTGCCAAAAACAATTGGATAATCACACTTAGCCATGTCCAGTTCCCACCACTCCCACCACTCCCACCATATGCCCACTCTGGCAGCACTGATGACCCCTTTTCCCTACCATATCGATATGGAAGCCACGGTCGAGGAAGCCGTGGCAATGATGGATGAACACGGGGTGCGCCACTTGCCGGTAACCCGCTCGGGCGAACTGGAAACCGTCATCTCCAAAGGGGATATCGAAAGAGCCCATGCCCCCGGACACCGTCTGGAGGAGCAGCAGCTCTACGTTCACGACCTCTGTGCACGGAGACCTTTTGTTGCAGATATCCACGATCCCCTGGACAAGATCCTGCTGGCCATGGCCGACACGGGTATCGGTTCGGTGCTGGTGATGCGCGAGGGAGAGCTGGTAGGCATTGTCACAGTGACGGATGTGCTGCGTTTCTGCAGCAGGTATTTGGCGGAGCTTGCCCAGCCGGTGGACGACTCCATTGCTTGAATCCAGCCCCTGGCCGCCGGGCCTACCCCCCTTGACAGCACCCGGCGCCTCACAGGGGCCAGATCCACAGCAGCATGGGAATACCGATTGCCACCACCAGTATCTCCAATGGCAACCCCATTCGCCAGTAATCGCCGAAATCAAAACCACCCGGCCCCAGGATCAGGGTGTTGTTCTGGTGCCCCACCGGGGTGAGAAAAGCACAGGAAGCGCCAACGGCCACCGCCATCAGAAAGCTGTCCGGGTTCACCAACAGTTGTTCTGCAGTACTGAGGGCTATGGAACACATCATCGCTGCAGTAGCCACATTGTTCATAAAGTCCGACAACGTCATGGTAATAATCAAAATCAGCGCCAGCGCCAGCACCGCGCTGCCCTGGGCCAGATTATTCAGCAACACCTCAGCGATAAGGTCTGCCGCACCGGTGGACTCCATCACTTCTGCCACAGCGATCAGGGTCCCCAACAGAACGATCACCGAACCGTCCAGGGCTCCGTAGATATTGCGCAGAGGCACGACCTTCAGGGCCATAAAGGCCAGCACACAGGTCGCAAACGAGATGGCCGCAGGAATCAGGCCAAAGGCGGCGCCAGCCACCGCCAGTGCCATGGCAATTAGTGCAATGGCGGCTTTCTCCTTGTTTGGAATGCTGATATCTCTCTGCGCCAGAGGAACACAGCTCTGCTCCCGGGCAAAACTGATCAGATTGTCTTCGGCTCCCAGCATCAGCAGTGCATCTCCCGCCAGCAGCGGCGTGGAGTGCACCCTGCGCACGGAGCGGCGCCCCCGACGTGACAATGCCAGCAGGTGCATCTGATAGCGGGCGGGAAGGTGTAGAAACTGAATGGCGCGACCCACCAGGGGAGAGTCGGGCATCACAACCAGTTCGCACAACTGCATCTCTTCATTGTGATAGGCGTATTTTCTTTTGCCTCCGCCTTTTTCCCGTACATTGCCCGCAGGTGAGCTTTCCCCTTGCCGCGGTACCTCCCTTTCACTGTCCGGCTCCCCTGTCATTTTCAGACCCAGGCTGGACAAACAGGTGGCGAGAGATTCAGGCTCCGCCTCAATCAGCAAAATATCCCCGCTCAGTACCCGGTGCCAGGGGGCGGCCGGTGATATACGGGCATCGTTGTGTACAATACCCACTACCTGGGCATCCTCGGCACCGAGCATCCTGCCAATCTCACCCAGGGTCCTGCCGGCGGCGGCACTTTTTTCACCTACCAGTGCCTCGGTCAGGTAGGTGCCGGTATCAAAACTGGTTGCACCGGCCTGGCCACGCGCCGGCACCAGGCGCCAGCCAACCAGGCCGATAAATGCCACACCCACCAGGGCCACTACCAGTCCCACCGGGGTGAAATCAAACATACCGTAGCTGCCAGCGCCGGCATTCGCGCGAAAACCCGCTACCATCAGGTTCGGTGGCGTGCCGATCAATGTGGTCATACCACCCAAAATGGTGGCAAATGACAGTGGCATCAATATTTTACCCGGCGCCAGCTTTTGCTTTTCTGCCATTTCCGCAGCTACGGGCATCAACAGCGCCAGTGCACCCACATTGCTCATAAATCCGGACAAAAATGCACCGAGGCTCGTGAGCAGCAACATCGCCACAGTGGTGTTACCGCTCCTCGGTACCACCCGTTGTGCCAGAGCATCCATGGCTCCGGTATTTTGCAGGCCGCGGCTTAAAATCAGTGCACAGGCCACGGTGACTACAGCGGGGTGACCAAAACCGCTGAAGGCTTTTTGCGGGGGAATCAGGCCGGTAAACACACAGGCCAGCAGCGCTGCCAGTGCCACCATGTCGTGTCGCCAGGGACCACGGATAAACAGTGCAATGGTCACCGCAAGGATGCTGAGGATCAACAACTGGTCAAGCGTCATGGATTGGGATGTCCTGCGAACAGCAGCCGGATAATATCCCCCGGTAACCATTTCAGAGTACACTGGAAAAAAACCCAAGGAGAGCAGTTTTACGCCAGAACAATTGGCATTGCGGTAAGCACGCCTCAAAGGCTATCGGCACTTGCAATGGTCTCTTCAGGGCGCTGCCCGAGGCCAGAAGGTCTTCAGCGCTTCTTTAATCCCCGGGGCAGGACACTTACTACCGGGTCGGTTGGAAAGAATACCCCTCTCCCAGGACGCACTGTGAAGACATCCCTGTAGGCTCGTAATCGGCATCCATATCTCATACGATCCTGGCAGTGGGGTATTCTTCCCTCCAGCCTTGCTAGTCAGTGACCGGTCACAAGCGCTCTCCAGCACCGGGGGCCACAAAAGCGGGGGAAATCATCGAATAGCCCCGGTAATGGCCCTGCAAGCAAAGCCATATTGCGTGACCTGTCCGATTGCCCGGTTGATAATAGCGCTCCGAGCAGGCCCCCATGCGGGGGTCTGTGTTTCGTTCACCCAGCAGACTCATCGGGAGAACCCTTTTGCGGCAAAACACCGCGCACTACGCATGCCTTTTCCTCAATGATATTCCATTACTCGATGTCCGCGCGTCGGTGGAATTCTCGCACGGTGCCTTCCCCTGCGCGGAAAACCACCCCCTGCTGAACGACCACCAACGCGAGCTGATCGGCACCGAGTACAGCCTGAACGGGCAGCAGGCCGCCATCAACCTGGGCTGGCAACTGGCCACCAGGGAGGTGGTACAGGCGCGTCTGGCCAACTGGAGCGATTTTGTGCAGCGGCATCCCCAGGGCTATCTGTACTGTTTTCGCGGTGGACTGCGCTCGCGCACCACTCAGACTCTGTTGCGCGCAGAGGGTATCCGCTACCCATTGGTAGAAGGCGGCTATAAGGCCATGCGTAACTACCTGCTTGCTGAGCTTGAGAAACAGAGTAAGCGGCTGCCCTTTGTCGTTATCTCCGGTCACACCGGCAGTGGCAAGACCGAGCTGATCCAAAGTGCCGGCCGCGCTCTGGACCTGGAAGGCATTGCCCGACATCGCGGTTCCAGCTTTGGTCACACCGGACACAAACAGCCGGCACAGATCGATTTTGAAAACCGGATCAGCATCGATTTGCTCAAACTGGCACAAAATCCCGGAGCGGTATTTATAGAGGACGAAAGCCGCCTGATCGGATGCTGCGCCCTGCCACCGGTGTTACAAAACGCTATGAAAGCAGCGCCATGGGTATTGGTGGAGGAGCCGCTGGAAAACCGTGCTAAACGGATTGTGCGTGACTATGTTCAAAAAGCAGTGCCGCACATTGGTGACATGGGGACCTCTGCCGCCGCGGCCCTGGGAGAGGCATTGCGCAGCAGTCTCGGCAAAATCCGCAAGCGCCTGGGCGGGCTTCGTTATCAGCAACTGGATGCGCAGCTGGCCGAGGCCAACTGCGCGCTTGCACAGAGCGGTAGCAGCGCGGCCTATGTTCCATTGGTCATGGCACTGCTAAAAGAGTACTACGACGGCCAATACGACTACCTGATGAAAAAGCGCGAAAGCGCACCTCTGTTTCGTGGCACGCTCGCGGAAGTGAACGCCTGGTTGGCAAATACAGGGGCCTCTTTACGCGCATAAGGCTTCAGATTGCTCCGCTCAAAAGCGTGTACTGGCAGGGATATTCCCAAAAAAGAACGGCTTTAAGCTCTGTGTGACAACCGGTTTAACCTAAAGCGCCGCAGTAATATCCGGTCCCGCAAGCTGCTAGGCAGCCAGCGCGCCATCCAGGGTAGCAGACGGCTTCTGTTACCGATGCGTACCAGTGCGCGCGGGCGTTTGCGCAGCAGCTCACGCACCAGCCTGCGCGCTAGGGCGCTGGCCAAAGTTGCGTTCTGTTGTGATTCCTGGGCGCGGGCCCGCACCGTTTCCTCCTCGCGCTTATACAGCGAATCCGGAAGCAGCAGGCCGCGCAGTGATACTTCCGCATGGCGGCCAAACTCCGAGACAATGGCCCCCGGTTGCACCGTCATGACGTGAATACCAAAGGGTTTCAGCTCGAGGCGAAGCACTTCTGTGAGCGAGTGCAGAGCTGCCTTGGAGGCACAGTAGGCACCGGAAAACGGGGTTGCCAAAATCCCGGAAACCGAGCCGATATTGCACACAATGCCACCGCGCCCGGTGCGCATCAGCGGCACACAGGCACGCGCCAGCGCGAGCGGTGCAAAGACGTTGGTGCGAAACTGATTTTCCAGGGCGCGGGTATCCAGTTCGAGCAAAGGGCCCATCTGGCCGTAGCCGGCGTTGTTAATCAGTATATCCAGGCGTCCGTAGGCCGTCTTGAGCGCGTAAACCACACGGTTGATATCCGCCTGGGAGTTTACATTCAAAGCCTCGGTAGCGATGCCCATATCCGCAAGCTCCTGCAGACTCTCCGGCCGCCGCGCAGTGGCAATCACAATTGTGCCGCGGCGGTGCAGCGCCAGGGCGAGTTCGCGTCCGATACCACTGGAACAACCGGTAATCAGGGCGACCCTGTCCGGGACCACGTAGCCGCGCCCGATTTGCGCGAGGCTCTCCGCGGCAAAACACTGGTCGGAAGTGCGAAAGCTGGATACTGGCGGTTTGTTCAAGGGGTTGCTCCATTTACTGGTCCGACACCTCCGGATGTGTCCGCGGCTGCTCAATCAACCCAACAATATTGCCGAAGGGATCGAGAAAACTCGCCATCAGCACGCCCTTACCGACATCCACCACATCGCTGTGCTGTCGCGCGCCCATGGCTCCGAGAAGCTCAACCTGCGCAGCTATATCCAAAACTGCCCAGTAGGCGATAACGCCATCCGCGCGACTGATTGCGCTGCGCGCATCCGGGTTCAGGCCCAACTCACAATCACCCACACGAAAACCCACATAGCCATTGCTATCAACAGCGGGTTGCTGCCCCAACAGTTGCGAATACCAGGCCCTGGCCTCGGCAATATCCGCAACGCCATAGATCACTGTGTGGAGGCCGAGAATCTGCCCCATCTGAGACCCCTATCAAGTGGTTTTTATCCAGCGGTGGGGTGCTCTGGCACAACTTACTGCATTACTGCAGCGCCTGCTCCAGCTGCTCAAGCAGATCGAGTGGTTCCAGCTCCACCCCCTCCAGTTCGGCGTTCCAATTCAGGCCCACCAACAACACATCCTCATGCATTCCGGTGAGCCAGTCGTCGATAAATTCCTCCAGGTCAATGGCGACTACCTCATAGTCGACCCAGTCGTCCGCACAGTGCACCTCGGCAAAAACCCGCTGCGACCAAAAGGGGATTACTCCGGTCTGTGGGCGTTTCATCGACTCGCAGAGCGCAAACCCCTCTCCCCCCTGCAGTGCCCAGACACAGCCCTGATCGGTGGCCTCAGGCAAAAAACGCGCGCAGTTATCGTCAAAATTATCGCTTAAGGGTTCGCTTTGCATAGGATCTTCGCTTCGTGGACCTGCCTGCAGTCTACGTGAATTTTGCGGGGGGCCAAAGCGCGATCGGGCAGTGGTTCTGTAGAATTTTCCACTGCCAACAATGGCGGTGCCTATACCGTGAGACGGTGACCATTGTCGCGCAACCAGCGGCGCAACACCTTGAAGCGCGGACACACGCTCTGCACCAGTTGCCAGAAAGCGCGACTGTGGTTGTGGTGGCGCAAGTGACACACTTCGTGAGCCACCAGATAGTCCACTACTGGCTCCGGTGCCAGGCACACCAGCCAGTTGTATTGCAGTTCGCCGCGGATACTGCAATGCCCCCACTTGCTTCTGGTGCGGCGCACTCGCACCGAGGAAAACTGTAATGTTAATTGATCTGCCAGATACCGGGACTTGCCCGTCAACAGGGCCAGCGCCTCCCGCTGGTACAGGCGCTGCAGGGCAGCCTGAAGTTGATCCGGGTCTGGCAAACGCTTGCGGGTGTAAAGGCGGATGGATTCCGCTCCGATACCGGCATTTTGGGCATTCGCGGCCCGCTCGAGAGGCAAGGACCTGCCCAGCCAGGGAAAGCACCCGCCAAAAGCGTAAGTATATTCAGGTACCTGAGCCGCGCGCTGATTGGCGGCGAGCAACTGGGCGCGCACCCACTGGATATTATCCTGCAGGAACTGGTGCCCATGGCGCGCGGCGCAGCGCTCAGGAATGCGTACCTCGATACTGGACTGCGCCAGCACCAGTCCCAGTCGTTTGCGTCGCGGGGAACGCACCAGGCGGTAGGGAATATCCTCAAACAAAAATTCTTTTGTCCCGGTCACCACTGCCACTCCTGCAGGGCTTCGCCGGGTCTAGCGATCGCCACGGGCTACCACGGCTATAGTGAGACGCGAAATACAGCTTAGCTTGCCATTGGGCGCATGAATCAGGATTTCCCAGACCTGGCTGGTACGCCCCAAATGCACGGGGCTTGCACGGCCGGTCACCTCCCCGTCCGGCACCGGGCGCAGATGGTTGGCATTAATTTCCTGGCCGACGCAGTAAAACTGCTCCGTATCCACAATCAGATTGGCCCCCACGGAACCCAGGGTTTCTGCCAGCACGACACTGGCGCCACCGTGCAAAATGCCAAACGGCTGGCGCGTACGGTGATCCACCGGCAGCCTGCCCTCAAGATAGTCATCACCGATTTCTGTGACATGTATGCCGAGGTATCCGGGCATACAGGATGCAATACCCTGGTTTAACACTTCCAGTGTGGGTTTACTCTGCCAAATTGCCATCGAAATAACGCTCTCCAAAATTGTTGACCGCGTACAAAACCCGGCTGGACACTGCCGTGATTCGACACCCCGTCTACCCTCGGCATTTACCAGTAAAAAAGTCCGGATGAAAAGAAAACGGGGGGATAAAAACCGGGTGTGACATCACCGGGTCCGAAAAGTCCGTAGCGGTGCAATTCCATATCCAGTGAACGCAACGCCCATGACAACCGGCTGCGCTGAAAATACAGGGCACGCCGCTGCCTGTCGCTGTCCGCCCTATCCAGGGCACGGTGTACCAGGTGCAGCTCCCGCTCCAGCGCATCTCGGCGCCAGTGCAGCTTGCGATGCCGCTGCTCTACACGATACTCAGCGAGGCCGCGCTGGTAATTGTCCAGAAACAGGTCGGCGGTGGGCCCGATACACACACCCGCATACTGATGGCCCCGGCGCCCCTGATAAAAACCGTTCTCCGCAGTACAGAACTGCTCCACCCCCTCCTCGTGCCCGCGCAGCCAGGCCTCGCTGTCCGCGTGTACCCCATAGTTCTGGCATTCTCGTGCGATCTCGTACACCAGCGACTGGGTACGCCCCCGGGCCCCGTCCTGTAAGCCGCGCTCATACCAGAGCCCGGCGTGGCAGGCCTCTTCGGAAACCACTGCACAGCCACTAACGACACAGGTGATAAACAGCAGGGATACACGCAATTTTGCAGACATGGCGCCGACCTCCGTCGGTGATTATTGTTCTCCCATTGCAGCCAATCAGCCGAAGCGTTTGTCGGCAACAAACGGGTTGGTCCGGCGCTCCTGCCCAAAGGTGGACATGGGGCCATGGCCGGGCACAAAGCGCACTTCGTCTCCCAAGGGCCAGAGGCGCTCGGTAATCGAGCGAATCAGGGTGTCGTGGTCACCCTGAGGAAAATCGGTGCGCCCAATGGAACCGGCAAACAACACATCACCGACCAGGGCCAGCTGACTGGAGCGGTGGAAAAATACCACATGGCCGGGAGTGTGGCCGGGGCAGTGCAACACTTCCAACTGCTGGTCGCCGACCTGCACTGTATCGCCCTGCGCCAGCCAGCGATCCGGGGTGAACACCTCCACCGGGGGGAAACCGAACATCTGCGCTTGTACCGGTAGCTGCTCAATCCAGAACTGGTCCCCCCTGTGCGGCCCCTCAATGGGAAGCTGAAGTTGCCTGGACAGGGCCGCTGTGCCGCCCACATGGTCCAGGTGACCGTGGGTCAAGAGAATTTTCTCCAAGCTCAGACCGTGCTTGTGCACGAAGGTGCGGATCTTGTCGAGGTCGCCACCGGGGTCCACCACCGCAGCGCGCTTGCTGTTCTCACACCAAAGCAGTGTACAGTTCTGCTGGAAGGGGGTAACCGGAATCGAGTGAAATTGCAGCGACATAGACAAAACCCAACCTTTTTGGGGGCTGTTACAGGTGTCCCGAATTATACCGCGAGTGCCTCGCGAGATCGCTCCGTATGTACCGAAGCCCCCTGATTCCCACTTTTGAGCAGTGCGCGCAGATCCCCGATCAACTCTTCCTGCACCCACTCGCTACACCAGTAATCCTCTGGCGGCAGTACTTGGGGGCCCGCCCCGCTGGCACGGTGATCACTGAGCGGGTTCGTCTCATAATCCCGGTACACCGCCTGCTTGTAGGTGGGGCTAAGGGGTTTCAGGGGCCAGCCAAACAGGTCGTCCGGGTGGTAGAAATTTTTCCAGCGAAAAAGGTAGCCGCGGGAATTTGACGTCACTGCCTGAATCTGCTCGCGCGCTTTGCCCGAACACCACAGGGGATTGGTAGCCCCCAGGGTGTACCAGTGACTGAGTGTCTTCAGGCGTAAAAAGCGCTCGCGGGAAGAGCCTCTGCGCACACCGCTGGGGGCCCCATCGCGCCAGATACCATGGTTCACACTGGACCGTTGGGCATCCCACAGGTAGTTGGAGAGGGTGATGCATCCCACCGAGTGGCTCAACAGTACCACCGGGGCCCTGTCTCCGGCGATGGCGGCAGCCCGCTGCAGTGCGGCATAAATCGCGCTCTGGCCCCGCTCGTAAATGCCATCGCGCTGCTGGATATCTTCCAGCTGTGCCGCGCTCTGGGCCATGCCATAGAGCAGAAACTTGCGTGCACGCAGACCGTCCAAATCGCGCTTTTGCATACTCTCGAACACCCGCTCGATATTGTTGTGAATCGCCTCCACACCAGGCAGTGAGTCGCAGTGCAGGCGCGGCCAGTCATCACCGAGCGCACTCTGGAGCGCGGAGAAAAGCGGCTTTGCAAAGTCTCTGTGGACAGCCCCCATACCGGCGGCGGCCAGGACAACAATTTCGGCCATTTTTGCCTCTTTTTATTATTGTTATTGACGTGGTGTCAAAACCACCTTGCGCCCTTACCCCACGATCCAATCGGGATCCGCCCCATACGATTTGTTACGTGTGTATCAGCGGCAGTGCCCAAAGGCAATCCATGGGGTCCGTTTACTCGCAGGGCTGTGGCGGCGGAGGTCGGTGCCTCCAGCAGCCGCGGGCCAGAGGTCCGTGTGACTGATCCGATCCCACGGGTAATATACTGCCCAAAGCAAAGCCCACGCCACCATTATTCGAACTAAGTTCGCCAACCCCATGGGATTCTTGCGTTTATTTCAACGCTGTCACAATAGCGCTCTACTGGTGCATAATACCCCTGTATAAAAATCAGACATTCTCAACAATCCTGCCTGCAGCGATGTTATTAACCTCCAAGTACAGCCTGCCGGACTGCCCCGAGCACACCCTGGCCCGCCCGCGCCTGCTGTCGTTACTCAAGGGCTGCCACAGCGACCAGCTGCTGCTGGTAACCGCGCCTGCAGGCTATGGTAAGACCACCCTGATCACTGCTTGGGCCTCGACCCAGGACAACCCGGTAGCCTGGTACGCCCTGGATACCAGCGACAATGCACCGAACCAGTTCTGCCGCTACCTGGTGGAGAGTGTGCACCGCGCTACCGGCAATGGCGTACCCCGGACCCACCGCCTGCTACAGGCCCCCCAGTGCCCGGACCCGGCTGCCATTGTCAGTCACCTGCTCGCGGAACTGCGCGGCCTCCCCAGCGAGCTGCGTATTGTGCTGGACGACTATCACCAGATCGACAACCAGGCGATACACGACACAACCCGGTTTTTACTGCGCCACGCTCCCGCCGGCGTTGGCGTAGTGCTCGCCAGTCGCAGCCAACCGCCCCTGGGCCTCGCCACTCTGCGCGTGCAGGGGCGGTTGCTGGAGTTGGGCAGCAATGAACTGGCCCTCAACACTGAGGAGATTGCGCGCCTGCTGGAGCAGCGCCTGCCGTTTACGCTCGAGGCCGACTGCGCTGCCCAATTGCACCAACTGAGCGAGGGCTGGCCACCGGCGGTACAGCTGTTCACCCTTTCGGTGCGCAATCGCGCCGAAGTGGAGCGCTACCTGGGGGAGCTGGAACGGGGCCACAGCCATATCCTCGACTACCTCGCCGAGGAGGTGCTGGAGCGCCTGGAGCCACGGATGCGCGACCTGCTCGCCCGCACCTCGATTCTCACCCGCGTCAATGCCCGCTTGGCAGAGCGCCTGAGCGGCCGCGCTGACGGCCAGCAACTGCTGGAGGCGGCAGCACAGCGCGGCCTATTCCTGCAGGCCCAGGATTCCAGCCGCCAATGGTTTCGCTTTCATCCGGTATTCGCGCGCTTTTTACAGCGCCAGCTCAGCGACCGCGACCTGCTGCTGCAGCTGCACAGTACCGCCTGTGACACCTGGCAGGCGCTGGGCCAACCGGTGGAGGCCCTGCGCCACGCCCTCGCCGGCGAGCACCGGGAGCGGCTGCTCCAGCTACTCGGCGCGCAAGGTGAGCAGCTGCTGCGCAGTGGCCAGTCCCCGCTCCTGCGCGAGTGCCTGGAATGGCTGGGGACCGGGGTGCTTGAACAGAACGCCCGCTTCACCCTGCTCTCCGCGAAAATGGCGTGGGAAAACTTTGAATACGACTTGTGCGAAAAGAAACTGGCCGCCGCCGAGAGCCGGCTGCAGCGTCAGGACCCGCAGCAGTGGCACCAGTACGAAGGCGCTTTTGCCACCATGCGCGCCCAGGTTGCCATTGCCCGGGGTCAGACACTGCAAGCCAAGGAGTACGCCGAGGCAGCCCTGGCGCTGCTGCATCGTGAGCAATCCGGTGAACGCATCTCGGCATTGCTGGTTACCGGCGAAACCAGCTTTTGCCTGGGCGCCCTGGATCAGGCCAACACCCATATGCAGGAAGTCGAGGCCCTTGCCATCGCCGAGCGGGATATCCCCAGTGCCGCTTGGGCCATCTGTCAGCAAGCCGAGATCGCTTTCGCCCAGGGGCTGTTGAACAAGGCTGCTTCCCTGCAGAAGAAGGTGCATCACCTGGTGCAGAAAAATCACTTGTCCACCCTGCCCATCTCCGAGTTTGTCTGCCGCCTGCGCGGCCAGCTGCAGTGGGAGCGCGGCGACCTGGAAGGGGCCGAGCAGTCCGCTCGTCGCGGTATGCAGATCAATCGTAAAGTGGGTGAGCACTGGCTGCTGCCGGAGTACACCCTATTGCTGAAAATCGCCCAGGCGCGCGGGGAGAAAGAAGAATCCCTGGAGTGGCTCGACCGCATTGAGGGCCTGCTCTCAGATGAGCGCTACCATCGGGACTGGATAGCCAACGCCGATGCCACCCGTATTCGTACCTGGCGCGCCCTCGGCAACCAGCAGGCCATCGCCGCCTGGCTGGAGCAGGCGACACCGGTGGTGGACAAACCCTGCAACCATTTTGAACAGTGCCACGGACGCAATCATGTGCGCGCTCTGATCGAACTGCACTGCTGGTCCGATGCCTGCCGGCTTCTGGGCCGCCTGCAACAGGTGGCAGGCGCGTGCGGGCTAACGACTGACCGCCTGCGCAACCGGGTACTGGAATCGCACCTATTGTGGCTGCGCGGGCAGCGCGGGGAAGCCGTGACAGCGATCACCGAAGCGCTGCAACTGGCGGCAGGACGGGACTTCCGCGCGAGCTTCCTGCAGATCGGCAAACCCTTGATCGTGATCCTCAAAACCGCCCTGGAAAGCGGTCTGGAGGAAGCGGAAACCGACCAGGCCCAGGCGTTGATTCGTATAGCCCAGCAACAACCGGAACTGGATGGCGGGATTCGAATCGAGCTCGACGACACCATTATTCGCGAGATTCTTGCCAGCGATGCGGTGCCGGATTTTCTGCGCCACTCCCCACTGACACCGCGAGAGTGGCAGGTACTCAACGCCATTCACTCGGGCCTGTCCAATGAGCGTATCGCACGCCATTTCAAGGTGGCCCCCAGCACCATCAAGACCCACATTCGCAGCCTCTACCAGAAGCTGGATGTAAAAGACCGCCAGGAAGCCATCGCCCTGGCCGAGCGAATGCTGCGCTCGGTACAGGATCGCCTCTAGCCAAGGAGGCGGTTCCCCGCACAGCGAGGGGTCCGCCGCCATCCCCTCTCCCCCCTCCACAGGGAGGAGGAAGCCCACCACTCGCTCCCCCATACTCATGCCATCCTTATCAGGGTGGGCCTGTCCCACGCTTCGAATAATGAAACAAGGCAGTAATCGATGGCCGGCAACAACACCGAATGGTGGCGCAACAGTGTTATTTACCAGATCTACCCACGCAGTTTTTGCGATGCCAATGGGGATGGTATCGGCGATATCCCGGGTATCACGCAAAAACTGGATTACGTGAAATCTCTCGGCGTGGATGCCATCTGGATCTCCCCCTTTTTTCAGTCACCCATGGTGGATTTTGGCTATGATGTGGCAAACTACCGCGATGTGGACCCGATCTTCGGCAGTCTGGAGGATTTTGACCAACTGATCGATGCGGCGCACCAGCGCGGCCTGAAAATCATTATCGACCAGATCCTGAGCCACACCTCAGACCAGCACCCCTGGTTCCAGGAGAGCTGTTCCAGCCGCGACAACCCCAGGGCCGACTGGTACGTATGGGCGGACCCGAAACCAGACGGCAACCCGCCCAATAACTGGGTCTCGGTTTTCGGCGGTGGTTCCTGGCACTGGTGCACCCGCCGCCGCCAATACTACCTGGCCAATTTTCTCAAAGAGCAACCTGATCTCAACGTGCACAACCGCGCAGTACAGGAGCAACTGCTGTCCGATATGCGATTCTGGCTGGATCGTGGTGTGGACGGATTCCGCCTCGACGCGGTGAATTTTATCTTCCACCAACAGGCCCTCGACGACAACCCGGCGCGCCCGCTCAAACTCGACGAGCAGGGGCTGCCGCCGGTTAATCACTACGATTACCAATGGCACATAAATGACAAGTCTCAACCGGAGAACCGGGTCTTCCTGCAACGCATACGCCAGTTGATGGATCAATACCCCGGAACCGTGACCATGGGCGAAGTGGGCGATGACAACACCCACAGGATCATGGCTGAATACACCACGCACAATCGCCTGAATATGGCCTATTCCTTCGATCTGCTGACCGAGGACTGCAGCGCCCAATTCCTGCGCGACACCCTGGAAAAAAACCGCGAGGTCATCGAAAAGGGCTGGCCCTGCTGGTCTGTTGGCAATCACGATGTACCCCGCTCCATGTCCCGCTGGAACCGGGGCCTGGGCAGCGAACTGGCCCAGGCGCGGGCCCCGCTGTTCTTGCTGATGCAATTGACACTGCGCGGCAGTGTGTGCCTGTACCAGGGCGAAGAGCTGGGCCTGCCCGAAGCGGATATCGCCTTTGAAGACCTGGTTGACCCCTACGGCATCAACCTGTGGCCGGAATTCAAGGGGCGTGACGGATGCCGCACGCCAATGCCCTGGGTAGATGGGGGCGACCAATATGCCGGCTTTTCCACCCGCAAGCCCTGGCTGCCAATCCCCGACGAGCATCGCCTGCGCGCGACCAGTGAGCAGCAGGACAACCAGCACGCCATGCTCAACCAATTCCGCACCCTGATCCAGTGGCACCGCCAGTTGCCGCAAGCCCTG
Source organism: Microbulbifer jejuensis (assembly GCF_047289955.1). Classification (NCBI taxonomy): domain Bacteria; kingdom Pseudomonadati; phylum Pseudomonadota; class Gammaproteobacteria; order Cellvibrionales; family Microbulbiferaceae; genus Microbulbifer; species Microbulbifer jejuensis. The sequence continues at coordinate 100,126 of NZ_JBLBUB010000009.1, forward strand.
GCCACGGCAGAGCAGGAAGTGGTGCCTACGGACAACGACCTGCTGGTATTCGTGCGGCGCACGGCGCACACGGCGTACCTGGTTGCCCTGAACCTGGGCACAACCCCCGAGACCTTTATGCTGCCAGTGGCATTTGCCAGCGCCGAGGATATTACCCCGAGCCTGTTCAGCAGTGCCCGCCGTGCGGGTGTCCTGACCCTGATGCCCGCCGGGGCCTGTGTTCTGCGCGGGGAAACCGACACTGAAAGCCCCTAGGTCTTGCCCCGGCAGGCAATAGACAGTGGCGATCTTCAACCTCTATACAAGCGATACCGGGGTTCCCTGGTATTGCGTGTTTATTTTTCTCTGTCTCTGCAACGTCAGCTTATCCTCTCGACGTCTGCCCTCTCGCCGGCCCTGGGCCGGCTTTTTTTATTCCCGCAGTGCTTTCACACAACGGCCAGACAATTTCTCTTGCGGGTATCCGGATGGGCTTAGGCACAGATTTGTCGGCATTGTTTACAACATTCCGTCTGGCGCAAACTGCTAGATTTAAGCGTTGAAGCGGCGACGATCAACAGGACGGTCATTGCTGCCAGCCACCCATAGACCTAACCACCAGCGGGAATCTACACGTGCCTCAACCGGGCTCCGCCCACATCCACAGCAAAACCACTGCCGCTCTATCTGGCGGTGCCCAAGTGGATTTGCAGACTGCGGAACCCAGTGCCGTTTTCACCGCGCTCAACACCTCCCCCAAAGGACTGACGCAACCTGACGCAGAAGCGAGACTCCAGCGATTCGGGCCCAATACAATCCGGGAAAAAGAAAAAAGCGCCCTTTTAAAGCTACTGCGTTTTTTCTGGGGACCCATCCCCTGGATGATTGAGGCCGCCGCTGTGCTGTCTGCCCTGATCGGTCACTGGCCGGACTTCGCCATTATTGTGGGGCTCCTGCTCTACAATGCAGCGGTGGGCTTTTGGCAGGAATATAAAGCCTCCAGCGCCCTCGCCGCCCTCAAAGCCAGCATGGCACCAGAGGCGGAGATCTTGCGCGATGGGGAGTACAAAACCCTGCCCGCCTCCACCGTGGTGCCCGGCGATATTGTGCGTATCAAGCTGGGGCAGATCGTACCTGCCGATGTGCGTTTTATCGGCGGCAAGTCCATCAGTATTGATCAGGCTGCCCTCACCGGAGAGTCCTTGCCGGTCGACAAAACAGTGGGCGATATCGGCTATTCCAGCAGTATTGCCAAGCGTGGGGAAATGATCGCGGTTGCCATCGGCACCGGTGCAAATACATTTTTTGGGCGCACCGCCAAGCTGGTCGCCAGTGCCGGCCAGGGCGTTTCCCATGCGCAAAAAGCCGTCACCCGTATCGGCGACTTCCTGATCGTATTGTGCCTGCTGCTGGCCCTGCTACTGGTGGGTACCCTGCTGTACCGGGATGTTGTGTTGGCGGCGGGCTGGCACTGGTCTGACCTTATCAATATCCTGCGCACGGTGTTGGTGCTGTTGATCGCCTCCATTCCCGTGGCCATGCCCTCGGTGATTACCGTCACCAACGCCCTGGGCGCCCTGGCGCTGTCGCGCAAGAAAGCCATCGTCTCGCGCCTGGAATCCATTGAGGAACTGGCCGGGGTAGACATACTGTGCTCTGATAAAACCGGCACCCTGACAAAAAACCAACTGAGCCTGCACAGCCCCCAGTTATTTGCCGCAAAAGACGAGGCCTCCCTGATTCTCGCGGCTGCCATTGCCTCTGAAGCCGGTTCCACCGACCCGATAGACCGGGCCATTGTCGCCGGTCTTGTAGACAAGCGCCCGCTCAGCAACTACCGGTTGCAGGAATTCACCCCCTTCGACCCGGTAACCAAATACGCTCAAGCCCGCGTAACTGATCAAAACGGAAACAGCCTGTTCTTTTGCAAGGGCGCGCCCCAGGCCGTAATAACCCTATGTAAGCTCAGTGGCGACAGGGCCGGAAAGGCCACGGCCTGTGTCCAGAAACTCGCCTCCCGCGGCCTGCGCGCGCTGGGTGTGGCAAGCAGTGACGATGGCGAACACTGGTCTTTCCTGGGCATTCTACCCCTGGAGGACCCACCCCGGGAGGACTCGAAGCAAACCATCAGCCGCGCCCGGGATCACGGCCTTCAGGTAAAAATGATCACTGGTGACGATGTTGCCATCGGCAAAGAAATCGCAGCGCAGGTGGGGATTGGTCAAAATATTTTTTCTGCCGGAGCCGTTTTTGCCCACACAAAAAATATGGATCACCTGCCGAAGCAAGTGGTCGACTGTGTGGAACACGCGGATGGTTTTGGCAGGGTATTCCCCGAACATAAATACGCCATTGTCAAAGCACTACAGGGGCGCGGTCACCAGGTGGCCATGACAGGAGACGGCGTCAATGACGCGCCCGCCCTAAAACAGGCCGACTGCGGCATTGCCGTCAGTGGCGCCACGGATGCGGCCCGTGCCGCCGCGGCCATTATCCTGACCGCCCCAGGCCTCTCTACAGTGATCGATGCCATCGACGAGGCCCGAAAAATTTTTGAACGCATTATCAACTATGTGCTTTTCCGTGTATCCATGACCCTGGATATTATGGTGGTTGTGGTTTTTGCCACAATACTCTTCGGCTTTCCCCCACTGACCCCGATCATGATTGTGCTGGTGGCCCTGCTGGATGATATTCCCATTATGACCATTGCCTACGACAACACCCTGCTGCCCAAAAACCCCGTGCACTGGAATATGCACCATTTATTGCTTGGCGCAACCATTATCGGCTTGTTTTCCATCGCACAAACCCTGGGGCTGTTATTGATCGGTATGGAGTGGTTGCAGAACAGTCACTGGCAGTCCTGGATACCGCTCAACAAAGCGCAAATCCAGACAGTGCTTTTTCTGCAGATTGTTGCCGGTGGACATTTGCTGCTATTCATTGTTCGCTCCCGTGCTGCTTTTTTTGCAAAACCATTGCCCGCTGTAAAATTGCTTGTCGCCATTGTGGGTACCCAGGCCCTCACCGTACTAATGTGTGGCTTTGGCTGGCTGGTACCGGCAATCCCATGGGCAGTGATCGGACTGGTATGGCTCTATATGATTGTGTGGATGTTCGTTTTGGATCTGGTGAAAAAAGGGATTTACCGGCACCTCCGGGATATTTAGCCATCCGCCCCGTGCCTCTTATCCATACCGCTCATCAAAAGGGAAACGTTATGAACTGCTTTGAATCCTTTCGGGTAAAACCCGGCAGCAGGATTAAACTGGATAAAATTGATCCCGGTTTTACAGACTGCTACAGTGACCGCGAAAAGGCCATGCCGGTCATCCAAAGGCTGGATGAGAAAATTCGCTCCCTGCAGTATCTCATGCATGCAGAGGGCAAACGCGCTCTGCTGATATGCCTTCAGGGGCGGGACGCTGCCGGCAAGGATGGCACCATCAACCATGTCCTGGGCGCCATGAATCCTCAGGGTTGTACGGTGACCAGTTTCAAGCAACCCTCGCAGGAGGAACTGGCCCATGACTTTCTGTGGCGCTGCCACAAAGTTGTTCCAGCCCGTGGACACATTGCCATTTTTAACCGCTCCCACTATGAGGATGTGCTTATTCAGAGGGTTCACGACATGGTGCCGGAAAGTATCTGGTCAAAGCGATACGGCCATATCAACCATTTTGAGAAACTTTTATCCGACCACCAGACCCTGATTCTAAAATTCTTTCTGCACATTGATGCCGATGAGCAGTTGAAACGATTTAAACAGCGTATCGATGACCCCACAAAGCAGTGGAAAATCAGTGAAAGTGACTACACCGAAGCCGCTTATTGGGATAGCTACACGCGGGCCTTTGAGGATGCACTGAGTAAATGCAGCACACCCTATGCGCCCTGGTTTGTTATTCCTGCCAATCACAAATGGTTTCGCAACCTGGCCGTGGCCGCTATCGTTACCGAAGCTATGGAATCGCTCAACATGCGTTTTCCGAAGCCCAAGGTGGATATCAAAGCAATCATAAAGAAATACCATGCACTGGATGCGCAGGATATAAAGGAGGGCCTGATTAAAGCCCCCCAAAAAAATCAATAGAACCCTGCCAGCACCCCAATGGATGGTGCTTGATACCACAGCCTTTGCCGTTAAGGATACAATCTAAAACTGCCTGCTTTACTCTTGAGGGGCTTGATTGGAAAATATTTTTCCAAATGCGTCATAAACCGCCAAGTGCAATGTATTTCCGTGATCGAGTTGCTTAAAATAGCCAAAGTGCACCGTCTCTGTTTTGTTATCCGGGTCTAACTTATCGTGCAACTCTCTGGCTAGCCGCTCCATCACCGCCCCCTCCTTGCCCACACCAACATAAATGGATTTGGCAGCACAACAGCCCGCAGGAATCAGCTCAAGCAGGGATTCACCATCCCACCACAGGCTGGGACTGACAATAATATAGTGATCAAACAGATTGGTATGCTTGACAAGGATCTCTGTGGCCAACAGGCCACCGAGCGACTGGCCAATCAGGGTTGTTTGTCCACTTACCCTGTAATTGCGTTCTACAAGGGGCTGCATCTCTTTCATCAGCGACGCTATAAACTTGCCCGAGCCACCAGAGGATGGAAACTCCTTTTTATCCCTGAGCACCTTAGAGGTGAAGGTAAAATCTCGTTTTCGGTCCACATTCCCAACACCGACGAGGATACTCTCCGGCAACATATTGATCCAGGAAAAAGAACCAAACTGTACCAAACCCGCTATATGTATGAAATCCTCTTCCATGGATCCATCCAGGAGATAGATCACCGGATACCGTTTACTCTGATCCTTGTGATAACCGGGCGGCAGATAGATATTTAAAGTGCGATCTTCATTCAATATTTTGGATGAGAAACGCAGTGCCTCCCCGATTGATAATGGAGAACGTTCAACCTCGCCTGCCCACACCGATGAGCCAAGCGCCATAAAAAATATCAAAAGAAGCAGTTTTTGCATAATGGCACCCCTAATTCAGGTCAAAAAAACACCTGTTCAAAAGCACAAACTTCTACCGGTATCAAACCGCCTACCCGTAGGGTAGCCGGGGTGATGATTGGAAATTTCTAAACGTGTGCTCTTGTAACCGGCTTAAATTGTTGTAACCGACCAGCGCGCTTCTCCACTGAGAAATCACAGCTGGTCAGGCGAAACATTAATGAGTACTCGGATAGGCAAAGTGTATCGTGAATATCGCCCGGTAGAAAAGCACTGCAGTCTCCCGCTTTCATGGTATAGGCCCCGCGGCTGACAAGACCCTCCCCGTTGACCTGCTCCTTGAATTGGCCGTAGGTAGACATTTCCACCGCACCGTGTTGCAGGGCATAAAATACCCAGCCATCACCGTGGTTGTGCGGGTTGCGGTACAGGCCCTGCGTCTCTACATGGGCCAGTAGTATAAATCCCCGCTCCGGGTCCCGGTACAGCTCCGCCGTAGGTGCCTTTCTCTCGTGCAGCTCGGCCAGCCAGGATTCGGAACGTGAGCTGGCCGCCAGCCGTGCGAGTACGGCTCGACATTGGATAATGGTATCCGAATTCAAACCGGTCCAGGATTTACACAGACCTGCAATACCACTATCGAGGGCATTTTCTGACATCGTCTTTCTCCTGCTTTATCAACATTCAAACAGGCGATAGCGTCGGAGCCAGAACCCCTGGCCCCGCGACAACCCGGATACCACCCTCCGGTGCTACCAGGCTTCTACCGCCTCAGGAATAACAAGATACAACTTAAAGTTCACTTGAGGTCAATAGAATCGGTCCAGATTTTTTTTGCCCTGCTTGTGCAGCTGGAATTAACAGCCCCGGGCAGAACCTATAGCGGCCCAGAAAGGGATGATTGGCGATCGGGCGCTTATTATAAGAGAGGCAGGCACCACTGCGGGCAGACTCAACCAACCCTTTTTTTATTACGCCCGAAAAGGATAACCACCGCCTGTGCAATCAGTGCAGTCACCAGTAATAGCAGTGTCAGATCATACACTTTATGCAGTCCGGCCACGACCAGGTCTGTATCGGCAGTATGCATATAAGACAGTTGTGAAGCTCCGGCAAACACCACACTCATCAGGGAGGCACCGGTGAGCAGACCCAGGTTTCTCGACAGGTTTAGCAGGCCGGAAACACTCCCGCGTACTTCTTCAGCGGCACTGTTCATTGTGAACGTATTGTTTGAAGACAGGTAAGTGCCGTAACCGATTGCCATGGCGATTGAACAGGCCAGATAGCCCAGCACGCCCTCACTGGCATCCAAGCGTGCCATTCCCAATGCCCCCAGTGCCAGAAAACCGAGCCCCATAAGAACCACACTACGGGATTTGAATCGATCTACCAGGCGCCCCGCAATATTCGAACATAGGGCCACGGCAAATGACCCCGCAGACATCACCAAACCGGCCTGATAAAAGCTGAGACCCAGAGCCAGGGTCAAATAAAAAGGACCGACAACCAGGGAACTCATGACCGAGGCGCCAACAAGCCCATTGCTGGCCAGATTAGTGTAAAGCTCGTGACCACCCAAGCTGGGAGAAGGGGATGGTGCCCTGCGGGATAGTCGGCGCTTTGCGAATAACAGGGCCACCAGAGAAAGCGCGGAGATCGCCATCGCGAGTATATTGACTGCACCGTAGCTGTCATTCAGGGGTTTTATCGACAGGGTATAGAAAAAAATTGCAGAAAAAATACTAATGACCGACAGGATATTGAAGGGGCCCATAGTGGTTTTCCCAGACTTGGCATCTGCATCATCGGGCAGATATCTTTTTGCCAGCCAATAAATGGCAATCCCTAGCGGCACCTTCACCAGAAACACCGCCTGCCAGTTGGCAATTTCCAGCAAAAAACCACCCAGTACAGGCCCCATGCCTGTGCCAACTGCCGATACACTGCCCAGTAGGCCTACCGCCATCCCCACCCGGGACTTGGAAAAAGTGTCACTGGCAATCGCCATGGAGACGGCGACAAACATCGCCGCTCCAATGCCTTGCAGGGCCCGAAAGAATACCAGCATCCAGATATGAGCCGATATCCCACAGAGGAACGTGGACAGGGTAAATATTACCATTCCATGGACAAAGATTGTCTTTCGCCCGATCCGGTCACTGGCCTGTCCGGCAATGGCCAGGGTTGCCGTAAGCAACATCACAAAGGCAATAATAATCCATTGGGCCCGGCCATAAGTCGTCCCGAAACCGGCTACCAGCTCCGGCAGAGCAATATTGACACTGCTGACTGCCAGGGCATTGAGCAGCGTTGCCAGGCACAGTGCCGTGAGAATGCCTCCGGCGGATGGCGCCCTGGATATGGGGTCATTGGAGGTTTTGATCAACTTCTTGACAGCAAACATCAGTTGTAGATTCACCTTGCTATTGACTGCGGGGAAAACTAGGATACAACTTCAAGTCAACTTGAGGTCAATATCAATGGATGGTCCACAGGAAATGGATATCGGCGAGGTATCGAAACGCTCGGGACTGCCCGCCTCAACACTGCGTTATTATGAGGAAAAGGGCCTGATCAAGTCCATCCGCAGGCGTGGAATCACGAGGGTATTTCCGGCCAGTGTTGTAGAGCAACTCTCACTGATCTCCCTGGGCCGCTACGCCGGTTTTTCACTGGGCGAGTTGGCAGCCATGTTTACCTATAGCGACAAGCCCGATATCGACCGGGAACAACTGCTGAGCAAGGCGGACGTATTGGACAAGACCATACACCGCCTGCAAGCCATGCGCGACGGTCTCCGGCATGTGGCCAACTGCCCCGAGGAAAATCAGCTGGAGTGCCCCAATTTCCAGAACCTGATCAAGAAAGCCGCCAAGTTACAACACAAGGAAGAGCGCAAAGGCAAACCCGTGATACCGGGCAAGCGGCGCTGAGTGCTTGTCGGATGTTTTTTAAGCAGTTACAATGAGAACCACCATTATGCTTAATTCTTCGTAATTCAGCGCACAACATCGCCAATAAACCAACCCGGAACGTCGCTCACCCATCGCTGTATAAGTGATTGCGGACGTTATTTTCCCTGTCCGCTGGATCAGGAAAATTTACGAAACTCATTAGGAACAATGTACCAGACAAGTTTACCCAGAAGTACTTTTTGAGAGTCTTGATCGGCGGCTTAACCAAGTGCGTTTCAGTCAGCACAGGTTCCAAAGGCTGGGAAACTCTGGAGAAAATAGACTAGTTTGTAGGCACGACTACAACTATTAACATCCACACAGCACATTCAATTACATGGTATTCGTGACTCTTGCGAGCAGGGCTGGCTAGCGTGAATATTCTTTCGGAAAATTGGTACTCATTTATGGTTAAAGGGGCACCTCTAAAACTCACCTGATTTCTGGTAAAATCGGTCCAACTTTTCTCAGATAGAGGTTTTCAGTTATATGTGTATTTAAAGAGGCGCCCTTAAAATTTGGAGTTTGAACGGTAAACGACCTCAGGAATTTCGAGTAGAATACTTCGGATCAAAGATAAGTAGGGGGTTTATAATTTCTATACCCCTCATTAATATTATGAGGTTAAAGGGAGAGGGAAAATCATGAAAAGCTTAAAAATAGTATTAGTGGCTTTAATTGTAATGCCATTAGCACAAGCTCAGGCGGCATCTGTAAAAGATTTTGATCAGATACTAACAAAATATATTAAGCAAGAAGGTCCGGGCGCTGCGGTTATAGTAACTAAAGAGGATAAAATTCTATATGAAAGTGCTCGCGGCATGGCCAATATTGAGCTACAGGTGCCGTTAAATAAAGATTCGATATTTCGCTTAGGTTCTATTACCAAACAGTTTACTGCTGCGGCTATTATGATGTTGGCTGAGCAAGGAAAGTTATCATTAGATGATGATATTCATAAGTATGCTCCTGACTTTCCCACTGAGGGCAACAAGGTTACCGTTAAGCATTTGCTAAACCATACTTCAGGTATTGCTAATTACACTGAAGATCGTGATTTATTTGAACACGAGCTAAAAAATTCAACGACCCTCGACAAGATGTTAGTTCGTTTTTCTAAACATCCGATGAAGTTTAAAACAGGTGAGGCTAACCGTTATTCTAATACCGGTTATGTTTTATTGGGCAAAGTGATTGAGCAGGCGAGCGGCAAAAACTATCAAGACTTTATTGAGCAGGATATTTTTGCCAAGCTAGGGATGAAACATAGTCAATATGGTGGCCGACAAATTATTGCTAATCGTGCCAGTGGTTATTCAATGTCTGAGCATGGTGTGGTGAATTCAGGCTATGTTGATATGATGTGGCCGCATGCTGCGGGCTCTTTGTTGTCAACGGTGGGTGATCTGAATATTTGGTATAAAGCCTTACGCTCTGGCAAGTTGGTTTCTAAAGAGAGCTATCAAAAAATGATTGCGCCAACACAGTTAAACGATGGTAGTTTTGCCCAATATGGTTTTGGCTTAGGGCTATTTAAGCTAAATAAGTATGATGCTATTGGTCATGGTGGTGGTATTCATGGTTTTGCCACCAATGCCTTTTATCTGCCTCAAGAAGACCTTTATATTTCTGTTTTATTTAATACTGATGCAGGTAACCCTCATTTTATTGCTAACTTATTGGCTGCAAAAGCCCTTGATATTCCCTTACCTAAATTTGAAGCGGTTACATTAAATGAGCAACAATTGGCTCCAATGATGGGGGAATACACGTTAGCCAATGGTGATGTGAGAAAGATATTTGTTGAAAATGGCAAGGTTTATTCTCAACGAGGCGATGATCATAAGCGGCTAGTTTATTCCATGTCGGGAAATAGCTTTTTTTATGATGGCAGTTTAAGTTATTTTAGCATTGATAAAAATGCAGAGGGTAAGCAAGTAATGAAACTTTATCGTGATTTATCAGACACTCCAGAGGTTGCTGTTAAGCGCTAGTGCAGTGTATTAAATTGACTGCTGATATATACTCTTGAGCGCTCTCCCTACAAACTGGAGTTAGTCAGATGCCCGCTCAGGTCAAAATTACACTGTCAGATAAAGATAGAAAGCAGCTGGAAAAATACGTAAAAAACCGCAAGACATCGGTGAGGCTTGTTGAGCGTTCAAAGATTTTATTGCTGGCCAGCCAGAATACCCCTAACTACAAAATTGCCAAAGAGCTGAATATTGATGTTAACAAAGTTGGGCGATGGCGCAATCGCTTTGCAGATAAGGGCCTTCTAGGTATAGAAAAAGATCTCCCGCGAGGAAGTAACCATGGAGGAAAGGATTCTGTAGAGCAAGCTAAGCTGCGCTCCAAAATTATCAATATGACTACCCAAGATAGACCAAAGGGTAGTACCCATTGGACAACCAGAGGGCTCGCCAAGGTACTGGGAATTAATCATTCCTTCGTTAATAGAGTTTGGCGAGAGGTAGGATTAAAGCCCCATCTAACCAAATACTTCAAGGTGAGTAATGATTCAAACTTCGAAGAGAAGCTTCAGGATGTTGTTGGTTTGTATTTGTCGCCACCGGAAAATGCCGTTATTTTTTGCGTAGATGAAAAAAGCTCCATTCAAGCTTTGGATCGTACTCAACCGGGATTGCCGATAAAACCAGGACGTTGTGGGACCATGACCCACGACTACAAGCGTAATGGAACCAGTACTCTCTTTGCGGCGCTCAACACCTTAACCGGGGAAGTTATTGGTCAGTGCAAAAAACGACATCGGCATCAGGAATTCTTAGCTTTTCTAAAGACTGTTGAAAAGCAAACATCCAAAGACTTAGAGCTTCATTTAATTGTGGACAATTATGCAACCCATAAGCACGAGAAAGTGAAAAACTGGCTCAAACGCAATAAGCGTGTCCATTTGCACTTTATTCCAACAAGCTCATCATGGCTCAATTTGGTAGAGCGATTCTTTGGGCTTCTTACGGAAAAGCAATTACGCCGCGGCGTGTTCACTTCAGTAAAAGAATTGGAGGAGGCTATCACAGGGTTTATCGATGCACATAACAAGGCTCCAAAGCCATTTGTATGGACAAAATCAGTCGATGAAATTTTGGCGAAGGTAGGAAGGGCTAGGCAGGCCCTTGCATTTCAGTAAATAGTTTAATACACCACACTAGTTTATTTTAGGATAATGGCAACATGGCCTGTTACCCTTAAACTTTTTTGATCGTTAAAATTCTTCAGTCTTATTTCCCTCCAGGCAGAAAATTAAGTTTGATATTTTCATTTTTTTAAAACCCAACAAAATTAAGATACATTCAAAAGATAAAAATCAATAGTTTTTGATACTCTGCAATCGCTCGATTACAAAGCATTTGTGTCAGGGAGTTTTATGTATTCGGGTGTGCAAATGGCACAGTATAGAGCAACTCCTATTAACAAGGGGGAAGGGAAGAATACCCTTATCTCGGGACTGTATGAGGCATGGACGTCGTTACGGGCGTACAGGGAGGTATTCCTAGCGCGCCCCCGAGAGGAGGGTATTCTTTGCTTCCGACCCGGTAGTAACTTCATTCTAAATGACTCACTATTGAAAAATTTTCGGCCCAAGCGAAACGAGAGCTTCGGGGGAGTTAGCTTTCAATAAAAATGGCACCTCTAACAGACGATTGAAATCCGGAAATATTATTTCGTAACATTTTCTAGCAAGCCAAAATAATTGAGAGAAGTCCGCTTTTCTATTTTAATGGATTTTTAATCGGCTTTTGGCTGAATAGACGCCCCCTTAACGCTATTTTTTCTGTTTCTCCGTCCATTGATCTACCCCCCTTGTAAATAGTTTATTTGGGTTAGATTCCTGCCGACAAAGGTGAGGGGAAATAACTTCTTGACCCACGCTAAACCGCGGACTTTTACTTGGCGAATCAGCCCAATGGTTTTCCCCAACCGACCGAAACCCTCCTCAATTCGCTTGGGTACCTTCATGCTCGCTTGATACCCGCTGTGCCGATTCGTGCGTCCGTCAATGGCGGAGCCACCGCGGCGCTTGGTATTTTGAGCCACATGCGGAATTACACTGATGGTGTTTGTCAACGAAGTTGTCACGATAATCGTCCCGCACCATTTCTCTTATTGCGTTCTCCGCTTGCGTCTATCAATTAGTCTCTAACCAATTTCGCACTTATTTCTTTTTGATGTGACCGCCCTAAAAGCACCACCCTAATATCGACTGGACCTGCAGTGGCAAAACCGCTGCTAACCCATCCCGCGGGTGATGCCGGGTATAACGGCAATCTGCATTGGGGAATCACTGACTGTTGGCAGATTCCGGCATAAGCGGGAGTGTCGTCCTGCGCCCGGCCTGACAACGGTACTGTTTGCAATCCGCTGTTGTTTACACAGCCCACTGGCAATAGAGAGGTGTGTAATGCATAGCCAACCTTCGCTGCAAAAAAACCGGTCTTTACTGCAAGGCTATCGATCGCTCCGACAGAAATGTCGGTCTTCCCGGCTGAAAAACTCATCCCTGGTCGCAGCCCTGCTGCTGATCGGATCGATGGTTCTGAGCCCGCTGGTATCCGCTATCGACTATTCCAATCCCTATCTGCGCCACGGCGCCAGGCAGGCCCACTCGACCTATGGAGGCCATATGTGGTTTCGGCCCCATGTATCGGGCGCGTCCCGGATTGTGATCGACCTCAGTGATCAGATGGCTTATTTTTACAAGGGCAGGCGCCTGGCAGGCATGTCTCCAGTCTCCACCGGCAAAGCCGGTTTCAGGACACCCACAGGCAACTTCCGTATTTCCGAGAAAAAATACAGCCACCGCTCCAACCTGTACGGGCACTATATAAGCCGCCGTGGCTACGTGATGCGCAGCAACGTCGATGTGCGCCGCCACCGCAGACCCCGGGGTTCTGTTTTTCGCGGCGCCTCCATGGACTATATGATGCGCATTAACGGCCCCGTCACCATGCATGCCGGTCGGGTACCGGGCTATCCGGACTCCCACGGCTGTATTCGCCTGCCCTGGCATATGGCGAAGGTTTTCTATCGCCATGCCAGAGTCGGTACTCGGGTTTCCGTTGTCCGTTAGGCTTAGGTGGTTATCAGCCCGGCAAACTGTGTGGCTGACAGATAGGTAATCCGGCGCGTAAGCCGGACCGGCCAATCACTGTCAATACTGCTAAAAGGCGCGGACCATATGGTCCGCCTTTTTTATGGTGGATGTTATTGGGGAGCGAGATCTTCGCTGCGTGCCCGTTGCACGGCGCCCGGGCGGGTAAAGTAATCGTGGGCCGCACGGTTGACATGCTTTGCCAGCAACAGTGTAGATAGCATTGTGGGAATGGCCATTACGGCATACATGCCGATAATGATACTGTTTACCGCACTCAGGGAGGCCACCGCACCGAGCACAATCAGCATCAAATACAGCGCTGTGTACAGGTTCTGCCAGCGCCCGCGAAACAAAAATACATAGCACTTCATACCGTAATACCAGCAAGTGACAATAGTACTGAAGGCCAGGGGCAGCACCATCAGCAGCAGCAGGATGGGGCCGGACTGGCCGAAAACCTGTGCAAATGCCTGGGCGGTCAGGGTTACACCAGCCACCCCTTCGCCCTGCTGCCAGACCCCGGTGAGCAAAATCACCAGAGCCGTGCAGGTACACACCACCAGGGTGTCCACGATGGGCCCCAGCATGGCGACAACCCCCTCGCGAACCGGTTCCCGGGTTTTGGCCGCGCCGTGGGCCAGTGACTCGGTGCCGATCCCCGCTTCATTGGAGAAGGCACCCCGGCTCACGCCGATGGTAATCACTGTGCCCAGGGCACCGCCCGCAACTGCCTGGCCACTAAAGGCATCGCTGAAAATCAGGGCAAAAGCCGTTGGCACCTGCTCCCAGAAGCTGGCGATCACAATCAGGGTCAACGCCAGGTAAAACAACACCATGCCGGGCACTATATGCACTGAGAATTTACCGATGCGCTGTATACGCCCGGCAATTACAAAGGCAGAGGCGATAGCCAGCAAAAGGCCGATGGCAAAATCGAATACCAACGATCCGCCCGGCGCGATCCAGCCCAGGGGCTCGGCAAATGACTCGCGCAACAGCTGGGTAGTCTGGTTGGACTGGAATACCGGCAACATACCGCACAACCCCGCCAGCGCGAATAGCACGCCCAAGGGCATCCAGCGCCGGCCCAGTCCTTCGCGGATGACATACATGGGCCCCCCCTGCAATTCACCATGCGCATCACGGCCGCGGAACATCACTGCCAGGGTGGCGGTATAGAATTTGGTCGCCACCCCCACCAGGGCGGTGGCCCACATCCAGAAAATAGCGCCAGGTCCGCCCATGGTAATGGCAATCGCCACACCGGCAATATTGCCAAGCCCAAGAGTGCCGGAGAGCGCAGTGGACAGGGCCTGGCTATGGGAAACCTGGCCGGGATCACCGGGATCGTCGTAGCGGCCACTCAGCAACCCAATACTGTGGCCCAGGTGCCGGTAAGGGCGGCCACGGGAATACACCAGCAGGGCCAGGCCACCGCCGAGCAGGAGTCCCAATAGTGGCGGGCCCCAGACAAAACTGGCAAAGGCCTGCAAGGCAGAATCGAGCGCATTGAAAAAAGACATAGGGTGTAGTTGGGTATCTTGGTTCAAGGCAGTCTATGTAGATCTGTGTCTCCCTGTCAAAAAACCCCGGTTATGTAAAAACGCCGGCGAACAAAAACAGCGCGGCCAAGGAGCTCGCTGCTGTTTAGTGGACTCCTGAAACAGGGGCAATCCGCAGCCGTTGCGCCCGTATTTTCCAAGGGGAAAATGACACAAGTCACGAAAAACCCACTTGAATGCCTACTTGACCAGTCTTTTCAGTTCGCAGTACTTATCTCCAGCACCTTCGTCACTGGCTGTGGCTCCCGTACAAAAAATACAGACAGAGCCGCGAGCAGCATGCTCACACCGGCCAACACGATGATATAAATCGCCTGGTTCTGAAACACTGTTTTCAGGACCAGGCCGGCAACCAGCGCAGAGACAATTTGTGGTGCGGCGATGGTGAAATTAAAGATACCCATATAAACACCGGTTTTACTGGCCGGCAGGGAGTCGGAGAGGATCGCATAGGGCATAGCCAGGATTGCTGCCCAGGCAATACCCACCCCCGCCATTGGCAATAGCAGGCCGAGGGCTCCGCTGGGCACCGTGACCTGAGTGATAAGCAGGTCCACCTGCGTGGGTGCGCCACCCTGGCATAACAGGAAGCCGATATAGCCCAGGCCCCCCAATGCCAGGGACAAAGAATAAGTCAGCTTGCGCCCCAGGGTCTGCGCCACCCGGGTCAAAATCAGGGAAAAGAGGGCGGCAAACAGTGAATAAGCGGCGAAGATAATCCCTACCCAGTCACCGGCTGCCCCTTTCGCCGCAGCGATATGTGCGGGGATCTCACCAACCGTTTTCAGATAACCGGGATCGAACCACTTAGCCTCGACACCCCACACATGCTGGGTAATGGCTGGCATGGTGTAGACCCACATGATAAACAGGGCAAACCAGGAGAAGAACTGCACCAGGGCCAATTGCCGCATGGTACGCGGCATCCTGATCAGGAGCTGGCAAAAGCCCCCCAGGCGCTGCCCCAAGGACCGCCGCTGCTCCCCTTCCTGTTGCAGTTGCCCGGCATCAATACCCTTGTAGGCGTTATACTGGCTCGGCGGGTACTCTCTGGTACGCACTACTGTCCAGAGCACACTGCCGAGCAGTACCGTAGCGCCGATATAGAAGGCCCAGATAACCGAGGGCGCCACTGCACCGCCACGCGAAGTGTTTTCCAGGCCGATCACATTGGTCAGAATAAAGGGCAGCATAGAGCCCAGGATCGCACCGATATTGATCAACAGCGACTGGATCGAATAGCCCAGGGTGCGCTGCTGGGAAGGCACCATATCCGCCACCAGGGCCCTAAACGGCTGCATGGTGACATTGAAGGCGGCATCCATCAGCGCCAGCATCACAGCGCCGAACAGGATCGGCGCCACCAGGGCAACCACAATGCCGGCATTGGGCATAAACACCATCCCCAGCGCCGCGGCAACAGCGCCAAACAAAATATAGGGATTGCGGCGGCCAAAGCGGTTCCAGGTATGATCCGAGGCGGAGCCAACAAGCGGCTGTACTATCAACCCCATCAGCGGCGCCACTATCCAGAACAGGGACAGGGCGTGCAGGTCCGCGCCCAGATCCGAGAGTATGCGGCTGGCATTGGCGTTTTGCAGGGAAAAACCGAACTGCACCCCGAGGAAACCAAGGCTGAGATTCCACACCTGCCAGAACGGCAGGCGCGGTTGCTGAACTTGCGGCGCGCAGGCGCTGCTCGCTGATGGGGTCATAGGAATCACCGCAACTCTCGTTATGCTTATTTTGCCATTCTGGCACGAGCCCCGGGGAGATTCCCTCCCCCCCCACCGGGGAGGATGCGGGCTCCAAACAGCGCACTAGCATAGGCTTGGGCTCAGTGTACCCCCACAGGAGACTGGCACCAAAAATGACCGCTAAACCATTAACTGAAGTTCCGCTCGATGACCGCAATATTCTCACACCAGCGCTTTCTCGCCCTCGCCGCCACGCTCTGTCTGTTTATCCAGGCCCATGCCCAGGAACTAAGAAGCTATCAAGGTCACTTTGAGAGCGACAATGCGCTGACCATCCAGATCACCGATGGCGAGGTCACTCTTACCCCGGTGGGGCCCTCCGCCCTGGAAATCCACTACCGCCGCGATGGCCTGAAGCAACTGCCCTCTTTCGCCATCGCTTCCGGCAAAAAGAGTGGGCCAGAGGCAATCCTGAGCGAAGACGAGGGCAAATTCAGCTATCGCGTCGGTAGCCTGAACGCGGTCATTCACAAGTCGCCATTTCATATTGAGTACCTGCGCGGGCAAGAGCGGCTCTTAAGTGAGGAGAGCGGCTTTTTCGCCAGCGACACCCTGCGCGGATTTCGTTTTGCGCTGGCACCCGGCGAGAAACTGCTCGGTGGCGGGGAGCGGGTACTGGGCATGGACCGCCGTGGCCAGCGCCTGCCGCTGTATAACCGCGCCCACTACGGCTACACCACGGAATCCCCCCAGATGTATTTCTCCCTGCCGGCCGTGGTATCCAGCAACAAGTATCTGCTGCTGTTCGACAACACCGCCACTGGCACCCTCGACCTGGGTGCCAGTGAACAGGACATTCTGCAATTTGAAGCTGTCGCCGGGCGCACCGCCTATATCGTGGTAGCTGGCGAGACTTATCCACAGCTTGTGGAAAACTACGTGAATGTCACCGGCAGACAACCCTTGCCGCCGCGCTGGGCCCTGGGCAACTTCGCCTCGCGTTTTGGCTACCACAGTGAGGAAGAAGTGCGCGCGACTGTGGACAAATTCACCGAAGAGGACTTCCCCCTGGATGCGGTGGTGCTCGACCTCTACTGGTTCGGCGCCGACATCAAGGGCCATATGGGCAACCTGGCCTGGGACAAAAAAGCCTTCCCCGCGCCGGAAAAAATGATGGCCGAGCTGAATGAGCGGGGTATCAACACCATCCTGGTCACCGAGCCCTTTGTCCTGTCCACCTCTGCGCGCTGGCAGGAAGCGGTGGCCGGCAATGCCCTGGCGAAAAACCTGGCCGGCGGCCCCAAGCGTTTTGATTTCTATTTTGGCAATACCGGCCTCATCGATGTCTTCTCCAAAGATGGCCGCGACTGGTTCTGGAATATCTATGACGGCCTGCTGGACCAGGGGGTTTCCGGCTGGTGGGGCGATCTGGGCGAGCCGGAAGTACACCCCGCCGACACCGTACACGCTATCGGCATGGCGGATGAAATCCACAACGCCTTTGGTCACACCTGGGCACAACTGCTGTACGAGCGACAAACGGCAAAATACCCCGAGCGCCGTCCCTTTATCATGATGCGCGCCGGCTTTGCCGGCTCCCAGCGCTACGGCATGATCCCCTGGACCGGCGATGTGGCGCGGGAGTGGGGCGGCCTGCAACCGCAGGTGGAATTGGCTCTGGGCATGGGCCTGCTTGGATTCGGCTACACCCATTCGGATCTGGGTGGTTTTGCCGGCGGTGACAAATTTGACCGCGAACTCTATATCCGCTGGCTGCAATATGGCGTATTCCAGCCGGTATACCGCCCCCACGCCCAGGAACATATCGCCTCGGAGCCGGTGTTCCACGACCGCCGCACCCGCAATATCCTGCGTGAATACGTCAAACTGCGCTATCGCCTGCTGCCTTACAATTACACCCTTGCCTTCGAAAACAGCCAGACAGGCCTGCCGCTGATGCGCCCGCTGTTTTTTGAAAACGAAAGCGACTTGTCCCTGCTCGACGTTAAGCATACCTACCTGTGGGGCAATGATTTCCTGGTGGCCCCGGTTGTCGAAGCCGGTGTGGATACAGTTGCGGTGAAACTCCCCGGCGGCACCTGGTTTGATTATTGGAATGACACCCGCTATACCGGCGATCAGGCCCTGGTGCCAGTGGACCTGGAAACCATTCCGGTGCTGGTGCGGGCGGGGGCTTTTATTCCCACTATCGGGGATATCAACACCAGCCGTGACTACACCAGTAAAACCCTGACCCTGGATTACTACGCCCACAAATCCGCTCCAGCTTCCAGCAGCTATATCTATGAAGATGACGGCAAGACCGCTAACGCTTTTGCTCTGGGCAAATATGAAAAACTGCATTTTTCCGCACACAGAAATACCCGGGGCCTCAGTTTTTCCTTTAAACGCGAGGGTGGCGGCTACGCGGGGATGCCGGAATCCCGCACAATCACCCTGAAAATCCATAACTGGCAAGCGGTTCCGGCGACACTGGAAGTTGGCGGAGAAGCTCTGCCACGCCTTCTGAGTGAAAAAGCCTTTAACCAAGCGGAGCGCGGAGCCTGGTACCACAAGCGCGCACAGCAACTGCTGGTAAAATTTGATTGGCACAGGGCGCCGCTGACGTTGACGGTAAAAAATCCATAACCCGGGCAAAGGTGAATTGACCAGCAACCGAAAAAACCATTTACCCAACAGAAATCAGGGCAAGATGAAAACATCCTATTCCCCATTGATTGCCAAGCTGCTCGCCGCTGCCCTGCTGGGTGCCGCGGGCTGCGGACACAAAAGCGCTCCGGAACAGACACCCCCCACTCTGGAGGACGCTCAGGAAAAAGCGATCATCTACCAAGTGCTGCCGCGTCTTTTTGGCAACACCAATAACACCAATAAACCCTGGGGCACCATTGCAGAAAACGGCGTGGGCAAGTTTTCCGACTTTACCCCCAAAGCACTGGAGGAAATTCACGCGCTCGGCGCCACCCATATCTGGTATACCGGAGTCCTGCACCACGCCCTGGTGGGCGACTACACGACATTCGGCATCAATAATGACGACCCGGACGTGGTCAAAGGTCGTGCCGGCTCCCCCTATGCCATTAAGGATTACTACAGCGTAAACCCGGATCTCGCTGACAATCCCGCAACGCGTTTGCAGGAATTCCGCGCGCTGGTGGAGCGCAGCCACGCGGCTGGCCTCAAGGTGATGATCGATATAGTGCCCAACCACGTCGCCCGCGCCTACCAGTCTTTGCACAAGCCCCAGGGAATACGCGACTTCGGTGCCGACGACAATACCCGGGTCACCTACGCGCGCAATAACAATTTCTATTACGTGGTGGGCAAAGATTTCCGCGTGCCGGTTGCCGAAAACGGCTACCGACCCCTCAATGGCGAAACCAATCCCCTTGTGGACGGACTGTTTTCAGAAAGCCCGGCCAAGTGGACCGGCAACGGTGCGCGCAGCGCACAACCTGCGTTTGACGACTGGTACGAGACGGTCAAGATCAATTTTGGCGTGCGCCCGGACGGCAGCACGCATTTTCCCGAGCTGCCGGCAGAATATGCCGGGCGCGACTACCGTGCCCACGCCCAGTTCTGGACGGGCCAGGAAGTGCCGGACACCTGGAAAAAGTTCCGCGATATCGCCCACTACTGGCTGGATTTTGGCGTGGACGGATTCCGCTACGATATGGCCGGCATGGTGCCAGTAGAATTCTGGAGCTACCTGAACACCTCGATTAAAATGCGCAAACCCGACGCCCTGTTGCTTGCAGAAATCTATACCCCGGCGCGCTACCGCGATTACCTGTACCTGGGCAAAATGGATTTTCTCTACGATAAAGTCGGCACCTACGATGCCATCCGCGCAGTCTTGCAGGGAACGGGCAGCACCGACAAGATCGCGGAAATCCAAGCGGACCTGCAGGACATCTCCGCCCATCTGCTGCGCTTTATGGAGAACCATGATGAACAGCGTATCGCCAGCGGGAGATTTGCCGATAGCGCCGAAGCGGGCAAACCGGCCATGCTGGTTTCCACCACCCTCTCCCCCGCCCCCACATTAGTCTATTTCGGTCAGGAACTGGGGGAACCGGCAAGCGGCGATGCAGGCTTCGGCAAGGCCAGCCGCACCACCATTTTTGATTACTGGTCGATCCCCAGTGTGCGCCGCTGGAACAATAACGGCAATTTCGATACAGCGCAGCTCACAGATGCGGAAAGGGCACTGCGGACTTTCTACCAGCGCCTTCTGAACTTCTCCACCGCCAGCAGCGCCCTGCGCGGACAGTATGCGGACCTGCACGGCTACAACCGCGCACACAGCCCCGGCTATGGCGACAAACAATTTGCCTTTGCGCGATGGCACGGTGGGGAGAAACTGCTGGTGGTGGCCAACTTCGGCGATACGGCTGCAACGTTCGGTTTGCAGATTCCAGAAGCACTGCTGCAACAGTGGCACTTGAGTCAGGGCCATTATCGCCTGCTGGGCCAGATTAGCGGCCGGAGTGTAGACTTGTTTGTCGGGGAAAAGACGGGGCTTATCGCCCTGGAGCTAGCGCCCTATGAGAGCCATATTTTCCAATTGGAGAATGGGAAAGTAGAGGCAGTCAACCCGACGCTATAACCGGGTTGATTGAGCAAGCATCACTGATCCATTCACTCGGGCGGGAAAACCGCAGTGATGTTTGGATCAGCCCCGGAGCAAACTGCGCCTAAAGCGCAACAAGGCGGTAAGTCATACTCTGGTCATTCACCCGCACCCGGTAGTTGCCGCGCACATTGGTATCGATATCCGCCCCATTTCGATCCAGAATACCATCACGCTCATTATCCCCGTAATTCTCGCTCCAATCCGCCCTGATATCGAATTTAAAGCGCTGCAGGGGCCGGCCATCAAAGCGTACCTGGATCTCCCAGAGGTTATCCGCCACCAATTCCATGGCCTCGGCGCCCCAGTTATTGACTGTGCCGCGAAAGTACAGGCTGGGAAAATTCTGTCCGTAACAATCGTCACAGGGCGTGGCCATGCGGCCGGCGTAAATCGCCGCGGCGGTATTGGGCGCAACACGGAAAGTGCCGTAGCCATTGCCATCCACAGCAATCACGGCGCCGCTGCACGCGCTCTCGCCCGTAAGTACGTTGCAGTAGTGCCCTGCGGGCAGGCCGGTATAGAGAGTCTCATGCAGAGCCCCGCCCTCATTATTGATCACCACATAGCCCTTGTTGCCGCGGCCAAAGGCAATCTGGTTATTGCCGTTATCCCACCAGTTGTTCATGCCGGTGCCATGCACATCATTGCGAAACCCCACCATATTGGCAATATTGCCCCAGCGGTGCTGGCACACCCACGCGCCATTGTTACAGTGGTTGGGGCCATTGCCGGGGGGGCCGGCATCGGTATCGGTAAAGTGATAGCCGGACATCACCTTCGGATAGCCATAGGGGTGCGCCAGCATGAAGACGTTGGCCAGATTGTACCTGGCGCCGTCGCGATAGGTGAGGTTACCGCCACCACCGTGGCCGCGCTCCCGGTCGTGATTATCGATAAAGTTCACCGCATCGCCGGAGGGCAACAGCCCCCAGCTTTCACCAATACTGGCCAGATATTTGATTTGCCCGTTGAAGTTGCCGGCCACATCGGTACCGTATTGAAACTCGGTTACACGACCGAGGAAGGTATAATTGACCGGTTGGATTTCAGTGGCCTCCCCCACCGCACCGATCACTTCGGAGAAAATCCAGGGATTGCCAGCCTGGCTCAGTATGGTCTCTAGATCACCGGGGGACATATGCTTGACCGCATCCACGCGGAAGCCGTCCACACCCAGGTCTCTCAGCTTCGTCAGGTAGGCCGCCAGTTGGCCCTGCACATAGCTGGAACCGGTATTCAGGTCCGGCAGGCCGCTCAGGCGACAATGCCACACCGTATTGGCATCGCTGTAGTTATCGATGGGGCAATCTGGGTGGTAGTCCCAGAAGGAAAACTCCGGGTGATCCAGCAGGGCCCAAGGGGTCCCGCCCCAACCGATGCCCCCACCGTTCCAGGCCGCAGTGTGGTTGATCACTACATCCGCATACACTTTCACCCCCGCCCCGTGGCAGCGACTGATCATGCTCTGCAGTGCCTCCGCGGTGCCACTGCGGCTGGCCAGCCTGGTGTAGGTGACCGGCTGATAGCGCGCCCACCAGGTGGAGTGGCTGATATGCTCATTGGGTGGCGAGATCTGTACCGCATCAAAACCCTTGGGCCCGAGGAAGTGCTCGCACTCCCTGGCAATATCGTTCCAAGGCCACTCGAACAGGTGTACAAAGGCGGTACCAGCGCTGGTGTGGGGAGCGGACAGGGTGCCGAATACCAGCCCCGCACCAACCAGCCAGCTTTTCAGGGGCGTCTTATTTTGCATTTTTATTTTTCTATTTTCTTATCTTTCACTGTTACCCTTTATAGCTGAGAAAGAACCGGTTTGCCTGGCATACCCCTTTTGATATCCTGCGCCATATCAGGCTTTCCAGCAATTACGCACCACTGCAGCAGCAATCCGGCAGGGCCAAATCCAGGCATTGGATGGCTTGTCTAAACAAGAGGGTCACTATGGCCATTGCCAAAGAAATTGAACAGGGGCAAGCGGTTTATTCCAAAGCGGTTCTGAGGCTATATGATCTTTGGGTCTTGGGCTTATCCAATCGCTTTATCTGGCAGTGCCCTACGCCCTTTCTTCTGGCGCATTTCAACAAGCATATTAGTTCAAATCACCTGGATGTAGGGGTCGGCACCGGTTATTTCCTGAACAAATGCCGCTTCCCCTCCAATGAGGCCAGGCTGGGGTTAATGGATTTAAACCAGAACAGCCTGGAGGTTGCTAGTACCCGCGTTGCACGGTACAGGCCACTCCAGTTTCACTGTAACGTGCTTGATGAAATCAACATTGCAACTGGCAAGTTTGATACCATTTCCCTGAATTACTTGTTCCACTGCCTGCCCGGAAAGCTGACAGAAAAACTCTCTGCTCTGGACCATGTCTGTACCCTACTTTCAGATTCCGGCGCCGTATTCGGCTCTACGATCCTATCGAAGGGAGTTCACAAAAATGCCATGGCGAAAAAGCTCATGGCGATCTACAACAAGAAGGGCATCTTTTCCAACGCGGAAGATTGCAAGGGAGATCTGGAATCGTATCTTGCCAACAGGTTCAATGAACACTCCATTGAGATACGAGGCTGTGTAGCACTATTCAGTGCCAAAAATAGACGGTGAAATTTTACACACTCCCCCCTCCTGCGCTGCTTCGCGGATCAAGCCATTGAAGTCGCAATGCCGCACAGTATGGGCACTGCTGTATTTATCCATGACACATGGCGAAATAGACTTTGTAAAAAATACCAAAGCAATATCAATGGCGATATTATATTTTAATTGGAATAAAGCCTATGAGAAAGTTAGTGAGCTCAGGGTCTCACTTGGAAAATACAATTGGTTTTTCACGTGCCTGTAAAATTGGTAATCAAATTGCTGTTGCTGGTACAGCGCCATTAGAAAATGGAAAAACAGTATTTATTGGTGATCTTTATAAGCAAACCAGATACTGTCTGAATCTTTCCATAAAAGCAATTGAAGAAGCTGGAGGCTCTGCGCAGGATATCATCAGAACAAGGATTATGCTCACAGATATTCAAGCCTGGGAGCAGGCAGCAGCTGCTCACGGTGAGCTGTTTTCTGATATAAGACCGGCCTGTACTTTTGTAGAGGTCAAAGGCTTTATCAATCCCGAATGGCTGGTAGAAACAGAAATTGACGCTGTTGTGGCTGAGGTATAATCTGGTGAAGGAGGGCCTAACCTCAACTTTATCCAGAGAACAGATACCGCAAGCGCAGCCTGGTCAGCCAGGGCTTGAGCACATGAGGACAGGCAGAAAAGCCAATAAAATAATATTGAATCTTCCGAATTTAAAATCAGGAAAACGCCATGCAGTTGGAGTTACTGGGCTATGCGGTGGCAATCGCATTGCCAATATATGGGCTATACCGAGGGTACAAGACGCGGCAGCTCAAATTTATCGAACAATTCGAATTCCATCCGGCTATCGGGCGCAAAGTACAAGAGCGTTACCCACACCTTACAAAAAGGGATCTCGATCAGGTGCTCAAGGGGCTACGAAATTATTTTTATATTTGCAATCAAGCCGGTAAGCGCATAGTGGCGATGCCATCGCAGGTAGTAGATGTTGCCTGGCATGAGTTCATCCTCTTTACCCGCGCCTATAAATAGTTCTGTCGCAAGGCTCAGGGCCGTTTCCTGCACCATACCCCTGCTGAAGGGATGCACACACAGATACTGGCTCAGGAGGGTATCAAGCGCGCCTGGCGCCTAGCCTGCGCCAAGGGAAATATCAATCCCAAAAAACCCAACCGATTACCCCTGCTATTCGCACTCGACGAACGGCTAAAGATTAAGGACGGCTTCACCTACGACATCAACTGTGGCAGCGCTAAATCACGAGCTGACGGCAACGGCTATTGCGCGGGGGATATCGGTTGCACTGGCGGATGCGTCGGATCATTCGGCGCGCCGGGATCAGGTGGTAACTTCTTCGACAGTACTGGTGGAGATAGCGGAACCTGCAGCGGTGGCTGTGGAGGAGACTAACAGGTTGTCTGCCTAGAGCAAGGGTGATCGATTCTATTAAAGCCTACCGAGATACTGTCATTTAATGATTGTGACTGAGTCATTGCTTGGTCACATTTTTTAGTTGGCACTCTTGTGCAAGATAAAGTCACCTGTTGACTCTCGGCAATTAAATATAGTACACGTACCAATTTGCATCCTAAAAATTAGCACGTACAATACCAACTGCTTTTATCAATATAACAGCGATCAACGTCCAGCTTTAAGTAAAATAACGAGGATTGATTCGTGTAATTACCCCGGGAGGCTAAATTCGCATCTGGTATAATACTGCCCAGTATTCCAACCATCATGTATGGAGGCATAACCCTGCCGAGCATTCTTCCTCACGGTGTACTGGCTTAAGTATCAAGGGCGTTGATTTGGATGAAATGCAGTTTGCGCGCTGGACATGCGCATGCCGACGCTTTGGCAATACCACCCTTAGTAATCTAAGTTTTGATTGATTCTGCCAAGTTATCTTATTCCATGAAGTGACTGACACAAGCAAATACATCCATAGCAGCAGTTTCAGTTTCTGACGGCTTCTTCGGAGTCGCATTTTTCCAGAATTTCGTTAGCTGATTTATTTCGGTGCTCTCGGTTTATTATTTTCAGCACTTCTGACAGGTATAGGCTATTGAAAAATTTACGTAAAACTGACTTCCACACCCAATCAAGCAAGATGCTATTTCATTTAGTCGGCACCACTCTTTTATTATTTACCCAGGAAAGTACCCAACTCTTCATAGCGCGGGATTTTATATCAAAGAAACAGCGGCTTTTAAACGCCTTGTAAAGTCAAAGAAACATAAGCCTGCAATCATGAATTTCTGCCACTTGCCGGCACTCTGAAATAGCAATCAATTTATATATCCTAGGTGGACCATGAAGGGTGAGAAAGATATAAAAAAACTCCTGGCATCGATGTCCCCACAACTCGCGGAAGATGAGTTTGTGTTCTGTACTTTCCAACGTTCGCAATACGGGGATCATACGGATTTAGCACCTGTAGCTGCAATTAAAGAATCTGAGGGGTTGACACTGATTATCCCCAAGTACAAGGCAGATGAAAAGGGCCTTAGCTATGCATCTTTATTTAAGAAAATCACATTAAATGTTCATTCGAGTCTTGATGTTATTGGGTTAACCGCAGCATTTTCAATGAAGCTGACTGAGCACGGTATCAGTGCCAATGTAGTTGCCGGCTATTACCATGACCATATTTTTATCCAAAGTGCATTGGCAAAAAAAGCAATGAGAGCGCTCAGTGAATTTGTACAATGATCAAAATAAGTACGCCTCTATGTTATTAGATTCAACAACATACTGGCATCCACTCCAAACTGATCATGGACATATAGCTGAGTATATATCGAGATACAACGACAGTAGAATTTTTTCTCTCTCATCAATTGTCGAATTATGAATACGGAGTGTCGCACGCATGAAAGAATATATGATAATTTTAGTGGCTTTGTTGTCTGGCTGCACTGCAAATATCACTGCAAGTTCTTTTATTTATCAAGATAAAACAATCGAGAAACATATCGATTTAAATAAAATTTCCATAAATTTAAAAAGCCACTCTCCGCCAATTAACTTATCCGGGGTTACTCTTACAACACAAGATGGTGCACTTCTGAAAGGCATTAAGCTATTACACAAAGATGCACGAATCAACATCGTGTTTTTTAGCGGTAATGGAATGAAAATCAACAAATCTCATGATATTTTAAATCATTTTGCTTTATTGTCCGCTAATATAGTTTGGTTTGATTATCGTGGGGTAGGCGCTAGTGAAGGAATGAATAAATTAACTATACTAAATTTACAGAAGGATGCCCTAAGTGTTTTTGATTTTGCTAATGTGGAGCTTCCCCAGGGAATCCCCATAGCCGTTCATGGGTTATCAATGGGATCTTTGCTCGCAAGCTACGTAGCTTATGAGCGAGAGCTTGATGCCCTAATTCTTGATAGCGCAATAAGCTCTTTACCTGAACTGGTTAATAACTTGGTGCCAGGCTGGGCCAAATTATTTTATACTGTGAAACTATCAAAAGAACTTAAAGAAATTAACAATATTGATCTAATTAAAAACTATAAAAATCCTTTGCTATTTTTAGTTGGAGAAAATGATTCCATTACCCCTATGGAATTTTCACAACAATTATACGATGTATCTGGCAGCCCAATAAAGAGGCTAATCTTCATAGAAAATACCAATCATGGGAAAACAATGAAAAAAGATGAAGCCGTCAAAGGTTATAAGCAATTTATTGAAAAGTTAACCTGTTGCGAAAGTGGATGATCGTATCAAGCAAAGTATCAGCCCTTTTATCTATGCCAAGATATGTGCTGGACTGCAAGTTTTAGCTCACAAGCACACCTTCAGTATTCTTTTAACAACTCCTCATTGGATTATTCTTAGCATCAAATGGAATTTTATACCCAAACTTGTGACAGCGTTATCCTAAATAGGGCTGTGACTGCTGCTTCCCATATCACGAACTATTTGATTTTGAGTCCAACTTTTTAGCTACATTAAATGTATTACAAAATTTTGACTAGAGGAGTACTCTGATGATATTAACGATCCCATACGACTGGCACCACTCGGCAAAAAATTGGTTTCCATTTTAATCTGGCTATACACTAAGGCTGAAAAATAACCAGATAAGCTGTCAATAAACTAACGAGTATTAGAAAATAAAATTTAAGGATTTATTCTAATTCAATTTATTTCTTGTCTTATTGCATGAAAACGTCTCAGATTAATAATGCAGACAAGATGACAAAAACCAATAGCAACCGACGTACAAACTAATAGGAAACTAGCGTGCGATTTTCACCTCTGCCCACCGGTGAGGAGCATATTGTACCTGTAATTTGAGGGCACCTCTAAAAATTACTTTTTTGGTGCCCGTAAGCACCGAATAATGGGGGCTCCAAGGCGATAAAATAAAGGAAAACTTAACTTATATAGATGCCCTTGAGCATCTGCACTTTTCGATACATGCAGGTGGGGTATTGATCTTGGCCAAGCCTACCGTATACTGGTATGCAACGCAGATCTATAAGCCTAGGGCTGGGGTAGCATTTGGGCACACTTGTAAGGAGTGACAAGTCTTATGCCACAGTCTATAAAAAGAACTTTAGTGCCACATACGGATTTGGGAGGATTTGCTCCGAGCCTACAAACGGCAAGGTACAATCCCATTTAGGGCTGGAGAACTGCACTCCGGTCCGTGTTTCCAGCTCTCTGGCCAATTATCTGTGGATTAAGGATACAAGAAATGAACGGTTGGATCTTGAAAACGTGGACCGAAAATAAAGCGCTGCTACTCTTACTCGCCTTAATGTTTACTTTTCGGAGCGCTTGTGCGGATTGGAATGCAGTACCAACCGGCTCAATGAAGCCAACGATCATCGAAGGCGACAGAATTCTTGTCAATAAATTGGTTTACGATGTCCGAGTGCCTTTTACCAACATCTCCCTTTGGAAACTATCTGACCCCGCCAGAGGTGATATCATCATTTTTGAGTCAAAGGCCTCCGGGAACAGATTGGTCAAACGTGTCATCGGTATCCCTGGCGATACTATTGGATTAAGAGATAATCAATTAATCATCAATGGTAAACATCTGGATTATAAAATAGTCGCTTCTGTCAATTTGACTGTCGACAAACTGGAAAATTTATTGGGTGTTGAGCATCTCATTCGCATCGATAAACGCAGCTCTCCATTATCCGATTTTCAATCAGTTGACGTTCCGGCCGATCACTATCTGGTGCTTGGTGACAATAGAGATAACAGTGCAGACTTCAGGGTGATCGGCTTTGTTCCACGTCAAGAGATCATCGGCAGATCCAGAAGTGTTGTACTATCGCTCAACTACGATAATTTCTATATTCCCCGCATAAACAGATTTTTTATGCGCCTCGACAGACCACAAAATCTATAGTGATGAACACCCTATATGTATTATCGATATTCTTTGCAATTTGCACGGGCATCTTTTTTTCAGTAGCCAGGGATAGAAAAACCCATGTTGCGTTCTGGGTTGTAATCAAGGCTTTATTTGGGCCTTTGACGCCCCCTTTCGTATTTTTCCCAAATATGAAGTCTGTTTATACGCCAGACCATTTATCATAAATAAACACAAGCTATCGAATTCATCAAGGAGCGTCGGTACCGTTACTATTCACTTTATAAGGACAGACCATGCGTGAAAATCTATTCAGGAAAATACAGAACGGAGAGCATCCCATGCCCAGTGCTGCGGTGACACTGGGCGCTCAGATAATCGAAATTTCTGCAGAGTTGGGCAGCATAGTAATAGAATTTGAAGGAAAGTCTGCATTCACAAACCCGGTTGGGAATATTCAAGGCGGATTCTTGGTGGCAATGCTTGATGACACAATGGGCCCCGCACTCGCCGTCACCCTGAGGGAAGATGAATTCGCACCTACACTTGATCTTACTACTCAGTTTATTGCATCCGCCAAGATAGGTAAACTGGTTGGATATGGCCGGGTAGTTTCCAAGGGAAAAAACGTATGCTTCTTAGAAAGTGAGCTGAAACAAAACGGCAAATTGGTGGCCAAAGCGAGCGCGACAGCCGTAATACGTCAGATTCCGCGCTAACCGGTTATAAAAGACAGATTCAATGTGCGCCCTCATTCTGTAAACCGCGGTCTAAACAATAACGGTACTATATAAATAGCACTCATCAACCTTCAGTGAAAAATTAATGTGGCTCTGACTCTTAGTAGCAAAGCAGGAGGAAAGAATACCCCCTCTCCCAGGACCGCATGAGGCATGGAGGCCGATTACAAGCGTACAGGGATGTATTCACAGCGCGTCCTGGGGGAGGGGTATTCTTTCCTTCCGACCCGGTAGTAAGAGAAAGCTAATTCTATAATAGAATATCTGTAAAATTAAATAAAGTTAGTACTTACTATAATAAATTCCCACCCAACAAGTAGCATTAATTTAAAAAGAGAATATCTTGAATACTATCAGTATATATGTCTATTTTCATAAATTTATTTATGCTGACACCAAAAGATTCCTAAACACTTAGTCTATTTAGGTCGACGTGTTATGTTAATCTGATTTTCTGCCTGCAAAGCACACTTTGTTTTTCCTTTTGTACATTGCCATAACTGGAATTTTTAGTTAAGCTTTACAGATTTAATAAATTGTTCAATTATAGGGTATTTATGAAAACAATCTTTATTTTTGCCTCTTGCCTTCTCTTGATTTCATGTGCCAACATTAAACTTTCAGAAGCGGGCAGTAAGGTACAAATTATACAGCAAATTTCTATTTCTGACTTAAAGCATTATCAATCTGTTGGAGATATTGATTGCAAATTTGGCTTTAATGCCAAGTCTTCCACAACAAATATTAAACAGTGCCGGATAGAGCTAAAAAATAAAGCCGCTGAACTTGGCGCAGAAATTGTGGTTATCGCGCATCAAAAGCTTGGTGCAAACCCATCTTTTGGGGTAGGACAGTCCTATAATACCGGCTGTCCAAATTGTATTTCAATGGTTGGCACAGCTTACAGATCTATTCAAGAGTCCCGCTAGTAATGGCTAAGGATTACTGCTGTTCAATAGAGTTGGTGTTAGCACAGAATGCAGACACCAACAAACTTCCTGAATCTGCACAGGGTGCCCTGATAATGTAATCGGATCAAGAAGACATACGGCTTTAGGTTTCCTATTTTATCTATTATTTGTTTTCCAGAGCAATTAAGTATGAAAACTATAGGACTTATCGGCGGTATGAGTTGGGAATCAACCTCAAAATACTATCGAGAAATTAATGAAGGCATCAAAAACGCTCTTGGGGGTTTGCATTCTGCAAAAATATGCTTATACAGCGTTGATTTTGCCGAGATTGAGAAACTACAGCAACAAGAGAACCGGGAAAAAACCGCACATATTTTAGCTGCAGCAGCTAAATCTGTAGAAACGGCTGGTGCTGATTTTTTCTTGCTATGTACGAATACAATGCATAAAGTTGCAGAAACCGTAGAGAAATCTGTTTACATACCTTTGCTTCATATTGCCGATGCAACCGCAGAAAAGTTGGTTAATGAACAGGTAAAACGGGTGGGCATCATAGGCACTCGCTTTACTATGGAGCATACATTTTACAAAAACCGCATAACTGAAAAATATGGTATTGAGGTTATAATTCCCGGTAAGGAATCCAGAAATCTAATTCATGAAGTAATTTACTCTGAGTTGTGTCTGGGAAAAATCAGCAACGCATCACGCCGAAGCTACCTCAAAATCATTGACCAGCTTCGAAATCAGGGAGCAGAAGCTGTTATCCTTGGCTGTACCGAGATAGCACTCCTGATTCAACAGAGACATACAAATGTCCCGTTATACGACACAACACAAATTCATGCGAAAAAAGCGGTTGAACTTGCAATACAACATTTAAAAGAATATGATCGGTTAGATTAAAGGAGGAGTGCCGGCCCTTGACTTGACTCAGGAAACAATACCCAAAATAATAGTGATAACTTATAAGTCATTACGGAAATATTAGCAGAATTTTTATTACCCTCACTTGATTATGAAGGCAGTATTTACGTATACATAAAAAGCACTGGATCATAAGCTCTGTTTTACTATCACTGCGGCAACTTCAGTATGCAGACAGCAGGTCTGTGCATATCCCCAAACTTATTATATTCGGCACTCGATGGCTTCTTGGGAGATTACAGAGAATCTACCGGAAAAGAGTCATAATCTTCTGCACTAGGTATTCATTAACCAATTGCATTACGTTAGCCCTGTGAAATCTCTAGAAACTCTTTCTGTAAAACCGAAGGGGTAGAAAGGTGGGCGTCGTGTCTACGTAAACTTTCCAGGTTTCACCATATCGTGTTTGTGCCTCTTTCTCATTTTTGGGTATTGCATCAAAGAAGTATTGAAGAAAATTGGTTACCGGAGATATCACCTCCCAAGGCCAAACTGAAATCAGTGCAAACGATAGATAGATGATGAAATCACCGAAGTAATTGGGATGCCGTGACATCCCCCAAAACCCTCTCTGCAACAAGTTTCCCTTGTTTGCGGGATCCAGGCGATAACGCCATTTTTGTAAATCTGCGCCGAAATGAAACACGGTCCCTACAGCGTATAAAGTAAGCGCTGTCGCGTCAAATACATCGAAATTCCCAGTGCGGTCCATGGCTGCGAAAAAAGGAAGCGGGTGAATCCAACTAAAAATGGGCACGAGGAAAAAAGGCAACACCAAGATCGCTGATTTGGATGCCTGATCTTTTAATCTTTTGGCGCCTGTGGCGCCAAACCAGGCGAAAAGTGTGTAGAGCATACGCGCAACGTAAATCGTCACGAGACCAGTGATCAATATACGTCGCCAGCGAGGGTGTTCAAAACTCTGTGTCAGCCAAGTAGCCTCATAGGCTGATATATTTCTCCAGGCGATCCGGGAAGTGGATCGTCAGCTGTGACAGCGTCAAGTTCCAGTTCTGGATTGGGTGCGTCCAGCGCTCGGAGGCTTTCAGTATACCGGCGTAAAGCAGTTTGAGTAAGCTGTTCTCATTAGCAAAGCCGCCCTTGGTTTTAGTTAGCTTGCGGAACTGGCGGTGTACAGCCTCAACGGCGTTAGTAGTGTAAATCGGCGTACGCACGTATTCCGGATACTTGAAGTACGTCGACAGGGTGGGCCACTTGGCTCGCCAGGACTTGATCACCACCGGATATTTGTCTCTCCACTTGGCCTCCAACTCGTCCAAGGCGTTCTCGGCAGCATTGAGCGTTGTCGCCTTGTAGACGCACTTGAGGTCGGCCATAAAGGCCTTCTGGTTCTTCGAGGCCACGTACTTCATCGAGTTGCGAATCTGGTGGATGATACAGTGCTGAATCTCGGTCTTGGGGTAGATGCTTTCAATGGCCTCAGGAAAGCCCTGCAGGCCGTCTATACAGGCAATCAGGATGTCTTTGATTCCACGATTGTAGAGATCAGTCAGAACGCTCAGCCAGTGGTGCGCGCCCTCCTGGTCAGACAGGTAGAGGCCCAACAACTCTTTCTTGCCTTCGATGTTCAGGCCAAGAATGGTGTAAATGGCCTTGCTGGTATAACGGCCATTTTCCTTGATTTTGTAGTGGATAGCGTCAAGCCAGACGATAGGATAAACCGCCTCCAGATCGCGTTCACGCCATGCCTGAAGTTCAGGCAGCAGCTTGTCAGTAACGGTGTTGATGGTACCGTTGGAGAGTTCCATACCGTAGATTTCGGCAATGTGTGTGCGGATGTCCTGATAGCTGTTGCCCAGGGCAAACAGGGCAATAATCTTGCGCTCCAGCTCGTCGGTAAGCTGGGTTTGATGCTTCTTGACGATCTGTGGCTCGAAGGTGCCGGCGCGGTCCCGCGGTGTCTGCAGCTCGAAGCTGCCCGTCGGGCTTTTCATGGTCTTGGATGTATGGCCATTTTTTCGGTTGGGCCTGTCCTCGCCAGCGAGGTGCTCCTCCAGCTCCGCACTCATGGCTGCTTCGGTAAGCTGTTTGATCAGAGGCGTTAGGATGCCATCTTTGCCGCTGAGGTCTTTGCCCTCACGCAGCGCCTTGACAGCAGCATCCATATCGAAAGTAGGTTTGGTCATAGGTTATCTCTTTTTTGCTAATGATAAAGAAATGACACAGAATTCTGAACACTACCTCGCCAGCCAACGCCCTCGCCATACCATGCCAAAATTGCCGTCGCCGGTAAAATCGAGAAAAAACCAAAAATAAACGGCCAGCGTGTGTCAGATGTGCGAATTGCAGAAAAGACACCCAGTAATATGAAAAGTACTGTATTCGAGATCAAAAGCCAGATGGTTACTGACATGATCTATTTCCTTATTGAGTTGAGTTGTTGCTGTTTCATTAGGCATGCAGCAGTTTCGTATTGGAGCTGAAATCTACCAAAAAAGATCTGTATCTTCGAGGTATTATTCATATACCTGTGTCGTGCTACTGCAGTTAAAGGTTGACGAGTTTACCCTCCAGGTCCTGACAATAGCTCAACAAGGGAACCTGTTTATATACGCCCTCGACCTATTTGGCAGTGGCTCTCGCCCTGTTTTCATTGAAACCCATCGGTTAAAAAATATAACAAATTCTGGATTCATGGTGACAGTGAAGTTTTTTGTTTTGGGTAGCTATAGAATATACGCACAAACAACTGATTTTTATGTATATTTAATGGTTTGAAACGGAATTGCCAGTGGATCAGCTATCAGAATAATAGCGGTCATGATGACTTGTGTGCTTTTGTTCGGTAAACTATCCTCTGTATTTGGTGGTAACGATGCCATCTATCTCGGAAAAGCTGGGAGTGACGATGAGAATACTATACCTTTCAATGGTAATAGTTGCAGGCTTAAGTCTGTTTACTGGTGGTGTAGCTTCAGAGGAAGTCAAGATAGATGAAAATATCACCTTACACTACGAACAAGCAGGCAACGGCGACACCACTATTATTTTTATTCCTGGTTGGATGATGTCAACAGAGGTTTTCGAACATCAACTCGCCCACTTTAAAGGATCAAAAAAATACCGCGCACTGGCGTATGACCCTAGAGGCCAGGGCAAATCATCAAAACCCGTTGAAGGCCACACCTACCAACAACACGCACGTGATCTAGCCCAACTGATTGAAAAGCTAGACTTGAAAAATGTGATTCTAGCAGGCTGGTCCTATGGGGTAACGGAGCAACTGGCGTATTTGAATCAGTTCGGCACTGATAAACTCAAAGCCATGATCATGATTGACACGGGTCCGGATATAACAGGTGCTACGCGTGACGAATGGATCTGGTACCTTAACGATGATTCCGACGGCTATTCGAGGTGGTTTACCGAAGGCATCATTGAGGATCGCGATAACGTTATCTCAGAATTTAGCAAATGGATGCTTGAAAATCCGACGCCAGAGAATGTTGCCTGGATATCAAGAATCGCCAGCCATACATCGAGTAGTGTCGCTTCAATTACAAATGCCACGGGATTTTATCTCGACTACAGCGAGGATCTTATCGCACTTGAGGGCAAAGTACCTTTATTGTATATCGTGCGGAATGAAATGAAGGAGGTGGCGGATAAGTGGATTAAAGCCAACACCCCATCTGCCTCTGTTGTTTATATGGGTAAGCACATGATGTTCTGGGAGAGGCCCAAGGAATTCAATATGGCCCTTGATAAGTTCCTTTCAAGCATTAATGGTAAGTAGCATATCATAGTCCGTGCTCTACAATATCGACATTTAAAGCAATTGCCTAAATAAAATACAGCAGATAATGAACTTTCCTGTGTACAAGATAATTAAACATCAATTTCATGGCCCCAGACCTGTTTACTCGCTATGAAAAAAACAGCCCTATGGATGATTATGGGGATGGACAATGGCCAAGGCCAGCAACCAGCCAATATAGCGAATTGGAAAGCCATGGCTGATACGCTATAGAGCCCACAATTATCAAATCAATATAAATAGGAAAAATAGCAGATACACAATACCACTAAATATCTCAACCATTAACTGTTCTGGCTGTTATTTTCCTTTTATGACCATGGTGTCTACCACTCATATTTATCAGCTTGTGCGCTGCAATGCATTGCTATTTTTTGTATCCCCAAAAAAATATATTAATTCATTTGACAATGTATGCCGCCAATTCAGATGGGAATGCCCTCCTTTGTATTCCTTGTAATTCAGCTTATACCCTTTAAGCTCAAGGGTGTCCTTGAATTGTCGATTAACGCCCACACGCCCCAACCCAATCTCATATAAACCCACATTCAAATATAGGTTAATTGGATGTTTCGGGGTTTTTTTGTATTCTGTAAGTAATCTTCCATCAAATTCAGTATATATAGGACAATTTTCCTTTTCTTCTGACGTAGAATAAAATGAACCAGACTGAGAAAGCATCCCACCAATAACATTCAAATATCTTAGTGCTGCAAATGCTGCGCGAGAGCGACCTGAGATAACCACATTTTCGGAACCAGCAATATTATAATTCTTTCTTACCCAGAGAATAACTTCTACGCTATAAAGTCGGTGAATTTTTCACTGGGCATATCCTCAGATCGACGCCCCTGATTCAAAACCATAACGGCAACGGTTGGGAAAACCTCTCCTGCGTAAATCACATTGTCTAAAATTGTTGGCGTAGGCGTCCACCCCTGCCAAACCTTTCCATAATCTGGATTTCGTGAATAATTTTGCCCATCGAGTTGAACGATCAGGTTGTGCGCCTCAGTATTATTGTATGCAGTAGGTATATAGACAAGCAGCTTACGTTCCTCATCCATATATTTGCTGTTCAAAGTCACTTCCCGGAACTGCCTTCTAGGAACGTTTTGTGCTGCTTGAATAAATGGTGATATTGGTGTGTCAGGGCCAATAACTGCACCATCATAAATGTGTTCCATGAAAGTTTTATTGAGACCGTTTCTCCCTGTAATACTTACTCACTTAAATTCATTTATACCGCAACCAAACCAGGCATCACTCGAAATCTTCTGGGCACAAAAATAGTAATGGCTATCGCCAATTTTTTAAATCTCAGCCAAAAAAAATCAGGCTCCCCAGACTGTAAAATATAATTGGTGTGCTGGCCACCTTTTGAAAAATAAGTGAAAGTCACTTTTTAGGGTTAATTTTTCTCTCTCAATAATATGCTTAATCGATAGCGAGTCATAAAATCTGGCAAAGAATTGCTCATCTCTTTTATAATCAATCCATAACTTATAAAGGTGTTCGGTAGGGTGCTCTTGCCTTACGGTCTTTTCTTCACTGGCACTTAGCGCTGCGGCATTAATAACGGATACCGATAAAATAGCTAACAGGGATATTATTAATTTTTCCATCATGTCGTTGAGTTGGGTGTGCTCGTTTTTTTGAAAACTACCGCTGATTTTTGAGCAGGAAGAATACAGCTTAGGTTGCCCGAACCGGGATTTTCACAATGAAAACATTGGCTTGTTATGCAATATCAGAATTATTATTTAAGTTAAAAGTAAAAATATACATTATGCTTTCCCTGCTATTAGGTTGTATAAGGTATATGCTGATGCAACCGCTATAGATAATCCGATAGCCATATCCAAATATTCTTTGACTGGAATACTGAGAGCTGCTAGAAACAACCCCAAAAATATTATAAATACTTGTGAAAACACTTATTTGCCCACAAAATCAACCTGGTTTTACTGCACAACGCCAAGCTCATCCGCAGAGATGCGACAGCACCGAAGACGTGTGTAGCGTTTTGCTATGCAACTAGTCTTTACTTAATAGTTTAACGACATTGCTTGACTTGCTTTCTTTTGACGACACGTCTTTAATTTTCCTGAGCAAGTGAGGCGACACGTTCCACTTTTGGCCAGACTCAGTAATAACAGTAACTGTTTTTTTATTGAACTTAACGAGTGTACCAATCTGTTTGCCTCTGCCGGGCGGTTCAAAACTAACCTGCTCTCCGGGGTTAAACTGCATCATTTCTTTATGTGTATGCATGGAATCAAGGAATTTAAGCCTCTCCACAATCCTGTGGTTGAGCTCCACAAGCTCAGCTTCATTTAAATGATCAATATCGATATTCATAAAATTACTCGATGTGTGAATCCCCCCGGGTTTGCCGGGGGCAATTTGATTTGAGTCATGCCGCTTGGGCAGACTCGGCTTACTGATAATACAGGTTTTCGTATCCGGCTGGAGGCATATCACCAATCGGCTCGAGAATGCGGCGATGGCTAAACCACTCGACCCAGGTCAAGGGTGCGCGTTCAACCTCATCCAGCCCTTTCCAGGGGCCTGTTCTGTGGATGACCTCCGCCTTGAATAAGCCGTTGCTGGTTTCTACCAGTGCGCTGTCGTAGGAGTCGCCGACGCTGACGCCTGGAAGCTCGCCTTACTAAGCCACTCAGTATATCGAATCGACAGATACTGACAGGCGCTTTTCAGAGAGGCTCCGGGCCAGATCAAGTGCCGTTTTCCTCCGCGGTGACCGCCTGCTAGCTGCCAGTGTATGGGCTTGCCCTATCTCTATACAACACCTCTATACAACACCTCTATACAACACCTCTATACAATGCCGCTTCAATGCCCCACTATGCGCCTGCACATGGTGATTTGGCGCGTAAAACTACAATTATTACTAGCAAACTTTCCGCGCCACCTGCACCCCGTGATACATTCAAGCCCAAAGGCTCACTGTCTCACGCAGAGGGCCACTAACCCTTTATGCCCAGGAGGAAAGATGGAACAGCAGAGCACCCTATTCGTGGTGGTGGACCCCAATGATGAGAAGCACGTGGCGCTGGAGCGGGCGCTGACCACCGCGCGGGGGCGCAATCCCCAACCGCGCCTGGCAGTCTTTGTCGCGGTCGATGGTGAAGCCGTCGATACCCGTGCAGTCAACGACCATCTCTTCCGCGACGAGTCCTGGTTCCGTGAACAGATTCGTGAACCGATTGCCGCCGCCGGGCTCACCTGCGAGCTCATGGTGTGTTGGTCCAGTGACTGGCAGGCCGCAATCGTACAGGAAGCCAAGCGCTGCAATGCAGAAATGATCTACCTCCCTGTGCATGCCAAGAGCAGCCGTCGCTTCACTTTCGCCGAATCCAAATGGCGGGTACTCAAGACCGCGCGCTGCCCGGTGGTTCTGATCCGCCCCGGCGCCAAGGAAGCACGCAAAGTGGTACTGGCCACAGTGAACTACCAGGCCAAAACCCTGGAACATCGCCAGTTGAATCGCCAGATCAGCGAACGCGCCACCTTTATCGCCGGCCACTACGAAGCGGAACTACATTTGGTCAACGCCTATCTGGACTCCATGCTCTACCCGGACCGCGGCGCCCTGGCCAAGCTCGCCGACAAGACCGGCGTACCCACCGATCGCATTCATGTGAAGCGGGGATATACCAGTGATGTGGTGGAGGCCGTGGCCCGTGAGATCGATGCGGACCTAGTGGTAATGGGTACCATGAACCAGTACGGTGGTACGGGCTCACTGCTGCGTGGCAATACCGCAGAACGCGTGATTGGCCAGTTAGATGTGGATGTGATGGTGTGCAACCAGTTCACCACTACGGAGATGAAAACCGACTGACTGGCCCTGGCGCAGTGGGATTTTCATTGACCGGTTACAGCGGAAGAAATCCTGCCGCTGCATACTACAGTGAGTGGCCTTTCGGCCCAGATGCGCCAGGCAACCCAGACCAGGATACCCTCGTTGGACGGCCTTGTACTATTCGCTGGCGTACAGATTCCAGCACCTAACCGCCATACTCCATCGCGGGGTTGCGGTAAATAGAATGGTAGTGGCCTTTACCGCTGGCATTTTCACCAACATTGCCCCCGGTGGAGAGTAATTCGATGATCAATGTCGGGCCTTGGATACGCATATAGGCGGGCGTATTGAGGGTGCTATCGCCAATCCAGGCAAAATGTGTCTGGTCGAGTTCACTTTCAATCTGAGCCATTCGGGGCACGGCATTCTCCGATGGCTGAATTGCAACCCATTTTCGAATTGCCGAAAGCATCAGGGCCCTCTGTTCATTGCGCAATTTGGAGGCACTAATGCCGATCACCGGTGGGATAGCACCATCCTTGCCCGGCCCGGTTTGAACATCCCGCGGAACACGCTCTGCATCAGCCACCGCTCTCTGTTCGGCATCGAGGGCCGAATAGACCGCGTATCCGGCACGATGCATGTCGACCATGGATACATAGTCAACACCGTTCAGGGAAAAGACCGCAGGCTCTGTGCCTACGAAGCTGGGCGACATAGTTTCAACCCTGTTGTTTTCAACCGAAATATTCAGCACCAGATGGTGACCGCCATATTGCCATCCCCAAGGCGTATCCGTAGACGGGGTCCCGTAGAAGGATATCCAATAGTTCTGCGGGTCCCACTTCAGGCGCCTAGCGCGGCGGTCGTTGCTCAGGAAAGCTTCCGCAGCCATGATATCCATAACTTTCCGATAGCCCTCCTCACTCAGGGACGAAGCCAGGAAATCAAACAAAAGACCGCGTTGTACATCCGAGAGTTCGGCAACAGCAATGCCTGTGCGATCAACAATGCCAGCAGGCAGGTTAGACCAGCCGGCGCGCTCTGCGGCGTTCAGCGTAAACATGAACTGGTCCCTGGTCGCTTCATCAAAGGTCGCCAGGAAAGCTTTGGCGGCTTGCCGTGAAGCTTGCGCGCCCGCCTCCCCATAAGGTTGGCGATAGGCCGGGATCGGGATCAGTTGGGCGTGTTTGTGTGTCGGTGCCTTGTGCGCGGCGACCGAATCGGCCAGTACCAGTGCGAGAACCAGGATTACAGTGCATTTCATGTAAAGCCTCCCTGCTGAATAACAGACGTTTTTCTGCGTGAGTTTACCGTAAAAAGCCCTTGCCACAAGGATTCACTCAACCAGGAAGGCACTGCGATCAGCAAAGCAGCAGTATATTGCAAACACTCCCGTCACCCACCAAACTCCCAGCCATCATCTCTCTGCCAGTTCGTGACGCTACCGCGTTATTCCCCCTGATTTTCGCAACGCGGGATAGCCAAAGATTGAAACGCACCGAGAGATTCCTCAGTAATCCTCACCACCGATCCTTTTATTTGCAGACAGTTGCGCCCATGGGGCTACTAGGAGCGGGGAATTTCTGCACTGCCCTGCTTCCTATTGGCTGTCCACAATTTGCCTAACCGATTCCAATAGCACAGACACGCTCACACCCGCGCTTAAGTTCGGTGGGCACGGCAACCGTAGGCTTTGTCGTGGTCCAACCTGAACATTCTGATCGCAACAAAAAGGGGGCAGGGAATGTCGGAACAGCAATCTAGGCAAGGGTGGATCATCGGAATTATAGTGGTGATCATCGTCGCCGCGGCAGCTTATTGGCTCTGGACCGGCGACGAAAAGAAAAAAGAAATTCCCGCGACGAAAATCATTGAGGAGCCCGAGACAGCGCCCGAGCCAGAAACCCTGGCGCAACCGGAAGAACAGCCCCCTGTGCCCAAGCCTCTGGAACCCGCACCAGCCGAAAAACCGGCTGAAGAACCAGGTAGGAAGCCACCACCCCCGCTCAACAACAGTGACAAGGCTGCCTATCAGGATCTGATGGGCCTGGCCCCAGACAATGCCCTGTCCCGCTGGCTGGTTCCGAGTGAAGTGATTCGCAAGTGGGTAGCCGCGATCAATGCCGGTTCCCGCGGTACGCTGATTGACAAGCCCCGGCCCCTCAAGAGCATCCGGGGCCCTATTCTGGTTACCGGCTCCTCAGCGGAGGGTTACCAGCTGTCACCAAGCAACTACCGCCGCTAGGATCAGCCTGTACGCCTGTTCGCCCTGATGAATACGGAAACTGCGGTGAGTCTTTACCAGTACTGGTACCCGCGTCTGGCACAGGCCTATGGTGAACTGGGTTTCGCAATAAAACTTTCCATCAGGTGGTGCTGGAAGCCATTGACAAGGTGCTCGCGGCACCGGAAATTGAGGGCCCCATCCAACTCGTGCGCCCGTCGGTATATTACAAGTTTGCCGATCCCAAACTGGAAAAACTGCCCGGTGTGCAGAAACTGATGATCCGTATGGGGCCGGAAAATGCCATACGGGCAAAAGAGAAGCTCAAAGAGCTGAGGGAAAACCTGGAGGCGGTGCCGGTTCAACAGCCACAATCCAATCCGTAAACCCGGACAGGGCCCCTGTTATTCCCACCCCAGTTACCAGACCGATTATGAAAAACCTGTTTGGCGGCTGGTGACAGCTGCTCCCCGTGCAACCACTACCAGGCATCGAGCAGCCCCCCCACAGCGCGATTGAACGCGGCCCCTGCCGGAGCTATCCACCACTCAACTGTACACGGCGTGATCGCACCCTCTCCAGTCCAGTTGTTGGCTTATAGCGTGCTGTGGCCAATATTCGTGGTGAATTGCTCTGGCAGGAAGCGTTGGGCAGCACCGAGATTGACAACCCCTGGTTCACTTTTTCCCGTACAGCTGAAATCCATGAGGACAGTCTCTCGGTGGAATTCGTCTTTCAATCCAAATCCGATCATGTGAACCAGGGTGATATGTCGGAATATATGGCACAATTCGATAAACTGGACAAAGCGCTGCACTATCAGTTCTGGGCCAAGGGAAAGGCTTCTGACCAGCGCAACAACAGCAAAGAGATGAAAAATCTGATTAAACCCCTAATCAACAAATAATAAAAACTTTACATTCCTGACAATTGCATCAGTTTCCATGTCAATAGTATCGTTGAGAGATGGCGATTGGTCTAATTCCATCCGTTACCCGCCGGCCCCTCAGAGACTCATTGGCTGTATAATCAGCGTTGACCACATCCTGCTGTTCAATTTAGACCCTTTCGCCTCCCAACAAACCGCTGCGACTCCTTTTCAGTTTTGCCAGTGAAGAAGACGCACTTTGGAATGGTGATCACTATTGATTGAACTGGGTATATATAGGTTTTACAATTAACAGATTGTTCTCGGATTTTGAAAGGTAAGTATTAGGATCCCCGAAACCAGCACAAATGTACAAACTAAAATTGAATTTTTCGATTTGAATCTGCCCCAAAATCGAAATTTTGGACATTTTCTGCAAAAAAAATCATAATATTCGCGTTAATTTTCCCTCAATGTAAATCACAAAAAACTACGGAAATTTCTACAAAGTGTTTAAAATTACAAAAATTCTTGCATTTATACTAGCTCAATTTATCGTTTTCTCGACTTCAAGCCAAGCGAACTTTGACAAAGCCATGGAAATCTATAGCGCCGGGGAATTTGACGAGGCAAAAACCGCCTTTGAAGCACTTGCCGCTATCGGAGACAGGTCTTCCCTGTTTAATCTTGGAGTGATGTATTACCGAGAAGAGTCTGTGGTAAAAGATCCCGTAAAAGCCTATGTATTAATGCAAATCGCCAATAATGGACTCCAGGATGCGGTCTTTACACGAACCTCAAAATCAATATTTAATAATTTAAATGATTCTCAGAAAGAAGAAGCCAATAAGCTTTTTTCAGAACTGGACCCTATATATAATATTGCCTCAATTAACGGCAACATTTTTCCCAAGCCCCTTAGCGATGAAGACTGCGCCCCAGAAGTCAAACCCGCTAAAAAAATCACTACAAGATATCCGATTTCTGAAATAAGGTCTGGTCAAATGGGAGTTGTTCATACGGAGTTTACCATATCTCCTGAAGGCTACCCTCGCGATATCATTACAACCAAGTCCACAAATAAAAACTTCACGAAAGCAACTGTAAAGGCCTTAAAGCGAGCTATATATACGGCATCAACAGATGAAAAACCTATTTACGGCCATAGAACTAAATTTATTTTTACTATAGAAAATGATAGGGGAAACGATGCTGCGAACACCAAAAAACTTACCAGAGAGTTAAATAAACTTGAAGAAGCAGCAAATGCTGGAGATGCAGTAGCGCAGTACCTTTATGCTTCTCGTCTCAATACATTCCGACATTTTAGATCCTACTTGAAGAAAGTGGACTTGCAATATAAAACCGCCAATTCATGGTTTACAAAATCTGCCAAAAGTGGCCTTCCCCACGCTCAATATGAAATCGGCCGGAATATGCTTGAAGGCAGGGGGTGCGAGATTGACATAGCCAACGGCTATAAGTGGATTAATGCCGCTGCGATTGGCGGCTATTCACTGGCACAAAATGCCCTTGCTCGATCCGCACTTTCAAGTAGCGATATTTCTTTTGAGAAATCACGAGCTTCAATAAGCTGGTTAAGAAATTCAACACAATCTGAAGACTATACTGCCAAGTTATTGCTGGCCTGGGAACTTTCAACCTCCAACTTTGATGTGCTGAGAAATGGAGAAGAAGCCCTGAATTTACTTGATTCCAAAGCTGATAACTACTTTGATGAAGTGAGAATAATGGAAACCAGGGCTGCAGCCTACGCGGAATCTGGAAAATTCAAGGATGCACTAAAATGGCAGAAAAAAGCACAAAAAATGGCCAATAAACTTGATTGGGATATTCCGCTTATATCGGAACGGCTGAGCCTGTATACCCAAAATAAGACCTATAGAGGGGCATACTATTGATTTCTGTACAAAAGCTTGAACAGGCGTTTATGGTTGCGCCCGGCTTTCTGTGTGAAATGGGTCACTCCAGCAAGATGGAAACTTTGAAAGCGCCCCACCATGGCCGAGGGTATTGAGCACATGGCGGTGAACAATAGTAATGGCGTGTGATGCACTTGTATCGCGCAGCGAATTTGCACTTGGCGACCAGGGAGCGAGGGTTTGTTTGTATTTAGCAGCAGAGCCTGGCACCCCGGTGCTGATTAGATGTTTACTGTAAGCTACACGGC
Organism: Microbulbifer jejuensis; assembly: GCF_047289955.1. Taxonomy (NCBI): domain Bacteria; kingdom Pseudomonadati; phylum Pseudomonadota; class Gammaproteobacteria; order Cellvibrionales; family Microbulbiferaceae; genus Microbulbifer; species Microbulbifer jejuensis. The sequence continues at coordinate 144,484 of NZ_JBLBUB010000009.1, forward strand.
TTGTGTCTGGAACTTATTCCATATGGTCAATTTACTGTGATATTGCCTTTTTTCTCGTGCAAATATTGCATACGGTAAAACAATGGTACCTGCCGCCACCGGGAATACGGTATCAACCGCCATTAATGGAACGTCATTTATCATTGCTCCAGTATTTACCATTCTACTTGGTTCATTATTCATCAAACAGAAATTGTAGCACGCTCTGCTGTAAATCCTGGGAATTTCCTCGCAGAGATTCTTGTAACCCCTGCGACTAACATCTACTTGGTTATTCTCCGTATCCACAGTTTTTACTGTAGCACATGAAACGCAAAATACGGAGAGTATGAATATAAAAAATATTGGTTTCGCAGAGCTATCCTTCTGTTCATTCAGTCAATATCTGAAAAATATACGCCTTTGATTATCTGCTAAGATATCTACATTTTCCAGGCAACTTCATTACGCAGTTTTTCGACAATTTCTTTATTAGGCCCTGCCACTGCTAAATAAACAAACGAGGCCACGCCTCTTGACACACACTTTACTGCCACGCTATTGTTATGAAAGTTACCATATATGTAGTTTTCATTTTTGACGACTTGAGTAAAGCCGAGAGCTTTAAGCGCACTTAACCCTTTTAAAGCACAAGCACCCACATGGATATCTAATGCTTTATGGTGAGACCACAGTTGCGGAGGTTTTGCAGTAGGTAACTCCAGGGTTTCTTTTTGTACCGAAGCACATCCCGCTAAAAGGCTAAATATGCCTACAATAAAGCTATTTTTCACGAAGGTTATCCCGTACGTATTTGCTACAGTATAAAGACACCCAGAAGTTGGCAAAGTACTAAGAAATTTGACAGCTCTTCTGGCATGCTGGTTAGGTTCTATGCCCACTATATTAGATTTAACTTGTCACCACTATGGCCGCTATTATCCTTATTCATTTTTCAGAAGCAAGCTGGCATCAGTATCGGGTAAAACTCGGCTCAAGCGGTCATCCGCTTTGTGTACTAAGGTGCCATATGGAAAATGGCCGCTTGGCCATACCCTAAGAGTCAACGGTCAATTCTTGCTGTACCATCCGAATCACTTTTCATTTATTAGACTCACCCGCCAATTTTTGAAACCGCTTTCGCATTCTACCGAGGACAGTTGATCTTTGAACCAGATCGCTGTGGGGTGGTGTGAAAATTTTCAATGCCAGCAAAGGTGTCTCTGAGGGCGGCTTCGCGAGTTGGGTATATTTTCTGCCTCCGCTTAGCGTGAATTGCAGGTCTTTCTCACTCAGTTGTTGCCGCATCTCTACCGGTCAGGACGCATTCGCTGGCCTTCTGGGTTTTTGCACCACTGATCTCAGCGTTTAAGGTATTGCCACACGGCACCGCCAATTTCAAACCGGTTTCTTGTCAGATCAGTCTCTGAATGAGCGCGTGGGTCGCAGAACATAGCGCGGGTCGGGCATCTTGTCGTTCAGGCGCTTCTGGGTCAATGCTCCTTGCGCTGGTATCAACCATCGACCAGAGCCATTCTGGCGACTGCGCGGCTTGGCGTGCAACACATCTGTATCGTCCTCCTGATACTTTTACCTGTAGCCAGGCAGCCCCGTAGTGGATACCCATGTGCTCTTCGATTTCACTGTGGCCGTATCTGCCGGTTTTCTACCTGCAGATACCCCGTTTGTCCGCTCTTCTTAGGGCAAGGCAGGCAGTGCTGCATTTTTGTCCATACCGGGCTCATAACGCCAAATAACTCAAAATTTCCTTGCAATTTTATTCACAGTGCACTACAAATCGACCTATGTAGTACATAGTTACTCTGTTATACATATAAGGAGTGCAATTTGGAGCCTTTTGAACATAAATGGGATGTGCAATTCCGAAAAGGTACGCTCGAAATGGTGATCTTGGCTTTGCTTGGTCAAAAAGCTCAGTTCGGCCTTCGACTTCTTCAAAACCTTCATCAATTCGAAACAATGAAAATTACGGAAGGAACTTTGTACCCGCTACTTGACCGTTTAAAGCGAGAGGGTGTTGTCGAAAGTTATTGGTTACAGGAGGGTGAATCCAGGCCAAGAAAATACTATCGGCTATCTGAAGTAGGAAAAGATAAACTTGATGGGCTCAAGGCCAGGTGGCAGAAGTCCGTAAAAGACATCAATCAACTTTTTAATCAATGCAAAATTGAAGAATAAAAGGTAATAACATGGCAAGAAGCAAATTAATTCATAACTACCTGTCCGAACTGGAGATTTACTTATCCAGAATCAGTGAGGTTCAGGCTCTGGAAGTGGTTCAAGAAATTGAAAGTCATATCTATGAAGCTCTCTCCTTACGAGAAAGTTCAGAGAACACAGAAATTAAATCAATTTTGGCAAAGTTAGGCACGCCAAGGGAATTGGCAGCAGGATATATTGAACATATTACGATAGGCGTTGCACCACCAAAAGGCTTAAAGCCCTTATTAAAATTTAAGAAAGGGGTTAGCAGGAGTTTCTACTATTTAGTCTACACGATTGGATTTGGAATTGGTTTTATCCTGGTTGTGTCCGCAATGCTGAAGATAATCACCCCTTCACTCTTTGGTGTCTGGTATGCTGAACATGGCAACAGTTTAGTAGTTTCATTTAACCAGTCTGATTACTCAGCACAGGAAATACCAGCTATATGGTTAGCTCTTATCTCCGCAATGATTGGTACTGGAATATTATATTTAACTTACAAAATTTGCCGTATATTGAAAAGGCATATTTAAAATAGTAACTCCAAGGGGTAAGTAATGTCTATAATTTTTACTAATTTAAAGCACTTCGGGATTACCTTTATAATATTGATGACAGGTGTAGTTGCATTTGGGTTGTTTATTGGCGCGGATGCCCATTTATCCGAAGATAAGCTTGCCTATAAATTGGATGGTGAAGTACATGTATTTTATGAAAATAAAACACTGGTTACCAATATATTAAAGGGTAATAAGGATGATGGATATTATGTAGATACAGGTTACCATTCTGAAGATGAAAAGTTAATTATTACCGTTCCATTTCCATTAGATAACAGCACGTTTAATGTCACTATTGACCCTGAAATCACCACACCAGATACAAATTATAATGATGATGCATCCATAATAGCCCTATCTGATATCGAAAGTGGTTTTAGTGCCTTTCGAGATTTTCTAGTTATTCACGGGATAGCAGACACACAACTTAATTGGACTTTTGATCAAGGTCACCTTGTACTGGTGGGCGATTTTATTGACCGTGGCGCCTCGACAACTCAAGTTCTTTGGGGGATCTATAAACTGGAACAATCTGCTAAGAGAGCCGGTGGGAAAGTACACTTCATCATAGGAAATCATGAGATAAAAACCCTTCAAGGAAACTATCAATCAGCGCATAAAAAATATTTTTATATTGCTGGTATGCTTGGCAAGCAACAATATCAACTATTTGATGACAATGCATTTTTAGGCCGCTGGTTGGCTTCTAAAAATGTTCTTGAAGTTATTAATAATGTTGCCTTCACCCATGGCGGTATTCATCCCAAGATAACCGAATTCGGCCTTTCTTTGCCCGATATCAATCATATCGTCCGTGAAGGTTATAGAAAACTCTATTACACACCAACTCTTGAAACAAAAGAATCTTTTTTACGATCCAGCACAACCGGACCCGCATGGTATCGAGGATACTTTAAAGATGATTTATCACAACTTGAGGTTGAGCAGGGCTTAAAAGCGATAGAGGCCAAAGCTGTGGTAGTCGGGCATACATTGCAAAGCAAAGTCAATGCCTTATATAACAACAAGGTTCTTGCAATTGATGTGAAACATCCAAAAGACTATTTATTCAGTTTTCCATTTCGGAAAAGTGAAGGCCTGCTAATCAAAAACGGGCAATACTTCAGATTGCTGGAAAATGGTGAATTGAAAGACATTTAAGGAAAATACAATTTATATTGCCGGTATTGCTTTCAAGTCCTGGCTTTGGCTAAGTTCGTTTATGGATTTATCAATACAATCGGGCTCACTTTAATTTATTTGGACAAGGAAAGTGTTGTCTATGATTAGCTCTTGAAAATGATAGGCGGATGAGTAGGGCCGCGTATATTTATCACTATCTCCGGGGCAGTTTCTAGCGCCAATTCAAAATCGGGTCTGTCACTCCACTCTGAGCGCCTGCAGTGTAGGGTTCTCATTGATAAAGCAAGAACCGGTCCCTCAAGTATGCGGGGAGCACGAAACGCGCTGTACCGGATTCTCCCAGTGACAGCCAAGTGGAATGGACACCCCAATAAATACCGCCTCCCTCTTCTGGCTGAGATGCCAGCCAGCCAACGCTTTGCAACCAGACAAAACGCGGATGGTCCAAAGTGGTGCTATAGAGCTTGTCACTTTTTGAACTTCATTGATCTTTATAGACCTTGCCCGCTATTTTCCGCATCAGAACGGGAAACTCGTGCCCACGAAAAAACCGCCACATCCACTACCTGAGGGCGGCAGAAACTGTCATCACCCGGGCCTTCGCATGCCTGCGGGTATGGCTTCCCGCAATTGTTTGCCCCTGAGGGCTGGGCGGAGGTTACCTGAGCGGTCAACTTTCCTACACCCTCCAATTCCTCTGCCTCCTTTCATTCAGGGGTTCTTATAACTCATTGATTTTTATATATTTTTTTCTAGTAGAGTATTTCGGAGCACTATTTGAGAAGGGAGTTGGGCATGTGGCATTCGAGCTTGGTACAATACTAGGCTTTTGCTTTGCTAGTTCCGCCTAAGAAAGTCTCCACATATGTACACTATTGTGTACATAATCGAAGTTTTAATACCATGAATTCTGATTTTTTCCATAAAATTCAACAACGTAGAACTTTTGCTATCATATCCCACCCGGACGCCGGCAAAACCACCGTGACCGAAAAGCTGTTATTGTTCGGGAATGCGATACAACTGGCTGGCTCGGTCAAGGGCAAGAAAGGACCGCACGCACGCTCTGACTGGATGTCCATGGAGCGGGAAAGGGGCATCTCTGTCACCTCTTCGGTGATGCAGTTTCCCTACAGGAATCGCACCGTAAACCTGCTGGATACTCCAGGGCACGAGGACTTCTCCGAGGATACCTACCGGGTACTCACCGCGGTGGATTCCGCACTGATGGTAATCGACGGGGCTAAAGGTGTCGAAGACCGTACCATTAAGCTGATGAACGTGTGTCGGCTGCGCACCACCCCGATCCTTTCCTTTATCAATAAACTGGACCGGGATATCCGCGACCCTATTGAGGTCATGGACGAGATTGAGAGGGTACTCGACATTCGGGCCGCGCCGATAAACTGGCCGCTTGCCTCCGGTAAAAACTTTAAAGGGGTCTACAACCTCTACACCGACACAATTCATGTATTCACCCAGGGCCAGGGACACACCATTTCGGACGATGTCCGGATCAAGGGGCTTGATACCACAGAGGCCTCTACCCTGCTGGGTGAGTACGCAGAGGATATCCGCGAGGAAATCGAACTGGTGCGCGGTGCCACGCACCAGTTTGACCTGAAAGCCTATCTGGATGGTGAACTCACCCCGGTATTTTTCGGCACCGCACTGGGCAACTTCGGCGTGCGTGAAATGCTGGACGGCTTTGTCGAATGGGCACCCGGTCCACAACCGCGGGAAACCCGCGAGCGCCAGGTGGTGCCTAGCGAGGAAAAATTCTCGGGATTTGTCTTTAAAATCCAAGCGAATATGGACCCAAAACACCGCGATCGTGTCGCCTTTATGCGTGTGTGCTCCGGCACTTACAACCGCGGCATGAAGATAAAACATGTGCGTATCGGTAAAGAGGTCAAAATTGCCGATGCCGTTACTTTTATGGCCGGAGACCGCTCTCACGTGGAGGAAGCCATTGCCGGGGATATTATCGGCCTGCACAACCACGGTACCATACAGATTGGCGATACCTTTACAGAGGGGGAACTCCTCAAATTTACCGGTATTCCCAATTTTGCCCCGGAACTGTTTCGCCGAATCCGCCTGAAAGATCCACTGAAGCTCAAGCAGTTGCAAAAGGGTTTACAACAGCTTTCCGAAGAGGGCTCGACACAGGTATTTTTCCCGCAGGAGAGTAACGACATTATCGTCGGCGCGGTAGGTGTTCTCCAGTTTGAGGTGGTGGCTTACCGCCTTAAGGATGAGTACAAGGTCGAAGCCATTTATGAAAACGTCAATGTAGCCACGGCCCGCTGGGTGGAAAGCGAGAGCCCCAGGGAAATGGAACATTTCAGGCGCAAAGCGAGCACCAATCTCGCCATGGATGGGAGTGGGCACCTCACTTATCTGGCACCGACCCGGGTAAACTTGCAACTGGCTGAGGAACGCTATCCGGATATCCGTTTTTATGCCACCCGAGAACACTAATTTCATGTATGTATTCCTGCCCAGATTCAGCTGCGGATATCCAGGCAGTAGAGTGAGAGATCATAAATGAGTCAGCACAAAGAGTTACCGGCAGAGATACCGCGTCTTGGCAACCGCCTCACCGCTGCCATTGGCAGGCTGCTGATCCGGCTGATGGGCTGGCGCCTGGAAGGCACCTTTCCACCGGAAAAAAAAGTGATGGTGGCACTGGCCCCGCACACTTCCAACTGGGACTTTGTCGTGGCCATGCCGTTTATTATGGCCTACCGGATAAGGATTTCCTGGTTGATGAAGAGGGAAGCCTTTTTCTTTCCCTTAAAGGGATTCTTTGTGTGGCTCGGCGGTGTACCCACCGACCGCGCCGCAGCCGGCGGTATCGCGCAGCAGGTCGCATCCCGGTTTCGCGACAATGAAAAGATGTGGGTTGGTATCACACCAGAGGGCACACGCGAAAAAGTCACCAAGTGGAAGAACGGGTTTTTGCGCATTGCCTACGCAGCCGATGTGCCCATTTTCCTGGTTGCCTGGGATTTCCCCCGAAGACGCCTTTGCCTGGACTCCCTGTACCGGCCTACGGGAGACCTGGAACAAGATATGAGGGAAATTCAGCTTCGCTTCAGTAAATACCAGGGACATCACCGCAATAAGCAGACCAGTGCCCTGAAGGGCAGTGAATCCTCCCGTGATAGAACTCAGTAGCAATATACCCACAAGCACCTACCTGATTTTAACCGCGGTAGCCTTTGCCGCGGGTTTTGTGAGTGCCATCGCTGGTGGTGGTGGCATTATTACCCTGCCCACACTCTTGTGGGCCGGCATCCCTCCACTGGATGCCCTCGGTACCAACAAGTTTCAAAGCGTCTTCGGCACACTTTCATCGACGGTCAATTTCCTGCAAAAAGGGCAACTGCAATTAAAGCCTCTGTGGCCCGGCCTGATTGCTGCAATTTTTGGTTCGATGGCTGGCACCTGGACCGTTACCCAACTGGGTGGCGAAGACCTGCAGATCCTTTTGCCGGTTCTGCTGATTGCAATCGCACTCTACTTTACACTCTCCCCACGGATATCCGATTTCGATTCCAAACCCAGAATGGGCACAGGTGTATTTAACCTCTCCGTGGGTGGCGGGGTAGGCTTTTACGGCGGCTTCTTTGGCCCCGGTATGGGCTCTATTTATGCCCTGGCCTTCGCCGCACTCCTCGGCTACAACATGCGTAAAGCCACAGCATCCACCAAGCCCCTGGTTTTGGCAACCAATACCACCTCTATGATCATGTTTATGCTGGGCGGCCACCTTTTACTGTGGCTGGCAATCAGTATGTCTGTTGCCCAGTTTTTTGGTGCGCGTATCGGCTCAAGCCTGGTGATTTCACGGGGCACCCGGTTGATCAAACCTATCCTTATTCTCGCCACAGTTGCTGTCGCGGTAAAATTATTATTGGAGGCGTAAGAAGTGAGCGTATTTCTAACGCTATTACTGTCACTTAGCGCATTTGTTATTGTCGTCTGGACGTTGATGCACCTGCGCACGCCAAGATTCCGCATGGATAGGGATAGTTTTATCAAGGGGCTTGAAGATGTGATTTCCGGGCAGGCCAGTGAGAGTGAATGGCGCGCTCTGGTCGCCTGCCCTATGCGCCACGATCCCAAGCTGGAACAATTGCGCCTTGAGTGCCTGAAGATTGAAGAGCGAGAATACGACGATGGCTCCCCCTATTTATTTACCCAGGCCGGTATCAGGCAGCTGCGCGAGGTGCGACGCCAACTGCTCACTGAAACAGTTGGCCGACAGCCAAAATCCTGAACCCAGTAAACGTTAACCAAGGATAAACATATGTTTAAACGACTGTTGCCCCTAACCGGGAGCTTAATAGCCGCCATGGTCTTCAGTGCCGCCCAGGCCAAGCCGCTGCCCCGTGAGGACCTCTCGGTTGCCGAAGTGCTGCGCGACCGCGCCCTGGAATCCTCCGATGCCTACAGCATTGTGGAGTCACTGACTGTGGAAGTCGGCCCACGCCGTGCCGGAACCGAAGGTGACCGCCGCGCGGTTGCCTGGGCCCAGAAAAAAATGAAGGCGTTGGGTTTCGATCGGGTGTATACCGAACAGGTCGAGGTGCCGCGCTGGGTACGCGGTCACGCACATGCCGAAGTCATCGCACCCTACCCGCAGCCACTGGTGGTAACCTCCCTGGGGTACGGTGTCGCCACACCCGAGGGTGGACTGAGTGCTGAGATCGTCGAGTTTGCCGATGTGGAAGCGCTGCTAAAGGCCCCATCGGAGCAAGTGAAAGGCAGGATAGCCTTTGTCAACAAGCGCATGGAAAAGGCCCGCACCGGTGAAGGCTATGGCCCCGCAGTCCAGGGACGCAGTAGGGGAATGCGTGCAGCGGCCACAAAGGGCGCCGCAGCGCTGCTTTTGCGCTCTGTAGGAACTGACTCTGACCGCTTTGCCCACACCGGCATGATGGCAATCAAAGATATTGAAAACCCGGTGCCCGCTTTGGCGCTCTCGGCTCCGGATGCCAATTTGCTCGAGGCCATGCTCGGGCGCGGCAAGCCCGTAGTGGTCAAACTTGATGTCGACAACACACGCCTCGCCGATGGCCCTTCATTTAACGTGATCGGAGAGATCACCGGCCGCAAGCAGCCCGAAGAAGTCATGGTCATCGGCGCCCACCTCGACTCCTGGGACGAGGGCACTGGCGCCCTCGACGATGGCGCCGGCGTTGCTATTGTCCTGGAGACAGCCAGGCTCATCGCGGAACTGCCAGATCGCCCACGCCGCACGCTGCGCGTGATTCTGTTTGGCGCCGAAGAGATAGGCTTGGTGGGTGCCAAACAATATGTCGATGCCCACCGCCATGAGCTGGACAATATTATCGCCGTATCCGAATCCGATTTCGGCGCCGGGAAAATCTGGCGTTTTGACACCCGCCTGCCGGAGAACAAATTTGATATCGCCGACCAAATGATGCAGTTGCTCGCGCCCCTCGGCATTGAACGCGGCAATAACGCCTCTTCCGGAGGTCCGGATAGCAGTGTATTCGTCGCCGAGGGTGTACCTGCCTTCGGCCTATACCAGGACGGTACAGACTACTTCGACTACCACCATACCCCCAATGACACGCTGGACAAGGTTGACCCTGAAAACCTTCGCCAGAATGTCGCAGCCTGGGTCGTGATTTCTTTCCTGGCTGCAGAAATGGAAGGCGACCTGGGCCGCATCCCCACTAATACGGACTAGGTCCGGAATCAAGCCAGGAAGGCTAAGCTATGCCCACACCGAAAGCCCCCACTGCTGGGGCTTTCCACTGCCCCCATGGGAAGGCCTCCTTCACCGATTGACACTTTTCCTCTGCAAATGCGCTGTCCACAGGCCGCTCACCTGCACTCTGTCATTACAAACTTGTTACTAACAGAAACCATGGATAGAGCTGTGTATAACTCTGGTATATCCCTCGCCAGTAGCCGATATGCCGTGCCTGTAGCCCGAGCGTGTAAAAAAGCAGCACTCCAAGTGTCCCTTTGCAGAATCTCTGCACCACAAACACCCCTTTGCCGCCCCCTCCTCCTTCCTTCCGGAGGAAACTGGTGGAAGGCCCGGTACAGGGCGCCAGGAACCCCCACCCCCTATATGCGTGGAGACCACAAATCGTAAAAAACACCACTGGCAGGGCACTACCCCATTGGCAGTAATCAGCAGACACCACACCCTGCCAAGAGGGCTCTGCCAATTGGATGACCCCACGGCTCAACGCACAGAAATGGCCTTTGAGAGCACGCGAGTCGACACTCCAGGGATTTCGTGTCAAAGTTAGAGGCGTTTATTTATACAACGATTGACCGAGATAGAAAAATGCCGATTAAGCTGAACAATCCTTTGATTCCGGGTCTGTTGGCTGTCGCCGTCCTCACAGGCTGTCAGGCCGATAAGAGCACAGAAGCAGCCACCCTGGCCAACAAGGCCCAGAGCACCCTTGCAGAGGTGCCTGTCACCTTGGAGGCTGAGGCGGAAACACACCGCCTGACCAAGTGGCTGGATGCACGTTATGAAGAGCAGCTACAGTTCAGCCCCATGCAACTATCCTACCTCGGGCGCAAGCAGCAGTACGACCAGATCGACGATATGAGCGAGGCCGCAGAGGCGCGCCAGCTGGCCTGGATGGAGAAGACCGTTGCCGAGCTGAAGAAGAATTTCAACTACAACAAACTGACCCAGGAAGGGAAAAATTCCTACGATATCTGGCGCTACCAGTTTGAACAGGCCAAGGCAGCCGAGCCCTTCCGACGCCATGGTTACATTTTCGAGCAAATGGGTGGTTCCCAGTCACAGCTACCCAACTTTCTGCTGAATTTCCACAAGGTGGACACTATCGAGGATATGCAGGCCTATATTGCCCGTATCGGTGGTATCTCCCGCGCCATTAACCAGCTGCGCGAGCGCGCCGAGCAGTCCTCCAGGGCGGGCATCCGTCCACCGCGTTTTGCCTTTGAGGGCGCTATCGAGCAATCCAGCAAGCTGATTGACGGCGCCCCCTTCAAAGGTGGCGACGATGCCCCCCTGTGGGCCGGAGCTAAGGGCAAAATTGCCACGTTGCTGGAAGCGGATAAGATCAACCAACAACAGGCTGACAAGCTCACCGCAGACGCCCGCAAGGCCCTGGAAACCGAATTCCTGCCCGCCTACAAAACTCTGATCGCCTGGCTTAAGAAAGATATGCAGAAGGCATCCGTAGAACCCCAGGGCGCCAGCAGCCTGCCGAACGGCTCGGCTTTCTATAACCAGCGCCTGGCCAATACCACCACCACCGAACTGACCGCCGATGAGATCCACAATATCGGCCTTGAAGAAGTGGCGCGTATTCGGGGAGAAATGGAAACCATCAAGGAGCAGGTGGGCTTCGAAGGTAGCCTGCAGGAGTTCTTTACCTTTATCCGCGAGGACGGACAGTTCTACTATCCGAACACAGACAAGGGCCGCCAGAGCTACCTGGATGACTCGAAGGCTTTCCTCGACAATATCAGCACCAAGCTGCCCGAGTACTTCGGATTGCTGCCCAAGGCGGAGCTGGTGGTGAAGCGTGTCGAGTCCTTTCGCGAGCAGGACGGCGGTGCCCAGCACTATTATCCAGGTACTCCGGATGGCACCCGCCCAGGTATCTACTACGCGCACCTGTCCGACATGAGCGCTTACTCCACCACCGATATGGAAACCGTGGCCTACCACGAGGGCAATCCCGGCCACCATATGCAAATCTCCATTGCGCAAGAACTGGAGGGTATCCCGCAGTTTCGCACCCAGGCGCACTTTACCGTCTACTCAGAGGGCTGGGCACTGTATTCCGAGAAGCTGGCCAAAGAAATGGGGGCCTATGCAGACCCTTACAATTTGTTCGGCCATCTGACGGCCGAGATGTGGCGTGCCATTCGCCTGGTGGTGGATACCGGTATGCACGCCAAGGGCTGGCGTGAAGAGCAGGCAGTGGAATACTTCCTGGAAAATTCCGCGATCCCGGAAACCGCCGTGCGCTCTGAAGTGCGTCGTTACCTGGTGTGGCCGGGACAGGCCACCGCCTACAAGATCGGTATGCTGAAAATCCAGGCGCTGCGCAAGCAGGCCGAGGAGCAACTGGGCGATAAGTTCGATTTCCGCGGTTTCCACGATACCGTGTTGGGCGGTGGTGCCGTGCCGATACCGGTACTGGAGAGCCGTGTGGCCAGTTGGGTGAATTCTGTTAAGGGCGCTTGATTGGTGGTGTTTACAGCTGACCCAAAAGCCGGACAATGTCCGGCTTTTTTATTGCGTATTCGGATGTGAATTACGTCTTGTAATTACGGGTTTAAAAGTGCATTTTGCCCGGATTTTTTTGTAGTGAGGGGGATAGTGTGGATACCAATATTTACAATGCGCCTGAGGCCGACCTGGGCAAGGATTCTACCGGCGAAGCAGAGTTTTATGTTGTTTCAAAAACCAAATTTCTGATACTTTATTTTGGCACTTGCGGCATATACTCCATTTACTGGTTTTATCGTCATTGGAAAGAGTACAAACTGACCAGTGGTGAAAAAATGCTACCGGTCTTACGAGCTATATTTTCAATCTTTTTTACCTACCCCCTATTCACCACCATACAAAGTCGAATTGAGGAGGCCAAACTCAGCTATCAATGGCATCCGATATTAATGGCCGTTACTTATATCGTGGTTGCCCTGGCCAGCTATATCAGTGACGGGCTTTCGGTTCTCACCAGTGAGGTTTCAATTTTTGACTTTATCAGCTTGGCACTGATGCCAATAATGGCCCTCCCGTTGTTTTCCGCACAAAAAGCAGCCAATCTTGCCTGTGGAGACAGGCTTGGTGAATCCAACGCGAAGTTTACCCTACTGAATTTTCTGTGGTTGCTGTTCGGGGCAGTGATTTGGGGGATGGTGTTTTTGGGAGCCTACGCCGCACTAACAAAACCATCAATAGGGTAGTTAAAATGAAAAAACTGGCTATTTTATTCTGTATCCTCGCCGTGCAGTTTATTGCCACGCCCCTGTGGGCAGAGACAATACCTACGGAAATCACCGTGCGCGCCAAGGCCAGGGATGCCAAATTTATTGGTTCCTCTATTGGGGGTGCCATGGTCATTATTCGCGCGGCGGATACTAATGAGATTCTCGCCAAGGGACTGACCCAGGGCAGCACTGGGGATACCGGCAAGATTATGAAAACCCCGCGGGAGCGCTATCTGCCGATTGCCACCGGAGCAGCACACTTCACCGCTGCGCTGGATATCAGCGAACCGGTGTTTGTGACTATTGAAATCCTGGCCCCATACATTAAAAAACAGGCCCGCGTGGTAGCGCAAACCCAAACCTGGCTGGTGCCCGGTAAACCCATCAGTGGCGATGGGTTGGTCGTGGAAATACCGGGTATGGTGGTAGACCTGCTCAGCCCGCAAACGCACCTGTACACGGGCCTCGACAAGAGCCCTTATGAGATCCGCGCCAACGTGGTAATGATGTGCGGCTGCTCGATTACCAAGGGCGGCCTCTGGGATGGCAGCAAGATTGAAGTGGTGGCGCTTGTACAGAAAGATGGAAAAACGTTTACCACAGTGCCGTTAAAATTACGCGACACCATGAATATATTCAGTGCCCCTTTTTCCACCGAGGTACCCGGTGTCTACGAAATCCTGGTCTACGCCTATGACCCAAAGACCGGCAATACCGGTGTCGATAGGAGCAGCTTTATCGTGCGTTAATACGTGTGGCGTGTATTGCAAAGCGATAAAAAGCGTTGCCCGGTCCATGGGGATACATGCCTGCAGGATGCGCACCGCCAGCGGCTCAACCGGAAATTGCCACCGGCCTACATTGCCGGGCCAAGCCAAAACGGTTGGTATCCGGTTCAGCGTCAGCTTCCCAGACCGGCACAGTCGGTTTCCCCCACCCGGATGCGCGCGACAACAATCGCTGCGCAATGGCACCCGGTGCCGGGCTTTGATCTAGAATCTAGCCACAGCCTACCGTGACCCGACTGTGATATGTAAACACCTGTCTAGCGACGCGGGGATAGGCCCCACAGGGAGATCCCTTGAAATGGAAGGGAAAAAAGGGGACCCGAACAAAGCAGCCCGACACGCCCTGCTTGAAGAACACCGCCCGGAACGTATTGAGGCGCGCTTGCACCGCGAACCCAAGTCACAGCAAGTTTCCGATTTTGTTCTGGGGGCTATCGACGGCTGTGTCACCACCTTCGCCATTGTAGCCGGCGCATTCGGTGCCGGCTTTTCCGAAGCGGTGGTGCTGGTGATGGGCTTTGCCAACCTGATTGCCGATGGCTTTAGCATGGCAGTGAGCAACTACGAAGCCGTCAGCGTGGATCGGGAACAGTTGGAAGCGGCAACCCGCACCGAACGCCAGCATATTGCACTGGTACCTGAGGGGGAGCGGGAGGAAATCCGCCAGATCTTTCACCGCAAAGGATTTCACGGAGAAATACTGGAACAAATCGTCGCTACCATTACCGCCAACCGCAAGCTCTGGATAGAGACCATGCTGGCGGAGGAATACGGTATCAGCCGTTGTGCACGCAGGCCCCTCGGGGCTGCACTGGCGACCTTTGCCGCGTTTATTGGTGTGGGCGCCATACCACTGCTGCCCTATCTTATTCAGCCACTGAGCACGACTGAGCAGTTCTACAGCAGCACGGCTTTGGCTGCTTGCACTTTCTTTGCCATTGGCCTGTGTAAGGGCTTGGTGTTTTCCCGCCAAGTACTGGCCTCCGGGATCAAAACACTGATTTTTGGCGGGGCTGCGGCCGCACTCGCCCTCGGTATCGGCTTTTGCCTGCGCAGCTTTATCGGTTGATGGCCATCACTGTCAGGCCGCCACCACCTTGTTACGGCCACTGTTTTTCGCGCGATACATACGTTTGTCTGCTTCCGCAAGCAGCTGATTGTGGGGGCTACCGCGGCTATTGCCTTCCACGACCCCAAAACTGATGGAGACTCTCACCGGCTGTACGTAACGGCGGCTTAAAATCTCCACCCTGTGGCGCAACTTCTCCGCCAGCAGGCTGCCACCACGGACATCCGAGTTGGGCAGTAAGAGCAGGAATTCCTCACCGCCCCAGCGAACGACAATATCTCCCGTACGGGTGTTGTCCCTGAGAATCTTGGCAACATCCTGCAGGATACGATCACCGAAAGCATGCCCGTAGGTATCGTTGATCAACTTGAAATTGTCGAGGTCGCCAATCAGGATCACATATTTGCTGTGCAGATCCCGACTGCGGCGCTCCAGATCGTGGATGGCGCGATAGGCTTCACGACGGTTGGCAAGCCCGGTTAGAGCATCTGTGGAAGCGTTTTTCTCCAGCTCCCCAGTCAATTGTTCCAGCAGCTGCTGAGTCCGGTGACGACTGCTATCGAGGAGCGCGGTCAGCGCTGTGAGGGCACCGAATACTGCGATAAAGCGCGCGCGATAGGCAGTGTCGTAGTTAGCAGTAAAACCGGGAAACTCAGGGTAGAAAAGCACAGACGCGGTGGCAATACCGATGCCCAAAAGGGCAACGGTGCCGTTTTTGTAGCCGTACAGGTTGATAAAACCGGGAACCAGCATAACAGCCCACATCAGGCCGGTGTTGTTCACACCACCGGTTAATAACAGATAAAAGTAAAGAACCAAAAGCAGGCCCCCAACCAGAAGCGGCGTCTTCTCACTGGGGCCTGACAAATTGATGATGACGTAAGTACACAGGATTATCACTGCAACCGCCGACAGTGTCATCGCCTGCAGTATTTCTGTTACGGATAGGGCAATCACGGCCATGGCACCTGTTACCGCCATGGCGAATAGCAACATATAAGATGAAGCCAGGATGCGGCGGCGCAGGTCTATTTGCCGCATCTCCTCCACCGACGTACAAAGCGCAGGATTCTGTTTATTATACCCTGAATGCATAATTATCTCTGTTGTCATACAGGCCGCAGTGTTCCCCAACCCTGCAGCCCAGTGCCGCGCATTACTCCAGGGGAAGAAATCTGCCGCCGGAGTGCAGCAGTGCTGAGTATAGGGGCATTCTTTCAGCAACCAAAGTCGCAAGCTAAAGTATCAGTAATCGAAAACTTGGAAATGGGACACCGTGATACCAATTGTACTGACCTGGGGTGATATTCTGACACTGCATGGGGATGCACTCGTATGCCCAGCGCACAAACACCTGATTTGTGGGCGGGGTCTTTCCGCACAGATTTATGCGCGCAGTGGTGCGGAATTGGTAACACAGTGCCAACTTCAGCCCGAATGTGCCGTAGGTGAGGCGCGTCTCACCCGAGCCTACCGGCTGGGGGTAGACTATCTACTGCACACCGTGACACCCCAGTGGAGCAGCGGCGACCAATGGGGCGCACAGGCACTGCAACAATTGCGACGTTGCTACGAAAGCGTGCTGGTGCTTGCAGAACAAAAAGGCCTAAAAAATCTCCTCTTTCCCGCTTTAGGGGCCGGCACCAATCGTTTTCCCCATACAATTGCAGCCCATCAGGCGCTGGCGGTGCTGACGGAATGCACCGGGAGTTTTGAGCAAATCACTATCTGCCTGCACACACCAGCCGCATTGGGAGAATGGCAGCAGGTTGAGCAACAGTTTTTTTCAGTGTGAGAATTTTTTCGTCTGAGAATGTAACCGCTTGTTGAAAAGATCCCTGCCGATGGCAATCCTGCTGCAGAAGCCCACTATATTCTCCCTGCAGGCGTCCAAATTGCCAGGCAACAAAAGAATGATCGGAGTGAGGTAGCTCACCCGGATGAAGTTCGGTGCCACCACCGACTTTTTTCCAGCAAACCGCACAGCAACAATGACAAGCCGGTTTCTCCGTGCCACATTTACACGCGTGAGACGCCCGGATTCTCCATGGAGGCCTCGAAAAATATCGCTGCCGAGTAGATTGCAGGCCGGTGTAAAATAATCAATGCATCTTTATTGTGCGACCACCAGGGACCAAACCAACTCACCCCATCGCCCCAATTTCCTTATCACGGTTCACCATCGCCGAGAGAAAACGCTATCTGTCTGGTGTAGACTGCTTCAGCGATTCAGCCAGTCGTCCATCGCCGCCAGTATCTGGTGCCGATAGGGCTGGGTTTCATTGATCATCTGGTGGCGGGCACCGCGAATCAATACCCTGTGGCAATGGGGAAAGCGGTCGCGGATCGCACGCATATCGTAGCGCCAATCCACGGTACCATCACCGGTGCCCTGCACAACCAGCATCTTGCGGGGATTTCGTGCGGTTTTGGGGAAGGTTTTTATCCAGTCCACCATGGCACCGAGCCAGCACATGGAGATTATCTGGGACTGCAGTGGGTCGCGCAGCGCCTGGCGCCGGGAGAATTCTGCATCGTGGGTATTGATATTGAACTCACGGCTGGGCTCGCTGATAAACAGGCGCCCCAGGTAGTACTTCCACTTGACCAGGTGCCAATTTGCCGGGCGTACCAGTGGTGCAAGCAGGAATATCTTATCCAGTGGCTGCCAGCGGCTGTATTGCAGGTGGGCCATTAACGCTGCACCCCCGGTACTCTGTCCCATACCATGCCAGGGCCCTGGCAGCTTGTCGCTGGCAATAGAGAGAAGGCGATCAAATACCTGGCGGTACTGCAGGAAGGTCTGAATGGCTACCCGCTCCCCGCTGGAGAGGCCGTGACCCGGGAAATCGAAAATCACCACGTTCAGGTTGCGTTCCAGGCCAAAGCGAATTGCCGGGCCATAGATACCGGTGTGATCAAAGTATCCGTGACAAATAAACAGAGTGCCACGGGGATTTTCCACCAGCCAGTATTGTGACACCAATTCAAAGCCCGCAGCGATGAAGGTGCCGACCCCGGTTGTGTGGGCGAGCGGGAAGTGCAAGTCATAGAAATTTCGATAGTCCTGCAACTCCGTTATTAGCGGGACTGCATCACTATTGAAATCGAGTTGTGGTAACTTCCGGCGCAATGCCGAGTAGTCCGGGCGCTTGATCACCGGGCTGCTTTCGAAACTACTGATATCGTGCAAGCTATCCATTAGATCAATGGTACTGCATTTTGCCAGTGGGGAAGTGACGGTGTGGCAGGATAATAAACATTTTGGAGGGATTAGGGCGGTTGCGGGAACCGCCCTTGTGAATTTTAGCGCAAGTAACCGCTCACTTAATTGCGGGTTCCAGCTCACCGGCAGCGTATCGCTCACTCATGGTGTCGAGGCTAACGGGGCGAATCCGGCTGGCCTGGCCGGCGCTGCCAAAAGCTTCGTAGCGGGCCACACAGATCTCCCTCATCGCCTGCAGGGTGGCTTTGTAAAATTTGCGCGGGTCGAATTCGGAGGGATTCTGTGCCAGGAAACGGCGAATAGCGCCGGTAGAGGCCAAACGCAGATCGGTATCGATGTTGACCTTGCGCACACCGTGCTTGATGCCCTCGCAGATCTGCTCCACAGGCACACCGTAGGTTTCGGGAATTTCCCCCCCAAACTCGTTGATCACTGCCAACCACTCCTGAGGTACCGAAGAAGAACCATGCATCACCAGGTGGGTGCCGGGTATACGGGCGTGGATCTCCCTGATACGACCGATGGCAAGGATATCGCCGGTGGGCGGGCGGGTGAACTTATAGGCGCCATGGCTGGTACCGCAAGCGATTGCCAGGGCATCGACCCTGGTTTTCTGTACGAAATCCGCTGCCTCTTCCGGGTCTGTCAGCAACTGGTCGTGGGACAGCTTACCCTCGGCGCCGACACCATCCTCCTCTCCCGCCATACCGGTTTCCAGAGAGCCCAGACAGCCCAGCTCCCCTTCAACGGAAACACCGCAGGCGTGCGCCATATCCACTGCGCAGCGGGTTACATCGACATTGTACGTATAGGAAGCTGGCGTCTTGCCGTCTTCCTGCAGCGAGCCGTCCATCATCACAGAACTGAAACCCAGCTGGATCGAGCGCTGACACACTGCTGGACTGGTGCCGTGGTCCTGATGCATCACCACCGGGATTTCCGGAAATTCCTCAATGGCGGCAAGGATCAAGTGGCGCAGAAAGGGCGCTCCGGCGTATTTACGCGCTCCGGCAGAAGCCTGCACGATGACGGGGGAATCGGTCTCCCTGGCCGCTTCCATGATCGCGCGCATCTGTTCCAGATTGTTCACATTAAATGCGGGCACCCCATAGCCGTGTTCTGCGGCGTGGTCCAGCAACTGGCGCAGGCTGATAAGAGCCATAATCAATTCCTTTCTCGTCTCTTCGTCGTATCTGTAATTTTGCTTTTACCAACTGCCAGTAAACGTTGACAGGTGAGGCGTTATTCGATGTGGTGTCTCAATCGTTCGCACGAGACTCCAGCATGGCTACCGCCGGCAGTTTCCGGCCCTCTACATACTCAAGGAAGGCCCCACCGCCAGTGGAGATATAGGATACCTTATCGGCAATGCCGTATTTGTCCACAGCTGCCAGGGTATCACCACCACCTGCGATGGAGAACGCATCACAGGCGGCGATCGCCTGGGACAAATGCTCTGTGCCGACACCAAACTGGTCGAACTCGAAAACCCCCACAGGGCCGTTCCAAATAATGGTCCTGGCACTTTTTAGAATCCCCGCCAGCTGCTCGGAGGACTGGGGGCCTATATCAAAGATCATATCGTCTTCAGCCACTGTATCGGCTGACTTGGTCACCGCTGTGGCGCCCTCGCTCAGCGCCTTCCCGGTCACCACATCCACAGGCAGGGGGATATTGCACTTCTGCATCAATCCCCTAGCAGTATCCACCAGGTCGTGTTCGCACAGGGATTTACCCACCGGCTTGCCGCTGGCGGCAAGGAAGGTGTTGGCGATACCGCCGCCTACGATCAGCTGGTCTACTTTGTCAGCCAGGCTTTCCAAAACAGTCAGTTTGGTGGAAACTTTGGCACCGCCAACGATCGCCACCAGCGGGCGCGCCGGCTCCGCCAGCGCTTTTTGTAGAGCTTCCAGCTCCGCAGCCAAGAGGGGGCCGGCACAGGCTACCGGGGCATACTTGGCTACACCATGGGTAGATGCCTGGGCGCGGTGGGCAGTACCAAAGGCGTCCATGACAAAGATATCGCACAGCCGGGCATAGGCCTTAGCCAGGGCCTCATCATCTTTTTTCTCACCCACATTGAAGCGCACATTTTCCAGCAGAGCCACCTCGCCAGCGGCTAACTCCACACCATTGCGCCACGCCTTCACCAGCGTCACTTCGCGAGCCAGCAACTCGCCCAGACACCTGGCAACCGGGGCCAGAGAGAACTCCTCGGCGTATTCCCCTTCGATCGGACGTCCCAGGTGGGACATCAACACTACCTCGGCGCCAGCATTGATAGCAGCCTGAATCGTGGGAATCGCTGCACGGATACGCGCATCAGAAGTGACCTGCCCCCCTTTCAGCGGGACATTCAGGTCCTCACGAATGAGTACCCGCTTACCTGCCAAATCCAGGTCTGTCATCAGCTTGAACACTATTCGCCAGTCCTCTCTACTTGATTTACTGAAAATACGGGCGCGGAGTATATCAATTGCCCTCTGTCGATGCCGATAGGAGAATAAAGAAAAAGCCGTTTCAGCGGCCTTTATTGACTGGTTGTATAAGATTGGCTGTATAAAAAAAGCCCTGACCGCGAGGGATCAGGGCTTTGTAATAGAAGCCTGACAATGACCTACTCTCACATGGGGAGACCCCACACTACCATCGGCGATGCTGCGTTTCACTTCTGAGTTCGGCAAGGGATCAGGTGGTTCCACAACTCTATGTTCGTCAGGCAAACTGGCTTGGGTTGGCGTTGGTCTTAAGAGCCTGGGCTCTGCCTGCCACGTTATCACTGTTTGCCTCGGTCAGTTTGTTGACCGGCGATAACCCCAAATAATTCGGTAAAACACTCTGTAGTAATACACCGCAAGTCGCATATTGTGTGTCTTTCTCTCCACAATCCACTAGCTTCACTAGCCGTTAGTAACCATCTCTGTTGTATGGTCAAGCCGCACGGGCAATTAGTACTGGTTAGCTCAACGCCTCACAGCGCTTCCACACCCAGCCTATCAACGTGGTAGT
>NZ_JBLBUB010000010.1:0-163294 GCF_047289955.1 Microbulbifer jejuensis
TAGGAGAGGTGCGTCTACGATTCGCCAGGAGGCGGGTTGCAGCCGAAGATAGATGAAAATTCGAGCAATTATTTTTCCAAAATAAGGAAAATCCACGAAAAAGCTGATTTTTTACAAATTCCTGAACTTGCTCAGAGCTTCCCTAGTAGAGGACTTTATACCTGCAATTCAGGTAAGGATGAATTCTATCCTTCTACCCACAATCAGCTTGGCGAATCAGATCCAACAGGAAGCTTTAGCACATAGCGGGCAGGGGACTTTGCATACATCAAGACTTCGACAAGTTGAATATATCATGCCTTGTGATTGATCTGTTTACAAGTTCAGTCATCGGATGGTCATTTAGTAGAAAGCCGAATGACGAAGAGTGCTCTTAGAATAGCCCTGGCATGTTATCGACCACAGCCGGGGTATATATTCCATTTTGATCAGGGAATCGAATATGTAACCCATAAGTATTGTGAACTTGCAGAGTCCGCAGGTATGACACGGAGTATGAGACAGAAAGGTAATTCTCTTGGCAATTCTATCGCTAAATCCTTCTTCCGTAGTATGAAGACAGAGCTGGTTCATCAAAGAATGTTTGAAAATTAAATTGATGTGATCGCACATATCAATGAATACATCGATTCTATAACCGAGAACGGCTTCATTCGAGTCTTGGCTATCAATCGCCGTCAGAGTATGAAAATCTGGCGGCATAAAGTGTAAATGAAAGTGGTAGCAGCTCATCGAGCTTCGTTCAGCGGTATCTCGCTGAAATGGCTATGGAGTTTGTCGGTTAGCTCCGCAATTGTCATTCCCAAAAACCCTTGGTTACCTCTATTTGTTGCTCAGGGTCGGTTTTGCCACTGTGTAAGTAGCTTCTGGATAGTCCGTGATTAAACGTCTCGCATCCGATGGGTATTTGGACGCAACCACTGCAGCTGGAGCCTTTATCAGAGCAGATGGGGTCAAATATGCAGTTAAAGGCGTAATTACTGGCATCATCCATCCATTGACGCAAATAATGCCTGAATAATGTCATTAGGCCTCCGGCGGTATAGTTTTGAACTGAGGTCACATACAAGATCACGGATAAATCCATCGGGATCATGTATTCCATGACGCTTTTCTCGTCATAACCAGTATGGCGCTTAATGGTGCCCAATAGGCAGTGACTGATAGTGTGCAGCAAGTGATACGGGGCTGATTCCAAGGCGGGGCGCTGTGCGGTTTCTGCCTGTACCTCAGAAGGATCAAGGCTCAGTGCGGCGCAATTAAGTAGAAGATGGGCACGTGATTTAACTGGGTCATTGCGCGTCACTTCACCTGGATCCTGCCAGCCGACAGCCTTGACACACCAGTTAAGCAGCCGACAAGGATCTAACCGGATATGCAGAGCTTCGGTACGGGCAGGAAGGCCATAAATCATGCTTTTGCCTTTGAGTCGGTCAATCACCTGATCGTCATAACCCATCAGGACTGTCGGAACGACCTGGCCGGGTGGCTCATCGCCAGGTGAGGGTTTCTCGCGGGTATAGCCAATGCTGGCCATGACCACATTGACCTCCTTGTAATGGGAGATTTCTTCAATTCCATAACGGGTCTGGATAACCTGCATATCCTGACTCAGTCGGTCTTGTCGGATCGGGTCAGTGACCCGGCTTATCATTTCAGGTAGCGTCTGGCGTTCACGATTGAAGTCGTAGGGCATCAGCGCTGCTTCCAATGAGCGCCGGTGGGCTGCTAGGTTCTGGAGCAGAGTGTCGTTATCGAGTACATCCCGTACTGAAGCAAAACGTCCTGATGCCAGTGTCAATTGATCCTCAAGATCTTTGATTGCTTTATCCAGGGTTTGTGTAGTGTCTTTCAAGGCCTCTTCACTCAGGATACCGGCCATTTTCTCCACCACCTCATTACGCTGCTCGCGCTTTTTGGTGAGTTCGGCTGAAAGTTCATCAATCGCATCTCGGTCAGGGCCATGTCCTGCCAGCGTGTCTTGGATATGGCGTGCCAATTCTTCGGGAGTGGACATTCCGACTAGGCAGCTCGCGACAGCCTCGGCGATATCCCGAGAGATATCTGTCAGTGGGTTACCAGGAGGGCCGATCAGGCTGCTGATTCGGGAGACCTGCTTGCCCGTTTCCTGTTTCAGGCACAAATACTGGATATTGTGCGCATAGAATTTCTCGGGGTTGTCCACTGGTGTGCCGCGCTTACTGTGACCCTGATGCTCCGGGTAATCACGTCGGCAATCATTGCAGGGCAGCTGAAGCGCACTATCGAGAGAATTGCCGGTATCAATGTCAACAAACCGGCTCTGCGCGAAGGTACCACCACGATCCTGATACCCCAGGTTCGTGATGCCCCTGGCAGAAAACGGAATCCCAATGGGTTCCATACGCCCACAGCGATGGACGGAAATGTAACGTACCTGTTTCATATTACCGCTACAGCGACGGCAAGGTACCGCTGACCGACCGTGGAGTTCACGTACGCGATTCGCTGCTCGTTGAACACGGTCTTCATTGCGATGACGCCCTGTATGGTAATCCAGTACACCACAGTTGTTGCATTGCAACATCATAGGAAAGGGTTCGACATAGACAGAATCGGGTGAAGCGATTTCCAGTAACTGCTCAGGATTTTCCAAGGCGGTGAGCAGGGTTTGATCCACCTGAGCATTATTCAGTTGCGCCCATTCCTGGACCACCTTCTTGGCCACATCAATGAGCTGTTCTGGGTCGATCTGGCGTGCTTCCTCTTCATTGCTCATCACGCCAAGAATGCGGGCAAAGGATCGATTCCGAAGACGATAGATATTCCCTGGAAGAAGACCTTCAAAGTACAGACGACTTTTTGCAAACTGATCATCAATCATGTCGGTTCCTATTCGTTGCGTGCCAGGGCTTCAAGAAGGCGACCGCCTTCCTCAGTCCAGGGCTTAACATTAATCTGGCTTTCGATGTCGCGAAGACTAAACATGGGACGGTTACCCATCAGCCTCTCAATCACTTCGGGGATATATAAGTCAGAGAGGGTATTTGGCATCCCTTCAAGCCGGTTCAAAGCAAGGTCAACTGTGCGTTCTAATTGGGTCTGGAAATCATTCACTACTCGTTGATCAAATGAGCCTTCGTGAATCAACACCTCAGGCACCGAGAGGGCGTTCATAATCTGGCTTTTTAGTGCCTGGCGCACGGCCAAGGTAGAGTCATTCAATGCCTCTTTAAGCTTCCCGCCACTTTTCCTAATGGATTCACCCCAAGGCTGGCTAGCAGCCCAATTATTCAGGCAGGCTGCAATGATGCCAGGTAGGGTACGTTCAAGAAGATTGGGAGCAAATCGATTCACCGGTACTGATTCAACCATGCGATCCATAAACAAGTGATAATCCTGGAAGTTCAGGAACACGTTGCTTTGGAATAGGTTCTTTGAATTCATGACCGACAGTACAATACCGGGCTGTTCTCGGCCGGCGCGCGCCGATGACTGCATATACTCGGCAATAGATTTGGGCCATCCACCCACTACCATGAAATTCAAGCGACTCATGTCAACACCATGAGATACAACGCTGGTTGCGATCAACTGGCGTGTTGGGTCGTCCGACGATTTGCTTTCAATCAAGCTAATTGCATCTTGGATTTCATCCAAAGACGTTTTTCCATCGAGCTGCCGCCAGCGCCAATCTGGGTGTCGCGATGACTGTTCTTCCTCCATATGGCGATTAACATTACTGGTGCCGCGAATACTGTTGATGTAAATCAGGCAAGCATTCATGTAGCGATCTAAGTGATCCGCTATATCACCGGACTGTGCTGGAGTGAAGCCTAGTGAATATGCTGTATCGTTAGGCGAGTCCTGCAAGGCCTTGCGATAATAATCCACCATCTCCAGATAGCGCATACTGACAATGGCTGAGGTTCGCTCCATTACAGTGCCGGTGCCTAACGGGTAAATACCCGCATATAAACGCCTTACCAAAGGCTTGCCATTTTCTTTGTGAATCCGCGAATAAAATGATTCACCTTGTTCGACACCTGGAACCGGAAACCGTCGGGCTTTTCGTTGATACAAGTGATGGATATGATGCTCATAGCCTTTAATAGTCGCCGTGGCGGAAAGCACCTTTGGCCGCCTGCCGTCATTTGCTTCCTGAAGAGATGACATAAGGGTTTCATAATGAGCATCGAAATTACCGGTGTTTTCGGCAAGTAAGTGAAGCTCATCTTGTATTACAAACGAGATGCCTGGATAGGTCATAGGGCTCAGGGGAATGGTTCTGGGCTCCTGACCACGGGTGCTGTTGCGACACTGCTCTGACGTGTAATTGCCATCATCGCCTTGAATAATAGCCCGATGAACACAGCGGCCTTCAAAGGAGAAGCCGTGCTGAGGGCAATAGTAGCGACCACCCCCAAAGAAATACCGATAGCGCGTGTTATGGGCGATAGTCGCGAGTTTATCAATGGTGCCAACCATCACTGAAGGGATATAGCGGTAGACTTCTTCATCTGAAACGATTATGCCTAGTTCCCCATGAATGCCTTCGCCATGCTCGCCAGGGCTGGCCTCTGTGTTTGACCAGCATTGGGCATTACGGCATACATGCTTAATCCTCCCATTGGATAAATCCGAGACCACATCCACACTGTTTTCTTGATCGCAGTAGGGGCAGTCTTTGATAAAACGCCACTGTTTTAACTGATTGGCGGTTAGCGTCGGTAAAAATGTCTTGGTATCAGAATCGTAACTGCTGGTGATATTGCGGGGTGTGCCTTCACCAGTAAAGTAGCCAATCGTGAAAGGGTGTCCGGGCAACTTATCGGATTCACGCTCGCGAATACGATTAGCTTGCGCCACCACATACGACAGACGTTGGAATTGCTGAACAGATAACATACGCAAGGGGAATTTCATCCAGGCTGTGGTACCGTAGGTGCGCCCTTTCATGCGCTCATACAATAAGCCCATCACGATAATCCCCAAATAGGCTTCGGTTTTACCACCACCGGTGGAGAACCAGAGTACTTCCGCTGTATCCAAGTGATCGGTCAGTTCGCTGCGATCGCAGCACCGCTCATAAATAGAGCGGATCTGAGTCAAAATAAAACCGAGCTGAAATAATCTCCAGGTATTCACAAACGGTTTGTTTTGTTGGATAAAAGCATTGCGCATGGCTTCATTCATCCAGATAAAGCATTGCAGTAGATGAGGGTGTTTTTCCAATAGATCGATGCCATCTTCCATGTTGTCGCATTCTTGTAGTAGCGAGTTCCGTTCAATAGTGGATACTTCAGCCTCACGAACTTTTCCTTCATTGAGTAAACCGTCTATCTTTTGCTGCCAATCGTTAGCATAATCATTAACGGCGCTTATCAACTCTCTTAAAATAGGCACAGGTTCTTTCGAAAGATTTTCGAAAGAGGGGCTGTCTTTCATGCCCAAATCTTCAGGCTCAGGGTTATCGATTTTCTCCAATTCACTAATTGGCATTGCATCCGTTGCAAAGTGATCCTTGCCGATTTGATTGACACTCGTGGTAACTCCGTAACCTGGTACTGTGCTGCGATCATGGAGGCGATAATCCGCAGGCTCCAATCGATGGGGTAGACCATGAGATTTACCGGAATCCAGCTGGACATCAAACTGGACATCCAGAAAATGGGCGTTTTTCATAACTCCGAACATTCTGGCGTCATCAAGCAGGGTATTGTTTTCAAGGAAAATTTCGACTAGGTATTGATTGCCAGTTTCACTAAGCGATGGAGGGGCTATTCTTGCTCTCGTCCTGATCGAAGGTCGGTAAGGGAGTACTTCATTTTCCCCATCAAATAACTCCCTGATTACCGTCGCGTTCAGACTATCTTGGTCAATGATGCGATCTTCATCCCACGGGAAATACATCTCTGGCTGTCCGTTTTCACGGGTTTTTGAGCGTTTAAAAATATCCGGCTCATTTAACAAGTCAGCCTCAAGTGCCGACATCGCCCGAGATAGGGAGTTATCATCATCCGGCTTGCACCATTGGTTTACTCTGGAAGGTAGCGGGATATCAATAACCAGGTCAGAAAACTGTACTGTAAAACGACGAAAGCTGATGGGAAGTGTTTGGGTGTCCCGAATGCTGTTATCTTCCTCCCGGATTATTTGCCCCATCATATGCTTAAAAGTAGGAATACTGCGGTGAAAAATATCAAAATTCCCATTGAGCACAAGCCGTAAGTGGCCATCGCCACCCGGTGTTGCAAGTAATACCACTCCCATAGAGTTAGGTGCCTGAAAACCGGTAAAATCCGGATTAGGCATTTGGCCAATTGAGCCCATTAAGGATTCATCAGCAGGATGCTTGTCTTCGTATCGTTTACCGGGCCAATCAATAATTGGTGCTGCTTTATCGACAAGTCGTAACCGTAATTCCTTTAACAGGGCTCGGTTTAACTCAGTCTTATCATTAAATTCCCATGTCATGCGTTTCACCCTGAATTGGTCGGTAGATGCCTACCGGCATGATGAATAACAATCTGTTGTTCAGCTTCATCCCAATGAAAATGCAGTCTAAAGCAATGCTCGGGGCTGCCGCTATTGCCGATTTCCAAATGTTTGCCAATATCAACAGAGATTCCGTTGTACTCTCGTTTATAAGTGGAAAATCGCCCTTTAGTTGTTGGGGCTGTATCGCTTTTAAAATCAATCTGAAAAGGCCTGCCAGCCTCAATGGCCTCGGTTAACTTAATCTTCTTATCCTTGGCGTATACTTCGTAATAATGGCTGGCTAGTATCGATAGACATTTAGCGACTTTGTTACAGTCCTGAAAGACCGACTCTTCAGCGGAGCGTAGGGCTGAACTGGTGGCAACCAGTTTTCCCTGACTTTTATCTACACCTTCCTCAAGTACCTTGCGAAGACTTAGAGGCTCATCATGCGTCACTTCTCCATGGCGGCGTAAAGAGACGACTTCTTCGATAGCAACCAAGTCAGCTAGCAACTCAGTATCGAGAATACCAGAGATAGATCCAGTTACAGTCGTGCCGGTTTTATTCGCAATTGCCAATTGCCTGACTTGTTTGCCCATTTGGCTGCGCAGACCATGCATTTTAGATTGAGCTTGAAGGACGGCATTAATGTCACCACTGGTAGGATTATGCTTACCCAGCTTTGCCATAATTGGTACGATTTTCTTTTTGTTTTGCGGATTAATAACTAGGTGGCGTGACCAGCGCTTTACCGATTCCATGCCAATCTGAACTCCTTCAATTTGTAATTGGCGATGTAATTGTTCAACCGAACCTGTCTCATGTACTGCATGATCGACATAGCTAAACCAACGACCAACCTGAGCTTGGTTAACCTGATGTTGTGTACTGTTTTCAGTCGCATAATCAACTAATATCTCAACCAGTGTACTGGATTCACAGGTCTCATCATTGATTAGGACAATCTCGTCGCCCAGCGATAAATCGCTCGCCAAGACACGCTCAAGCCCCGTTTTTTCATCGTCAGACAGACGATCAATGCCTTCCCATAAGCTAAATCGACGCAGCTCACCAGAAGACAATTCAATCGTAACCTCGCCAGGCGACGGAGGACCATGTTCAGCACGTTCAACAATCGCCTCCTCAAATTCCTCAAGAAGAGCATCCATCCAGTTGGCCCATTCTGGAATATTGAGTTCAATGGTACGCTTTGTCTTATATTGGCCTGAGCATAAGCCCCAAACATCGAATTCGGGCATGGATTTGCTGTGCAGTATTGGGACAAAGGGTGCAGCTTTCATCTGCCACCAGGCTAATTTACCTTCCTCCGTTGCTGCATAGGCACTCAACCAGGCCTGTGTGGTATGGGTAAACCAATTAATCTCAAAGGGATAGGCGAGCCAATGGGTAGATCGTGACAGAGATAAAGACCAGTGCTCACTATCCCATAAATGGCCAACTACCATAGCTTCATCAAAGACTTGGTGGGCATGCTTGTAGCACTGTCTAGCGCTTCCTGCACCAAGGACAGTTAATAGGCCTTTGTCCATTTCCGTCGCGTAATCGCGCACCAGCCAGTCGCGCAAAAAAAACGCCTCACGTTCTGAGCCGACAATAATGACCCGGCTGTCTCTAATACCGCCAACCGATTGAAGCCAATGTTGGATTGCCTGGGATTTACCGGTTTCTCCTTCCATTACCATATTTATCAACTCATCGAGCTGGTTTACCAACGCCTCTATTAATGATTGGGTTTGGCCAATACCAAATCTCAGATACCGTAATTGATCGAGCCATTCTGACAAGGGCTTTACGGGGTATAGTCCGCCGCACCTTTTGCGATCGAGCAGTCTTTCATAAAACGGCAGAGGCATGGCAAGATTACGCAGAGAGCAAAGTATTTTATTGAGAGCCGTCAGGGCTTTTTTGCCTGAAGCCCCTTCATTTTTAAGTAGTCCCTTTAGATCGTGATAATCGCTCATTAGTTGTACAAGGCGATCCGCAAAACGCTTGTCAGGTAGCTCTGCTATAGTAATGTGCTGAGTAATAGGATGGCCTGCCCCGTGGGGAGTCTCATCCCGTGTGTGTTGCTGCCAAACCACACCTACTGGCTGCTCATTTTGCAGCCATCTATTCATGCTAGTGTCGGCGGTATTTGTTAGGATGAGTTTGGGGCATCTTGGAAAGTAACCCGTGAGATGATCTATTAAGTCCTGTGGATTGTCGCGATAACCATAGGGTGTCAGATCAACCACAATCAGAAAGGGCTTGACCTCCAAGCTCAAAGTGTCAACAAAACGGGTTAGGTGGGTATTTTGCTGGCAAATTAAAGTTCTTGCCATACGATCTGCATGTTGCAGTGGTTCACGCAACTGTCCGCTTCGCTGATCCATTGCTACATGTTGGGCAGATAGCTCTCGCTTTAGTTTGAGCCGCTGGTATTGCGGCATTGCCCGTGTCCATACCAACATATCTGGTGTCCCAGACATTCTCAATCCATTAATCCAAGATGCTTTAATGAGGCCTGCCAGTGCCTGCGCCCTGATACCATGCATGAATTCAATCACGCCGGTTAGCTGATCAGGCATGCTGGAAGGTAAGGTGAGAATAACAGACTCACCATTTTTCAAACGATACACGCTGGAGGCAAGGCCTTGCTGTGTGGACGCTGGAAGATTAGATGTGGCTAATAAGGCGCCGCCCGGAATAGCTTCGCCCAACTCCTTGGCATAGCTACTCCAATCAGCCATGCCTTAGCCTTAGTTTAATTGCATGAGCCATGGCGGAGTTAATGGAGTATTGAGAGTCTCCACCCCTCGTATTACGCCCTCGAACCAGTAGATTCAAATCAGAAAGCCATTGCACTAAATGGCTCACTTTTGGTTTTTCTCCCTCATAGTCAATATCATCACTGATCACTTCGATTACGTCAGCTTCTACTGATTCATCACCATAGTTATCATATATTCCTTCTAGAAGCGTAAGGGCATAATCAATTTCGGTCACCCCGCTCATCTCAAGAAATTTATTCGCATTTTTCTCGGTCATAGCTGTTAGTGGGGTAAACTTCTTGACGAACTGGCTTAGTTCTTTCCATTTAGGATGATCTTTGCTTACTTGTGCAAGAATATTCAAGGAAAAATACCAAGCACCGGTCATTTCGATCACAGCTTTCTGGTCATCCGATGAGTCATTAATGCCCAGTCTATCCAATAGCCCTTTAACCGCATCTGACGACCATGGGGCTAATTTAATAAAGGGCTGAAGTGCTTCTCGCTCGCGGGTAAAATCAGTATTGCTAACCCATTGCCAATAGGCTCCCGGCCCCATCACAATCACGACCCTGACCGGGTAACCCTCCGACGGGATTTCTTCAACGCAGCTGTGGGCCGTGTCAATAATACCGAGTATCCGATCTAGAGTGATGTTCGATGATAGCTCTAGGAAAATCATCTGTGGCGATTTGAGCAGTTTTTTCTGGATATGTGTTTCAACAATCTTTTTGCGAATATCCTGATAGTCGGTATTATTATTCACTCTTAAGGTAAGGTATTCATATGTTCTGGCTTTTTTACCGCTGCCAAATTTATGTTCTTCCGAGTACAGTAAGGGCAGGGTGTCTTGTAGGGCCTTAATGCCTAAGGCCTCAGACCCAGAGATAATACTGACAGTAACCTGCTTATCTTTATCCTCTTGGAGTGGAGCCTGGGGTGATTGATAATTGGCACGGCCCAGTATGGCTTTTTCGTCACGACAGGTAATAGGTGAGGGGACTTTACTACGCTCAGGGTCAAAGGCGTGTCGATCTAGTGGGTCATGCGTGTTGTAGTTGTCGATTGCTTCTTCAAGTTTGACCGCAACATCATCGCCATGCCCATCAGTGAGTAACTTCAGCACATTGGTATTACGTAGGGCGTATTGACCATCTCCGAGCTGCTTCAGCACCCCTAAGCCAGCAAGTTCAACAAGAAACGCCTCAAATTGCTTGTCCGATAAATTGGCAAAGGCTTTCGGCAGCCAGCATTCTGCAATCTCCTTCGCGTAAGCCGGCCCAAAGGGTTGGGATCCTCGACCATCGTCAATGATGCTATAGATGATAACCAGATAGCGCTGATCTAGATTGAGGGTCATATCAAATCGCTTACGGATCAGCGACATTACCTCTTTGGTTTTGCCAACATTAGTGATTTCTTCATCATTAATAATCACACTGCCCACATCCGCTCTGCGATTAGCTGACAGGTAGTTGATCAATTGGTGACAAAAGATTTGAATTAAGCCAGGATGGCGGTTAGTGATAGCCAGTATGCGATTAGCTACATGTGCATTAGCGAATCGATAGCCGGCCGCTCGCAGTGGCTCAATCACCAGGTGGAGCGCTTCCTGTGTTGGCATGATTGAAACCTGAATGGAACCGCCCAATTGTGTTAAGGGATAGTTCGGCGAATTCTCAAAACGGGTAACGTTTTCAAGACCACCAATGATCACTTTAAATCGGCCCACCGCTTCAGGATGCGCTACCAGGTCACGTAGGCCGCGGAAGATATTAAAGTCATGAGCGCTGTCGACTCCCAGTATGGGATCGATTTCATCAAAGATCGCGATAAACTGGGCATCTTTATGGGTGAAGATGGCATCCTTAACGGCGCTGATCATGGAGTCAATGGATTTACCATCAGCTGCCTTATTAATCATTCCTTCGCGGTCAAGCCATTGATATAAGTAGTTCCATATCACTCCCTGCGCGTGATCCCATGCCTCTTTACTGACGTCCATTCGTCCGTATAGGTTTTTGTCCAGCATCTCGTACTTGGCATAGGTTTTACCCGCAGGGCGATGAAAACGAGACTGCACCTCTTGAAGAATGGTGGTTTTGCCTAGCTGGCGACCACCAAATACTATCGCTGATCCATTATCCATGCGCAGTAGGCTTTCTATTTGTAGCTCACGACCAAAGCGCATTTCCGGCAGCGGCGGTTTTGATGCGTCGGTGCCTTCGTAGGGGTTGAAATAGGTATAGGGTGCTGTCAGCCACAGGAAGTTTCGTATCTCCATATTCTCAGCGCCCTCGCTGGACTGTGAAAACAGGAAGAGAAGACTCACCAAATCAAGATGAAGGATGGTTTTTTGCTGTTGCTTACAATACGCCGCAAAGTCGTTACGCTGCTGACTACTCATTGGCACAGCTGAGATTAGCAGCACTACGTTTCCATGAATGTGATTGGAAACCAGAATCTCCTGTAACTGTTCAGTGGTCCATGGCTGATAAGCGACAACTACGGGGAGATCTTTTTCTTCAACACTACTGCCAAAAAGTGTAAAAGGACGAAGTGAAGGAGAGGGACCAACCCGAACCATTAAACTGGAAAAACCAGTGCTGCGACGATAGTCAAGCTGGTCGCGCATATTGCCGTTGTAATTTGTCCGTGTGGGTTTTATGCCAATCGAAGCAAGGATAATAATAATCTTGTCGTAAAATTCCTTTTTGATATTGGTCAGCGGTTTTTTCGCTATCCGCCATTCATCCTGGATGTCTATACATTTTTTCAGCGAGTTATTACGATTACAGTTAGAGAAATCGAGGCCAAATTTCTCTTCTCCTTCTTGTACGGCGTGCCACACAGAGTTCGGTTTATCGCAATTACTTATGCCCATGAAAATTGCTTTTTCTTTGGAAACAAACTCATCGAGCATGCCTACGTCTTTAAAGACCAAAGGCTTGATGCGGCGCTTTTCCTCAACAGCCAACTCTAACTCATCAAGCATTTCTTGTGCGACAGGCAAGTTGTCATTGTCGATTGCAGCCTGCATATCACTGACCCATTGATCAGTAACAGGGTCTTCTGTTACTACTGTGCGAAGTCTCGATAACATATCCTCAAAGCGCGAATTTAGCGCTTCTTTAGTGCTGGCCGTTAGCGCTCTTAAAATACTATCAATTTGGTTGATAGAAGATGTAATCTCAGCAGGATCATCCAGTGGTTCGAGTTGTTCAATAGCATCATTTAAATGACTGATATTGTCGTTATAGGCTTCTGATTTAGAGGCATCGATCAGGCCTGCCAGCAAAGCCGTTTCTACCTGCCCTTCAAGCTTTGAACAACGAATTGCAAGCTGGCGTTTGTATTCGAAAAAGTGTGGTGATAAATCTTCAATTTTAGCATTCGGCGTCTTATCTTTAATGGCCTGCCCAACGACGTACGCTAGTCGAAGATGGTGACTCTTAAGCGCCTCACTATAAATGTCATTTAAATCCAGATCCTGCCCCAATTGAGATAGCATCCACTCAATTTCATGGCGCGGCTCTGTCTTAATGTCATTCATGACCATTAGCATACGAGGGTGGTAATACCAGGCTTTTGCACGAGGATACGACCAGGCAGCCTTCGGCTTTGCAATCGCTGTTTTAATGGTTTGTAGCTGTGAAAGAACTAGTGTTGCACCAGCACGACTGGATAAATTTCCGTTCTCTTTTTCAGCAATGGTACTGAAACGATCAATTGCTTGGTCTAGGCGGGTAGGGAAGCGCTTAGAATACTCTTCTGCGTGACTTCCCTGCTTAAACTGCACGGCTGCCAGCCAATCCTTGCCGATTTCAATTAGTTCTGAAACCTTATGGTGAAAGCGTTGCCGGCCAACACGACTAATTCCCTCGCCCTCCTGATAGTTCACTTCAGAGAGGCTTTCATTTAGCAGGCCTGTGCTTTCTTCAATGTCATCATATTTGGTGACAAAAAATTCTACTCTTGGAATTCCATCACGGTCGCCTTTTCGGATGATGTTGATAACTTCACCGAAGATGCCCTGCTCAATACATTGGGTTTGTGCTTTAAGGATTGGGGCATAGCCGCGTCGTTGGCTTTTTATACGCTGCTCCCATGAGTCGATAGCGTCTGTATTAAATACAGGGCGGTCGCTAGCATGTTTTCCCGAATTTCTCAGGTCAGCCAAGGTCACTGGCTCACTGCGATTAGCCAGCTCAATGGTTTCCTTGATAAGCGAACGAGTATGTTGATCAAATAATGATTGAGGGATATCGCGAAGTAGGGTGGTAGCCGTACTAGCATTGCCCCCAAAAATAACTGGCTGCAAAGAGGCAGCAAAAATCAAATAAGGAACTATCTCGCCGTTGTGCTGACTTGCCCAGCTATCCAGCTGGCTCGTATTAATTTGGTTCAATACCCTCCTTGCCTTATTGAAACGGTGGCGATCATCCCAAGTATTGATGCCGTAATAAGCGGCCCGAAATAAAATGAACGGCAGGAAATCAGTACTGAGGTTGGCATCCTCCAGTCGAAGGCTGAGTTCGCATGCCAACTCTAGCTTACCTTCTAGTACTAATTGAGAGAGCACTTCATTGGCGGTATAAGATGAGATAAAGATATTATCATCCAGTTCCCGTTTGGCACCCAGTGCCAGCTCACTCCAGCTTGAATAATCCACGGTAGGTTCATGGTCATCAACAACTTCAGTCTTCGGTTCGTGTGCTGGCGCCGATTCAATCTTTGGGCTAAGTTCTTCGAGGAAAGTTTCAATGATATCTATAGGGTTCTCTTCTGCCCGTGCTAACTCATCATCTGTGCTCGTATTGGCTTGTTCTTCACGATCCCCATCGACAGGGTCATGCTCGTAGCTCGTGAATCCGTTGTCCGTCAAACTATCAGCTTCGGGGTCGGGCTCGTGATTATTGTCAGGCACCAGTTCGGTTTCGGGTTCATGCTCTGCCAGAAGAGATTCATCTTTTGCACTAGTGCCATCAGCATCCTTGTTAAAACTGAAATTAGGGAAGGCAATATTCTCAAGTCCATCCTCGCCTACTTCAGAAAAGTTAAAGCCAGGATGTTTTTCTGTAATCCAGTCATGGAAAGCAAGTAAGGCCGACATCACGGAATCATTGCTAAAGTCATCTCTTATTTCAGGATCAGACAATTCAGTTTCAGCATATAATAAATCTGCTTCAGCACCCTCAGGTAAAAAGTGAAGAGTAGCTGCATCACAAAAAACATACATCTGGTCAATTAGAGAACTCTGCTGTAGATTAAGTCGTGATAGTTCGCGTTCTTTCCGCCGGTTGGAGCTACTCTCATTCTCCAGGGTGTCGATTTCTCCCTTAACTTCGTTAATCTTCAAGTCTAGAGTCTTTATTTTCTCTCTAATCGCGGGGGCTTTGTAGTGGCAGGTTTTTGCTTTACCTATTAGCCGTTCTGGAGCAAGATCTTGAATCGCGGTCGATTGAAAGTGGTCTAGCCAGGCTTCATTAAAAAGAATCCAAGCTGAGTTGTTGTCTTCTTCGTTAAAAACAGGAATTTCGGCCAGTTGGGCTAGTCGATATAGATACCCGGTCCACAGGACGAATAACTGAACTGCACTAATGCTCGGTTTGTAGTTGGCCATTTGGGAAAGATGAGACTGGCATTCAGTAATCAACTCGCCCAATACTGCTTCATTAGTAGGATCATCTTTTAAACGGGTAGCCAGCTCAAGGATGGTGCTTGCTTGCACCGAG
This sequence comes from Microbulbifer jejuensis, assembly GCF_047289955.1. Classification (NCBI taxonomy): domain Bacteria; kingdom Pseudomonadati; phylum Pseudomonadota; class Gammaproteobacteria; order Cellvibrionales; family Microbulbiferaceae; genus Microbulbifer; species Microbulbifer jejuensis. The sequence continues at coordinate 14,969 of NZ_JBLBUB010000010.1, forward strand.
GGATCAAAGCGAGGTAGGTCTTCTTCAGTAAACAAGGTGTAATTGTAATCAAACGCTGCCATGTGACTGAAGTAATTAAATATTGCGGGCTGTTTCCTCACTGCTTCATTAAAGACATCAGATCCAAGTATGGTAGCTCCACAAAAGAATACTTCAGCTAGTCGTTGCCTATTTTCTCCGGATAGCTCCTCCCAAAGTGGTAATTCGCTGGTCGCTCTGTGAACAACCATGGATGCATAAACAATATACTCATCACAGTACAGTGGGCTAGCCTTGTAAAACTCCAGTAGTTTTTCAGGCACTTCATGTAATAATTCAGGGGTGATGTCGCCATCTCGAAAGATATTCGGGGCATAATCATAGAAAACTTGAAGCTCTAGACCTGGTATCGTTCCCTTGCCATACGTAATCTGCTCTTCTTTGCACAATCTATCGATAAAATGATCACAAGCAATGCAGTATATTCCTCGCCGTATTCGTTGATCTGCATAAAGATCAATTAGATCACACTTTTGATTGGTGATGTAGGCTGCTGGCTTTAAGCCTTTACTTTTTAGGTGATTGACTGCCGCTTTACCATTGCGACGGCTTTGCATATTTATTCTTTGGCGTAATATACCGTCTACAGGCTTGTTTGTTGTGGGCGAGATGTATATGTGATCGGGCAGTCCAATGGTGCGACTGGTAAAAATGAAGTGTCTCTTAGTGTGATTTCCGTCCACAAATACTCCTTAATACTTTTATGACCCTGTCATTAACTAACCCCATTAATTGGCAGCTTTGCCTAAATTGTCAATGTGCATAAAAGAATTGGTTATTAAAGTCTAACATGCCACTCTCTTATTCTTATGTAAAGTGTGGCTTTTAGTTGTTATGTTGTCTTAGATCTCAAATGATTAGGCTCTGAAAAATATGATTCGAGTGTTAAGTATCCACTTACATTTCCCGAAACCAACCGACAGGCGAGTAATGTGTCTGATATTTGCTTAAAGGCCCTACATACTAGGTTTCTTGGTCTCCAGAAATATTCATTTCAGAGTATCAATAGAGCGTATAGATTTAGAAGCTTTGAAAACTATCTGTTGAGAGTGGTCAGCCCACTGTGGGCGGGGGGTGGTATCATCAATAGGGTTCGATAAATGCCATCCCCTAGTAATACTGGTAGAGCTGGAAGTTGCTGAGTGGCCACTTTAATAAGACCACAAACGTGCTCCATAGGTGCTCAATTTTTAGAACTAGCAGAGGCAACAGAACGAAATATTCACTAAAAAACTATATAAAAATCAGTGAATTGCGTTGTTTTTGATTGTTTTTTAAAGACCTTGGGAATGGTGCCCAGGAGAGGACTTGAACCTCCACGACCGTAAGGTCACTAGCACCTGAAGCTAGCGCGTCTACCAATTCCGCCACCTGGGCTATTCAACGTGTGTCGTTGAGGACGCGAACTATAGAGTTCCGGCGGGGGGGTGTCAACGGCTCCCTGCGCTTTTTTCTACACTTTCTGTTAAGGTCGGGAAACGCTGTAAAATCGCTTATACTGCGTGCAATTGCAACGAAAATTAGTGAACTATTCCTTACTTTTCTACCGCCTGCTTTTGGCCGGATGATCCCCGGATGTAGCCATGGCTGCCGCCTTTCAACAACGGATGCTGTTTTGACTCACAGAAATACCCCAGACCCCTTCAGTACTGACCCCCATGCCCAGCGCGAGGCGGAGAAATACGAAAAACCGGTACCCAGCCGTGAGTTCCTGCTGCAGCTGCTGGAGCAGCAGGCCGGCCCTGTGTCCTGGGAGGATGTGGCGGAACTGCTGGGGTTGCAGGATGAGGATCGCCGCGAGGGGGTGCGCCGGCGCCTGATTGCGATGTCCCGCGATGGGCAAATTGCCAGCAATCGCGCCGGAGACTTCGGTGTGCTGGACAAAATGAGCCTGATTCGCGGGCGCGTTATCGGTCATCGCGATGGCTTTGGTTTCGTCATCCCCGGTGATGGCGGTCCGGATCTGTTTCTGTCCCATCGCCAGATGCGAAAGGTATTCGATGGTGATGAGGTGCTGGTGCGGGAAACGCCGGGCGGCTTTCGCGGCAAGCGCGAGGGCGCGGTGTTGCGGGTGATCAAGCATAACACCGAGCAGTTGGCCGGGCGCCTGTACCTGGAGAAGGGTATCTGTTTTGTGCGCCCGGACAACCCGCGCATCAATCTCGACATCATGGTGGCTGCGGAAGACACCGCGGGTGCCGGGCACGGCCAGTATGTGGTGGTGGGGATTGTCACCCAGCCCGGGCGCGACCGGGTGCCCCAGGGGAAAGTGGTTGAGGTGCTCGGTGACCACCTGGCACCGGGTATGGAAATTGAGGTTGCCATCCGCAACTACGGTGTTCCCCACAGCTGGTCCGACGCGCTGCAGGCCGAGGCGGCAGCGATCTCTGAAGAGGTCCTTGAAGAAGACAAGCGCGCACGGGTCGACCTGCGCCAGCTCCCCCTGGTGACCATCGACGGTGAGGATGCGCGGGATTTCGATGATGCGGTGTTCTGCGAGCTGTTGCCGAACGGGAACTGGAAGCTGCTGGTGGCTATTGCGGATGTCTCCCACTATGTGCGCCCGGGCAGTGCCCTGGATGAAGAGGCACACAAGCGTGGCAATTCGGTCTATTTCCCCGATTTTGTTGTCCCCATGCTGCCGGAAAAACTGTCCAACGGGCTCTGTTCGCTCAACCCCGAAGTGGACCGGTTGTGTATGGTGTGCGAGATGCAGATTGATCGTGCCGGTGACATTCTCGACTACCGCTTTTTTGAGGGTGTGATGCGCAGCCACGCGCGCCTCACCTATACCCAGGTGGGCCAGCTACTGGCCGCGCGCGACGACAAGCGCAACAACGGCCTGCGCAAACAGTTTGCGGCGCTGGCGCCGCACCTGGACAGGCTGCACGACCTGTACCTGGCGTTGCGGAGCGCCCGCGATCGTCGCGGTGCCATCGACTTTGAGACCACCGAGACCCGTATCGTTTTTGATAGCCAGCGCAAGATTGAGCGCATCGTGCCCGTTGTGCGCAACGATGCCCACAAGCTGATCGAGGAGTGCATGCTGGCGGCGAATGTCTGTGCTGCCAGCCTGATGGCGCTGTCGGAGTTGCCGGCGCTCTACCGTGTACACGATGTACCGAAAGAGGAAAAGCTCAGTAACCTGCGCGAGTACCTGGGTGAGCTGGGCCTGCGTCTGCCCGGTGGCACTGAGCCCCAGCCCAAGGATTTCCAGGCACTGCTGGAGCAGGTCGAGGGGCGTGCCGACGCCCATATCATTCAAATGATGCTGTTGCGCTCCATGAACCAGGCGGTTTACCAGCCGGAAAACCGCGGGCACTTCGGCCTGGATTACCGTGCCTATGCGCACTTCACCTCCCCGATCCGCCGCTACCCGGATTTGCTCCTGCACCGCGCCTTGCGCTGGCTGATCCACAATGGCAGTGCCAACAAGCGCGCTGTGGCGCAAAAGGTCCACGCGGAACCGGGCGCAGGTCTCATCGATCGCGGGGATATCCTGCCCTACGATATGCCGGCCATGGTGCAGTTGGGTGAGCAGTGTTCCATGACGGAGCGCCGCGCCGATGATGCCACTCGGGATGTGGTCGGCTGGCTCAAATGCGAGTATTTGCAGGACCATGTAGGCGATGTCTATTCGGGGGTGATCAGCGCGGTGACAGGCTTTGGCCTGTTTGTCGAGCTGGATGATTTATATGTGGAAGGGCTGATTCACGTTACGGCGCTGCCCAAGGATTACTACCGTTTCGAGCAGGCACATCAGCGCCTGATCGGCGAGCGCAGCGGCAAGCGTTACCATTTGGGCGATTCTGTCACGGTGCAGGTGGCGCGGGTCAACCTGGAAGAGCGCAAGGTCGATTTTATCCTGCAGGAGTTGGTATCGCGCACCCGCAAAAACAGGGCCAAGGGCGGGAGCCGCGAGACCGGAGCCACCAAAGTCAGTACGCGTGCGATGGAAATGGCGGTGGGTCACCAAGTGGATCGCGAGCGCCGCGGCAAACAGAAGAAGGATGCGCAGCGTACAACCGGGGGCGGTCCCTGGGGTGGATCTGCGGCAGTGCCCCCTTTCCGCAAGCGCAAAGTTGGCGCCAGCGAGGCGGTGCCGGTAGAGGCCTCTGAGGAACAGGAACAGTCCACCCGCAAAAAGGCGGTAAGCGAAGGGGCTGCAAAAAAGTCAGAGGAAGATGCCGCACCGAAGCGTCGCGGCGCCAGGCGCACACCGCCGCGCAAGGGCGGAAAGCGTCCCGCTGTGGCTGCGCGCAAAGCGACGCAGAAGACGGGAAAAGGCAAGGCAAGTACCGTTAAAGCAAAAAAGAAGAAGGCTTCTTCCAACAGCAAAAAGAAAAAATGACCGGGGGATAGATTGAAACAGGAAGTGGTATACGGCCTGCATGCGGTACAGGCACTGCTGAAAGGCACCCCGCAAAATGTGCAGGCGCTGATGTTACTGCGGGGGCGCAATGACCAGCGCCTGCAGAAGATTATCCAGCAGGCCGAAAAAAATGCGATTGCCCTGCAGTTTGTCGATCGCCGTACGCTGGATGAAAAAAGCGGAGACAATGCCAATCACCAGGGCGTTATTGCGCTCTGTGCCGGGGAAACCCGGGTCCATGATGAAAAGTACCTGCAGGAAATACTGGAGCAACTCGCTCAGAAGGGCGAGGCGCCTTTCCTGCTGGTATTGGATGGGGTGACCGACCCGCACAACCTGGGAGCCTGCTTGCGTTCAGCAGAGGCTGCCGGTGTCCACGCGGTGATTGCCCCCAAGGATAAATCCGCCGGCCTGACCCCTACCGCCAGGAAAGTGGCCTGTGGTGCGGCGGAGGTACTGCCATTGATCACCGTGACCAACCTTGCCCGCACCTTGCGCCAGTTACAACAGGCGGGCGTATGGATCTTTGGTGCCGCGGGGGAGGCCGCACAAGGTCTCTACCAGAGCCAGCTCACGGGGCCGCTGGCTCTGGTACTGGGGGCCGAGGGCGGCGGTTTGCGCAGGCTCACCCGCGAGCACTGTGACCACCTGGTGAAAATCCCCATGGCGGGGGAAGTCAGCAGTTTGAATGTGTCGGTCGCCGCCGGTGTCTGCCTGTTTGAAGCGGTGCGCCAGCGCAGTACCCACGCCCCCGGAAATCCTTAAAAACCCCCACAGACTGCGGAATAGCGCCCTTTGAATGACTGGTGCAAGTTGTGTGATTGCCTGTATACAAAGGGAGTAAAGGTGCCGGCCTTGGCGCCGCCCCGTGCAGGCTGGGCCGCTGTGGCGCGCCAGTTTGCAGCGGCTGTCAATTAAGTGCCTGTTTCTGCTCAGCTTGAAACGGATTGCCGGGCCAGCCATTGGTCTACGGCGGCAACCACCGGGCGCGGGTTTTTGATCCAGCTCAGGTGTGGATTGCCGCTGGGATAGGTGGCCGCCATCTCCCGGGTCTCGCCACCGACAATGGCGGCCAGCTTACGTGCGGCCTGCACGGGGGCGAAAGTATCGCCGGCCAGGGCAATATGCAGGGTGGGTTGCGCCGTTTGCCGGCGCGCACCAAAGCACTTTTCCGGAGCGAAACGGCCAGTGTAGATAGCCCTGGCCCAATCCTTCATTAACCCGCGCGCCTCGCGCCAGCCAAAGCCCATGTGTGTACCGGGAAAGTAGCCCAGCAGGCTGGCGGTGAGGCTGGCGATCGGGGCAAAGGCGAGCAGGGCGTAGCGCTGGGGGCCGCGCCAACAGCGGTGGTGGATATGGCCCGAAGCAATGCTCACAACCCGGGCGTCGCCGGTGAGGCCGGCCCTGGCTGCCAGGGTTCCGGTCTGCCCGCCGATACTGTGGCCGAGAATCAGCGCCGGTCCTTTTGTGTATTGTTGCTCCAAAAGCTGCAGCAATTGCGGAATAAACGCAAACACCAGCGCGTTATAGCCGTAGTCTGCGCCACGGTGCGGGCGCGGGCGGCTTTCGCCGGTGCCGGGCAGTTCGGTGATGGCGGTGCTGTAGCCCAGGCATTGCAGCTCCTTCTGCAGAAGCCGGTAGCGATTGGCGGGAACGCCCATGGCGGGGATAACCAGGGCCAGGGGGCTTTCTGCACCGTTGCGGGTGATGGTCACGGGGACCCGAAAGGGGCCAAAGGCCAGCGCGTGGATTTCCTGGGGCATGGTACTTCTCGCTTCAATCTGCGGGCACTATAGGCCAGTGTCCGCCTCCGGCCCATGACCAGACGGCACACCCTGCTGGCCCAATCCGCCAAGACACATGCCCGTGGATGCTGGCCGTAACACAAATCGGCGAACTTGCAAGCGGGGTCGCGAGTGCCTAGAATACGCCGCCCGCGGTGGGCCCGATCTCCCTGAGCCCATCGTACTCCTTGCCTTAACCGGAATTCCGGAAGGCTGTTTAACCCGTAAGGAGCAAAAATGCGTCATTACGAAATTGTATTCCTGGTTCACCCGGACCAGAGTGAACAGGTGCCTAGTATGGTGGAGCGCTATACCTCTACCATCAACGAGACTGGCGGACAGGTCCACCGCATGGAAGACTGGGGCCGCCGCCGTCTGGCATACCCGATCAATAAGATCCACAAGGCCCACTACATTCTCATGAATGTTGAGTGCACCGAAGAGGCTCTACAGGAACTGACCACCAACTTCCGCTACAACGATGCGGTCATTCGCAATCTGGTCATGCGGGAAGACGGGGCGATCACAGAAGAGAGCCCGATCATGAAGGCGGAAAAAGAGAGCCGTGAGCGCAAGGCGGCACGCACCGAGCGCACCGAGCGCCGCGAACGCCGCGAGCGCACCGAGGAAGACAAAGCTTCCTCCGACGCTGCGGAAGAAACCGCTTCCGATAACGCTGAAAGCGAAGAGTAAGGGGATTATCAGATGGCACGTTTTTTCCGTCGTCGCAAGTTCTGCCGTTTCACCGCTGAAGGTGTCAAGCGTATCGACTACAAAGACCTCGATACCCTGAAAGCCTATGTGTCCGAGACCGGCAAGATTGTTCCGAGCCGTATCACCGGTACCAAAGCCAAGTATCAGCGCCAGCTGGCCACCGCGGTCAAGCGCGCACGCTACCTGGCCCTGCTGCCGTACACGGACAGTCACGAAGCCTGAGCCGCAGTTTGTTTAGGCTCATTAATAGAGAAGCTATCTGAAAATGCGCGCCGTAGCTGAATTTATTATGCGCGGGCGCGTGCGGGCAGTCATTCTCACCATGCTGGGAATACCGCTTGTCAGCCCGGCGATTCTCGCTCTGGTGAGTTTGCGCCGCGGCAGCAGTGACGGCCTGATGGTATTGGCCTGGGCGCTGCTGCCGATTGTTGTCGCTGGTATGAGCGGCCATGTGCCACTTTTGGTGGCGGGCATATCCGCAGGCTATTTTGTCGCGGTGCTCTGCGGTGCTGTGGCGCTGCGCAGCCGCAGCTCATGGATTGCCGCCCTGTTGACCGTAATTGCCGTCTCGGCGGTGAGCATAGGGCTCACTTCCTACTTCAGCGGCGGTCTCCTGCAGGGCTTTCTGCAGGCAGTGGAGCGGGCTGCGGAACAGCCGAACAGCGTTCCCATGGAGGAGCTCAGGCAGGTGTTTTCAGGTGAGTTGCAGATCACCGGGTATCTCAGCCTGATATTGGCCATGAGTGCCACACTGGCCCTGATACTGGGGCGCTACTGGCAGGCGCTGCTGTACAATCCCGGCGGTTTCCGCCAGGAGTTTCATCAGCTGCGTCTGCCGCTGTGGCTGGCAGCGGCGAGCATGCTGCTGTGGGTGTTGGGCCTGGTCACGCCGGGCTACGCCTTCTGGGGAGCGGTGGTCGCCTTCCCCATGGTGGTGGCGGGTATCGCCCTGATTCACTGGCTGGTCGCCAGTCGCGGTTGGGGTATTGGCCCTCTGGTGGCGATGTATGTGATGCTGGTGATTGGTGGGCTGCCCCTGGCCGGATTCCTGTGCGGTCTGGCCCTGGTAGATAGCTGGATAGATATTCGCGGGCGCTTTGCCAAGTAGCGCACCGCACAATAGAGAAATTGAGGAAACCGAGATGGAAGTTATTCTGCTCGATAAAGTAGGCAAACTGGGTAACGTGGGAGATCGCGTTGACGTTAAAGCCGGTTTTGGCCGCAACTTCCTGCTGCCGACGGGTAAGGCAATTGCGGCTACCTTCGCCAATATTGCCGAGTTCGAAGCCAAGCGCGCTGAACTGGAAAGCGCCGCCGAAGGCAAGCTGGCAGAAGCCGAGAGCCGCGCCACCAAGCTGGCCGATCTGGTTGTCACCATCGCCGCCAACGCCGGCGACGAAGGCAAGTTGTTCGGTTCTATCGGTACCCGCGACATCGCCGAAGCGATCACCGCCGGTGGCGTTGCGGTCGCCAAGGCGGAAGTGCGGCTGCCACAGGGTACCCTGCGCGAAGTGGGCGAGTACGCGGTGGACGTACAGCTGCACTCCGATGTGACGGCTGTCGTAAAAGTTGTGATCGAAGCCGAATAGGTTTTTTCGGCCGGCGGTTGGTGTCTGGGATACCAGCCGCGCTACAATCGGGCGCTGCACCCTTTGCCGGGTCAGCGCCCGTTTTGTTTCTGCTATCCAATAGGTTTCAATGAACGACGAATACGCCCCGCCGGAACAGGAGGTGCACAGCGATGCGCATTCGCCACTGCCCCATTCGGTAGAGGCCGAACAGTCTGTGCTGGGTGGCCTGATGCTGGACCCGGGCCGCATCGATGCCGTTGCCGAGCAACTGGGGGAGGAGGATTTCTTCACCGCCAGTCATCGCAGGATCTTCGCGGTGATGCGCGAGCTGACCGAAGGCGGGCAGCCCCTGGATATCGTCACCCTCGCCGAGGCGCTCACCAGTCGCGACCTGCTCGGCGATGTGGGCGGCCCCGCCTACCTGGCGGAACTGGCCGAGAACACCCCCTCCTCGGCAAATATCGTCGCCTACGCCAGGATCGTGCGCGAGCGCGCCATGTTGCGCCAGCTGATCGCCGCCGCCGGTGAAATCAGCCGCACCAGCTTCAATCCCGGTGGGCTGGCCTCTGCCGATCTGCTGCAGATGGCGGAGCGCCGCGTGGCAGAGATCGCCGAGGGGCGCGCCAAAGAGGGCGGTTTCGTCGCTGTGGACGCGCTGCTGAAAAAGACGGTGGAGCGCATTGATGAGCTGTTCAAGACCGAGGGGGATATCACCGGCCTGAGCACCGGCCTTACCGAGCTGGACCAGCGCACTTCCGGCTGGCAGCCCGGCGAACTGATTGTCCTCGCCGCGCGCCCGTCCATGGGCAAAACCGCGCTGGCACTGAATTTTATTGAAAGCGCCATGCTCAGCCAGGAGCGCCCGTCACTGGTCTTCAGTATGGAGATGCCTTCGGACAGCCTGGTGATGCGGATGCTGTCGTCCATCGGCCGTATCGACCAGGGCAGGATCAGGAACGGCAAGCTGCAGGAGGAGGACTGGCCCAAGCTCTCCAGCGCTGTGCAGAAGATGAAAGGCAGGGCCCTGTATATCGACGATACCCCGGCGCTCAGTCCCAGTGAGGTGCGTGCGCGCACCAAGCGCACGGTGCGCGATCACATCAATAAGCTGATGCTCGCGCATCCCGAGCTGAGCCGCGAGGAGGCCGAGGCCAGGAGCCTGCCGGCGGTGGTTATGGTGGACTACCTGCAGCTGATGCAGGTGCAGGGGGCCAGCGAGGGGCGCACCCAGGAGATCTCCGAAATCTCCCGCTCCCTGAAGGCCCTGGCGAAGGAATACGACTGCCCGGTGATCGCCCTGTCGCAGCTCAACCGCGGCGTGGAGCAGCGTCCCAACAAGCGCCCCATGAATTCGGACCTGCGCGAATCCGGGGCCATTGAGCAGGATGCGGACGTGATCCTGTTTATCTACCGGGATGAATACTACAACGAGGACAGCCCGGACAAGGGTATGGCGGAGTTGATTATCGGCAAGCAGAGAAATGGGGAGACCGGCACCTGCCGGGCGGCTTTTGTCGGCAAGTTCACCCGCTTCGATAACCTGGCACCGGAATACTACCAGGGCGAGTAAGCCCGCCCCGGCAGTTTCCCGCCAGCCGGGCCCGAGGGAGTCATAGTGTGTTATCTGACCAACAGATCCGCGCCCTGGTGCTGGAGCGCCAGTTTATCCACAGCCCTTGGCCAGGGGATCTTTCCGCCCTGCTGAAACATCTGGGTGCGCTACAGCTCGACGCCATCCAGCGCATTACCCGCGCCCACCACCACCAGCTCTACAACCGCCTGCCCCATTATCGGGAAGCGCAACTGGCCGGGGCCGAGCGGCGCCGCGAGATCTTTGAGTACTGGTCCCATGCCGCCGCCTACCTGCCCATGGCGCACTATCCCTACGCCCGCGTGCGTATGGACCGTATCCGCGCCGGCCAGCGCCACTGGTATGAGAAAAATGCCAGGCTGTGCCGTTATGTGCTGGATCGCGTGCGTAAGGAGGGGCCACTGCGTGCCAGCGATTTTGTGCGCACCAAAAGTGGCTGGTGGGACTGGTCCGACGAGAAAAAGGCCCTGGAACAACTGTTTCACGAAGGTGAGTTGATGGTCAGCCACCGCGACGGCTTCCAGAAAGTCTTTGACCTGCCCGAACGCCTACTGCCGGCTAAGGTGCCAACCAGCGCCGCCTCAGCGCTGGAATACGGCTGCCATCTGGTGCGTACCTTCCTGGGGTGCCAGGGCATTGGTCGCGCCGAAGAAGTTGCCTACCTGCGCCGGGAAGACAAGCCCCTGATACAGCAAGCAGTAGAGGCCATGCTGGCAAGCGGCGAGCTGTCGCCGCTGGGGAGGGAACTGATACTGACCGAGCAGCTGGAGAAGCGTCCTGCGCGCATGTCGCGCAAGGTGCGCCTGCTATCGCCTTTCGATCCACTGGTGTTGCAGCGCAAGCGCCTGCGCCGTCTGTTCGGTTTTGAATACCAGTTGGAATGCTATGTGCCCGCGGCCAAACGCCGTTTCGGCTATTTTTGCCTGCCGATTTTGTACGGTGATCAGTTTGTGGGTTTGGTGGATTTGAAAGCGGACAGGGAAGCGGGGGTGCTGCGTACAGAGGCGCTGCATTGGGTGAAAAGGCCCGGTGCATCGCTCGAGGCGAGCCTTCAGCGGGCCTTGCGACAGTTTGCCCGTTTCCAGGCGCTGGAAGCCGGGGTGGCGCTTACAGCTTGACCACCACATAGACTTCGTGGCCGTCGCGCTGGGTGGGCAAAAAGTGGTTGCCGCCGTAGCGGTAATACTGGATGCCGTTAATCACTTCGGCGGCGTAGCCGGTGGGCAGGGTTTCAACCACCTGGCCAGGCAGGAAGCCATTGGGGCCGGGGTTCGGGGTAGCGGGCGCGGGTGCGGGGGCCGGCACGACCGCTACCGGTGCGGGAGCCGGTACCGGCGGCGCCACCACCACATAGGTGCGGGTGGCCGGCACCCACTGGTAATAGGCATTGCCGTACTGGTAGTAAGTCACGCCGCCCAACTGCACCTGTACGACGCTGGCTGGCAGGGTCACCACAGAGGCGCCCAGGGGCGCGGCAACCACCACATAGCCTCTGGGGCCGTGGCGGTAGAAGTGACCGCCGTGGTAATAATAGGGGCGCCCGCCGACGGCAACACGCACGTGTCCCAGGGGTAATGCCGGTGCGACAAAGCCGATGGAAACACGGGGGCCGCGGTAGTAGCCGCCGCGGTGATGGTGATGGTCTTCCCCGCGTTCATAGCCGCGCGCATCGGCAGATGGGCTAAAAGCGAAGGCGAATGTGGCCAGTGCCAGGAATGCACTGGCGCCAAGTATACTGTTCAGCAGTTTCACGGTTTCTCCAGCGAAGTGGTCACTCACATCCAGGATGCTACCTCGTATCGTGGTAGTAAAGACAGGTTATTCGGTTAAGAATTGTCAATCATCTCATGATGGGCTGTTCAGGAACGATTGCGCTGAATAATCCCCATCAGCCGGTACAACAGCTGCGCAGCGGCGAAATCATAGGCGTGGAAGCCCTCGATCGGCGCAAATTCCAGTAGATCGAAGCCTATGATTTGCCTTTGTCGTGCGACGGACTCGAATAGGTTGAGGGTCTGGTACCAACCCAGGCCGCCCGGTACCGGGGTACCGGTGGCAGGGAATACCGAGGGGTCCAAGCCGTCCACATCCAGGGTAAAGAAGACTTTGCTGGGGAAGTTTTCCGGCAACTGGAAGGTCTGCACGTTGTTGGGCACCAGTTGGTGGGCGTCCAGGTAGCCTACCTTGTAGTCCCTGCGCGCCTGCACTTCCTCTTCACAATAGGCGCGGATACCCAACTGGAACAGCGGTACGCCGGCCTCCACCACCAGGCGCATCACGCTGGCGTGGCTGTGCCTGTGACCCTCGTAGCGGTCACGCAGGTCCGCGTGGGCGTCGATCTGCACCACGCCGAAGTCGGTCTCACCGGCGTCGAGCAGGCCCTGGATAATGCCCCAGGTCACCGAGTGCTCACCGCCGATACCCACAGGCATCTTGCCTAAATCCAGCACCGCTTTGGTGGCCGCGGCAATATTGCCCATCACCTGCTCCGCAGGACCGGACACCGATACCGGTGAGCGGGTGTAGATGCCCAATTCGCAGGGGGAGGAAAAGTTGTCGAAAGTCTCCAGCTGCCAGGAGGCCTCCAGGATGGAAGCCGGGCCCCTGCCGGTGCCACCCCCATAGGAAACGGTCTCTTCATAGGGAATGGGTATGATATGGAAAAAGGCATCTTCCAGCTTCGGCTGTTCGATTTCGGAGCCGAGAAAAATGGGGTAATCCCTTTCTGACAGCATGTGTAGTTCCTCTGGCGGCAGGTTGCGCTTGTGAGTGGGGGCTGTTGGGCCATTTCCCGCTGGGGTGCTTAGGAGAGGCGCTCTTTGAAATCCCGGTAGCTGAATTCTTTGATCATTTGCAATTTGTCGGTATCGGAGTTCCACAGGGCGATGGCCGGCAGGGGAATGCCGTTAAAGGTATTGGTTTTGACCATGGTGTAATAGGCCATCTCCTCGAATACCAGGCGGTCGCCGGCCTTCAGGGGGTCCTGAAAACTGTACTCGCCGATACTGTCGCCGGCCAGGCAGCTCTGTCCCCCCAGGCAGTAAGTGTGGGGCAGTTCGCCGGGCCGCGCTGAGCCGGTAATCTCCGGGCGGTAGGGCATCTCCAGTACGTCGGGCATATGGCAGGTGGCGGAGGTGTCGAGGATGGCCTGGTTCTGGCCGTTCCAGCCGGTGTCCACCACCTCGGATACCAGGATGCCGGAAAACAGGGAGATGGCTTCGCCGGGCTCCAGGTACACCTGTACCGCGTATTTTGCCGAGAAGGCGCGCACCGCGGACACCAGCGCCTCCACCTGATAGTCGCGGCGGGTGATATGGTGGCCGCCGCCGAAGTTGATCCATTCCATCTGCGGGATCAGGTCGCCAAACTTCTCTTCCACCGCGGCAATCGTGCGCTCCAGGGGTTCGAAGTCCTGCTCACACAGGGTGTGAAAGTGCAGGCCGCTGATGCCTTCGAGGGACTCGCCGTCAAACAGCGCGCGCACGATGCCCAGGCGCGAACAGGGTGCGCAGGGATCGTAGAGATCGGTGTGGCCCTCGGAATGCTCGGGATTGATGCGCAGGCCGAAGCGCAATTGCGGGCGCTGCTTTTGCATATCCAGGCACAGTGCCCGGTAGCGCTGCCACTGGGAGAAGGAGTTGAAGATCACATGGTGGGCGAATGCCAGTACCTCGCGCAGCTCGCCCTCCTTGTAACCGGCACTGAACACATGCACTTCCTTGCCCCGGTCTCGACCGCCGTATTCCTCAAACCCCAGTTTGGCCTCATACAGGCCACTGGCGCAGGTGCCGGACAGGTATTCGGCGACGATGGGGCCGGTGCTGAACATGGCGAAGGCTTTGAGGGCGGCGAGTACCTTGGCACCGCTGCGCGCCTGTACATCGGCGAGTACCGCCAAATTATCGTGCAGGGCGATCTCGTCGATCACAAAACAGGGGGAGGGTACGCGATAGGGATCGAAACTGCCGAAGTAGTCTATGCGGGGAGTGAGGTCCATGGGGGCGCTGTATCCTGGTGCGGCGGACAGGCCCCTGGCCCGCCCGGGGGATTTGCGGAGGGGTGCGAATTTACTGGAAGGGTTTGTCCAGCCAGGTTTCCTGCCAGGGCAGGCCATACCTGTTCAGGTCGTGCATAAAGGGGTCCGGGTCCATCTGCTCCATATTCCACACGCCCGGTTTCATCCACTTGCCTTCCAGCATCATCTTGGCGCCGATCATGGCGGGTACACCGGTAGTGTAGGAGATGGCCTGGGACTGCACTTCTTTGTAGCAATCCTGGTGGTCACAGGTGTTGTAGAGGTAGTAGATCTTCTCTTCGCCGTCTTTGGTGCCGCGGATTATATTGCCGATGCAGGTCTTGCCCTTGGTCAGCGGGCCCAGGCTGGCGGGGTCCGGCAGCAGCTCTTTTAGGAACTGGATAGGGACAATCTGCTGGCCCTGGAATTCCACCGGTTCAATGCCGGTCATGCCCACATTCTGCAGGACTTCCAGGTGCTTCAGGTAGCTCTCGCCAAAGGTCATCCAAAAACGCGCGCGCTCGATCTCCGGGAAGTGCTTGGACAGGGACTCCAGCTCTTCGTGATACAGCAGGTAGATATCCTTGTCGCCGATGCCTTCGGGAAAGTTGAAGACGCGCTTCTCTTCCATGGGCTTGGTGGTTATCCACTGGCCGTTTTCCCAGTAGCGGCCGTTGGCTGTAATCTCGCGGAGATTGATTTCCGGGTTGAAATTGGTGGCGAACGGCAGGCCGTGGTCACCGGCGTTGCAGTCGAGGATATCCAGGGTGTGGATATGATCGAAGTGGTGCTTTTTGGCGTAGGCGGTAAATACGCTGGTGACACCGGGATCGAAGCCGCTGCCCAGCAGCGCCATCAGGCCGGCCTTCTCGAACCGGTCCTGGTAGGCCCACTGCCACTTGTATTCAAATTTGGCCTCTTCCGGCGGTTCGTAGTTGGCGGTGTCCAGGTAATGCACGCCGGTCTCCAGGCAGGCATCCATGATGTGCAGGTCCTGGTAGGGCAGGGCCACATTGATGAGCAGGTCCGGCTGCACTTTCTCGATCAGTTTGACCAGTTCCGGTACGTTGTCCGCGTCCACTTCGGCGGTGTCGATTTTGCGCGGCAGCTTCGCTGCAATCTTGTCGCACTTGCGTTTGGTGCGGCTGGCGAGGGTGATATTTTCAAACACTTCCTCAACCTGCGCGCATTTGTGCGCAACCACCTGGCCGACGCCGCCGGCGCCGATGATCAGTACCTTGGCCATCATGATCTCCTGTATCTGCGGCGTTGGTCGCCGCTATCATCTCAAAGGCGTTGGGCCTTATTTCTCAAAGTAGGTGTATCCGCTCATGCTGGCGGTGTACGTGTGCAGAATCTGTTTGCGCTGGGCGGCGGTAATCAACCCCTTTTTCACTGCGCGTTCGGCCAGTCGGCGAAAGCGCTCGAACAGCGCCTTGGGCTGGTATTCTACGTAACTGAGTACATCGGAAATACTATCGCCGTGAATTTCGCGGCTGAAATCGATGCTGCCGTCCTCCTGGATACGCACGCTCACCACATGGGTATCGCCGAACAGGTTGTGCAGGTCGCCGAGGGTTTCCTGATAGGCGCCGATTAAGAAAGTGCCGAGGATATAGTCCTCCCCTTCTTTTAGCGCGTGCAGGGGCAGGGTTTTCTGCTCTTTCTCGCGGCCGATAAAGCGGTCGATCTTGCCGTCGCAGTCGCAGGTGATATCGGCGAGGATGGCCGAGCGCGTCGGCGCCTCGTCCAGGCGGTGGATCGGCAGCAGCGGGAACACCTGGTCGATTGCCCAGATATCCGGCAGCGACTGGAATACGCTCATATTTGCGTAGTAGATATCCGACAGCACCTCGGGCAGTGCCTGTAAGTCTGCTGGAATTTCCTCCGCCTCATCGAGAAACTTGCGAATTTCCTGGGCGCCTTGCAGGAACAGGTTTTCCGCATTGGCGCGCTCGCGCAGGCTCACCTGACCGTGCAGGTACAGTGAGCGCACCTCGTCGCGATAGTAGAGGGTGTCGTTGTAGCTCTCCTGCAGGTTTTTGGGGGTGATATTGCGCACCGCGTCCTGCAGGTTCATCAGCATCTGGTGATCCCCCTCGCTGATTCTGGTGTGCGCCAGCTCCACCGGTTCGAAACGGGTGGTGTCGAGAATGTCGAACAATAGCACCGAGGAGTAGGCCACGGTGGCGCGGCCGGATTCGGTGATGATGACCGGGTGTGCCACGCCCTCGCTATCGAGGGTGCCCATAATGGCCTCGACCACATCCACGCAGTACTCGTCGAGGGAATAATTCTTGGAATGAACATAGTTGGTTTTGGCGCCGTTGTAGTCCACCGCCAGGCCGCCGCCCAGGTCCAGGTAACCCATGGGTGCCCCCTCTTCCACCAGGTCGGCGTAATAGCGGCAGGCTTCCAGCACACCGGTGCGGATATCGCGGATATTGGGCACCTGCGAGCCCAGGTGGTAGTGCAGCAGCTTGAGACAATCGAGCATCTTGTGTTTGCGCAGCTGGTCGACCATGGCGATCAGATCGTTACTGCCGAGGCCGAAAATGCTGCGATCACCACTGGTGGCATTCCAGTAGCCACCCACTTTGGAGGCGAGTTTCAGCCGCGCGCCGATATTGGGGCGCACCTGCTCCCGCTCGGCACAGCGGATAATGGTTTCCACTTCCGAGGGGGTTTCCACTACGAAGAAAACCTGCACGCCCAGACGCTGCGCCTGCAGGCCCAGATTGATAAATTCCTCGTCCTTGTAGCCGTTGCAAACAATCAGGGACTCGGTGTTGTCCAGGATGGAGAGTGCCGCAATCAGTTCCGCCTTGCTGCCGGCCTCCAGGCCATGGTTGAAGGGGCGGCCGGCACTGGCGATTTCCTCGATCACCTGGCACTGCTGATTGACCTTGATGGGGAAGACGCCGCGGTACACATTGTTATAGCCGCAGCAGGCGATGGCGCGGGCAAAGGAGGTATTGATCCGGGCGATCTGCGCATCGAGCAGGTTTTCGATACGCAGTAACAGCGGCATGCCAAGGCCGCGCTCGGTGGCGCCGCGGGCGATGTCCATCAGGGAAACGCTGTGGGCTTTCCCGTTGGGGCCCTCCACCTGAACCGAAATCTCCCCTTTTGCATTTAAATCAAAATAACCGGCGCCCCAGTTGCGGATACCGTAGAGATCGGACGAATCCTCACAGGTCCAATCCTTAATTTGTTGCTGTTTCATGGCACTGTTCTGTTGAGCCTTGGCGGGCGCGAATCTTGGGCCCAGCAGCGCTGGAAAGCAATAACTATAGATAAAAAAACGCTATTTTTTACCGGTGCAGAAGCAATGGTATATCCGGGCTGCCCAGGTGCTATTTTAACGCTGTGGCAACACCGGGAGTTTGTTCAAAGTTGTCGGGTATCAGGGCAGGAGACAATAAAAAGGCGGCCCGAAGGCCGCAGGCGTGGGGGGATGGTATCAGGGTTAAAGCAGGCCGGGCCTGGGGACCACCCGGTAGCCGCGTTGCACGTCGTCCCAGAGGTAATAGGTATCGTAAGCGACGTAGTAATTGTGGCCGCCGACCACTACTGTGAGGGCGGAAGCTGGCAGGCTGTGTATTACGGCTCCATGGGGGGCGTGGGTAACCACATAACCGTGGGATGCCGGGCGGTAAAAGATACCGTCGCTAAAATAGAAGCCCGCGGCGCCAATACTGAGGCTGACAAAGTTGTGTGGCAGGTGGCGCCAGCGATATCCGTATCCATAGTGTGCCGGACGCCAGTGGGGGCGGTGCCCGTGGTAGCCGTGACGGTAGTAGGGCCTGTAGGCGGCGCGAAAGGCGCGCCTGTGCCCTTTTCGATGTCCCTTCCTGTAGCCTTTGTTGTAACCCGATTTATAGGCGTGGTGCACTTCGCGGCGGTGCTGGCGCTTTTCCTTACGCTGCTGCCTGCGTTTTTCCTTCTTGCGCTCCTGCTTGCGGCGTTTCTTTTCCTGCTGGTGGTTGTGGTGCTTTTTCTCACGGTGTTTGTCGTGACTGCGCTTTATATGGCGCTGTTCGCGCTGAGCTCTTCCCTGCCCGTGTTGATCGAGGTCCATTGCGCGCTGGAACCCCCTGGGAACTTCGGACAGTGCGGGGGTTGCTATCAGCAGCAGGCCCGCGATGGCGATGGCGGTAGCGAGGTGTCTCATGGCTGCACTCCCGAGCGCGGATGGCTCTTTTATGTGGTTTGCGGTCTTTTGTGTATCATGGCGGGAAGTTTGCCTTGACGGGTCTGAACACTTCCTGAACTGCTGTGATTTACACTCGGGGAGGGGCAAAGTGGCATGACTGGTGGTCCAGCTAGTGAGGTTTTCCCCGTGCGGGGCGTTGGACTGTACGTTGGGGGAAAACCCGGAAATAACGCCAGTTTTGCCTTATTGAGACACTTGGTCGCGGCGAGTATGATGCCGCGCTGATCCCCAGTGAGCAGGAGAGAGATGCAAGTCTTCCACCACGTAGCAAGCCTGCGAGAGGCGCTGGCCAGGGCCCGCAGGGACGGCAAAACCGTCGGGTTCGTGCCCACAATGGGCAATCTGCACGATGCCCATGTTGAACTGGTCAGGGTGGCCCGGCAGCACTGCGACCTGGTAGTGGTATCTATTTTTGTCAACCGCCTGCAATTTGGCCTGAACGAAGACTGGGACAAGTATCCGCGCACCATGGAGCGGGATATGGCCAGGCTGCGTGATGTCGAGTGTGATTGCCTGTTCCACCCGGATGAGAGTGAAATCTATCCCAACGGGATGGACCAGCAGACCCGTGTGGTCTGTCCGGCCATGACCGATGTGCTGTGTGGCGACAGTCGCCCCGGTCACTTTGAAGGGGTAACCACCGTGGTGGCCAAGCTGTTCAATATTGTGCAGCCGGACAAGGCGGTGTTTGGCATTAAGGACTTCCAGCAGCTGGCCGTCGTTCGCCGTATGGTAGAGGACCTGTGCCTACCCGTGGAAATCCTTGCGGCTCCGGTACACCGTGAGGCGGATGGCCTCGCGATGAGTTCCCGCAACGCGTACATCACCGCGGAGGAACGGTCCAGGGTGGCGGTCTTGAATCAATCGCTGAACTGGGTCAGAGATGAGATACTGGCGGGACGCAGGGATTTTGCCGCCCTTGAAACAGAGGCGCGCAAACGCCTGGAAGGCAGCGGGTTTCGTGCCGACTACTTCTCCATCTGTCACAGCAGG
This sequence comes from Microbulbifer jejuensis, assembly GCF_047289955.1. Taxonomy (NCBI): domain Bacteria; kingdom Pseudomonadati; phylum Pseudomonadota; class Gammaproteobacteria; order Cellvibrionales; family Microbulbiferaceae; genus Microbulbifer; species Microbulbifer jejuensis. The sequence continues at coordinate 34,264 of NZ_JBLBUB010000010.1, forward strand.
GATTTGCAGCCGGCCGCAGATGACGACAAACAGATTACGATTCTGGGTGCGATGTATACCCGCGCAGCGCGCCTGATCGACAATGTATCCCTGGAGCTCTGAGGGGGCACCTGAGCATGCAATTCGAAATGCTGAAAGGCAAACTGCATATGGCCGCAGTCACCCAGGCCGAACTCTGGTACGACGGTTCCTGCGCAATTGATCAGGATCTGGTGGAGCTGGCCGGTCTGCGTGAGTTCGAAAAGATCGATATCTACAACGTGAGTAATGGCGAACGCTTTCACACCTACGTGATCCTGGCCGAGCGCGGCTCCGGCATTATTTCCATGAACGGCGCTGCAGCGCGCCGCGTACAGGTGGGCGATAGAATCATTATTGCCTCCTATGCACAGATGTCGGAGAAAGAGGCAGATACTTTCAAGCCCAGGCTGGTTTACCTGGATGAAAAAAATCAGGTGGCGCGTAGCACCAATACTATCCCGGTGCAGCTCGCTGAGGTCTGAGTTTTCTGCTGAGCGTACTAAGCGCACTAGATGGCACTTGGCATTTACTTATTATCTGAAAGCAACACAACCTCTTGCTGAAATCTCTGATCAAGGTAGGACTCTTTCAGGGTATAGCAGGCTGCTGAAAAAGTCATTTCAACCCAATTGTCAGTAGTCTGTATTCTATATGGTTGTAAATTAAAAACTCTATAAAACAAGATATTTTTGAAATATTTTTCTTAAGAGTGGAAGCGAATTTTGGCTAAAGTCAGGGTTTTTATCAGCCTGCTAGCCCACAGTTATTAGATTATCTGCCTAGCTTAACAGCTGTACCAAAAGCCAATATTTCTGATGATCCTTCCGTAATTGAACTCGTGGTAAACCGAATTCCTACTACAGCATCTGCTCCCAGTTCCTTCGCTTTTGATAGCAAGCGTTTTATCGCAATACTTCTAGCCTCTGTCAGCATTTCTGTATAACCTTTTAATTCCCCGCCAACAATTCCCTTTAACCCAGCCATAATATCTCGACCAACATGTTTCGATTGAACGACATTACCGCTAACGACTTCTAGAATTTCTGTGATTTCATGATTGGGAACAGTCTCGGTTGTAGTGTAAATCATCGGTTTTCCTCAATAAAATAATGCTGTGTCTAATGATAAATTGGGGGTTTGGGTGTGGCTTTTCTATCAAAGTGCTTTTCCTATACCCAGCCTGAGCAAGAGGGAATGCGTTGCAAGTTATTTAAGAATGGATTGGCTACTATCTTTCGATGATCATAACGCCTGACCGATAAAAAGTACAACCGATACAATGCGTTTGGGCCAGAAGAGAGTGTTCTCGCTAGAAAGACGAAGGTGATAGCCCGGATACAGGGGATAAGTTTATATCGGGCCCACAACTGGTGCTTCATCACTATCAGCAGTAGAGCATTTGATACAGGGTCGATCAGGTTTTTGTTCGTTGACCTCGCAAAGTCACCGCAGATATCAATGATTACCGGTTTAAGCTTGGAAAAACTGGGAGAAGTCACTTGGTTTGGCTACCTGGATAACGAAGGATTTTCATTGTGATTTCCAGGTATACGGAAATTGAGTTTTGCGATGGCAAGTAGTATTGGGGTAAAAAGATAGGTATAAAATCACCAGTGGTATCGAGCACAAGCCCTATGCCGGAGCTATATGAATTTTTACGGATGGAGCTGCACAGGCTGGTGGATATTAAAGGAGTTGGTGGCGAGTTGGCCGCTGACTTTGCCCGGTTTTTTCCATCCTGAAGTTTGCTATATAAAAACCAAAATTTCCAAATAACTTACTGCTGGGTTTATTCAACATTTCTTGACTGTAAATCACGGTGATTGGAATGCCTCGAGCATAAATGCTCTATACCTACTAAAGACCTGACATAGCTTGCCGGACAGCCTCGCAAGAATTACACTCGCCATATAATTGATACTGTGCCCATGGGGTTTGGGTCATGTAGTGGTGATTATTTAAGGGTTGCAATGCTATAAAGGGGCATGAAAAAAGCTTCTTGAAAAGTTCAGGCTCACCGGGGCGACAAACGCCGCGCCCATAATAAAGGAGAAGATAATGTCAGAAGTACATACCCGCCCCATACCTACAGAATGTGCTGAAAATGCGCTCATCGGCGCCGATGACTATGAGAGGATGTACCGTCAGTCGGTAGAGAATCCGGAGGCATTCTGGGCCCAGCAGGCCAAGGATTTCCTGCACTGGAAGCAGCCCTTTACCCAGGTATTCAATGAGGATTTGTCGCGCGGTCACACTGCCTGGTTTGCGGATGGGACCCTGAATGTCACTGTCAATTGTATTGACCGCCACCTGACCAACCGTGCGGACCAGACAGCAATCCTGTGGGAGGGGGATGATCCGGCGGATAGCCAGGCGATCAGCTATCGCACCCTGCACGAAAAGGTGTGCCGGCTGGCCAACCTGCTGAAGGCGCAGGGGGTTAAGAAGGGAGACCGGGTCTGTCTCTATATGCCGATGATCCCGGAGGCCGCCTATGCGATGCTCGCCTGTGCCCGTATCGGTGCGGTGCACTCTGTGGTGTTTGGCGGTTTCTCGCCGGCTTCCCTGAAAGACCGTATTCTCGACGCCGACTGCCGCCTGGTAATAACCGCGGATGAAGGGATCAGAGGGGGGAAACACATTCCCCTCAAGGCCAATGTGGATCGCGCCCTGAGCGACTGTCCCAATGTGCACAGGGTGATCGTAGTGAAGCGCACCGGTGTCCCGGTAGACTGGGACAGCAAGCGCGATATCTGGTATGCGGAGTCCGTTGCCGGGATGGACAGCGAGTGCGCGCCGGAAATTGTGCATGCTGAAGACCCGCTGTTTATCCTCTATACCTCAGGCTCCACCGGTAAACCCAAGGGGGTGTTGCACACGACAGCCGGTTACCTGCTGATGGCCACCATGACCTTCAAATATGTATTCGATTACAAGGAGGGAGAGGTATTCTGGTGTACTGCCGATGTCGGTTGGGTTACCGGCCATAGCTACATCGTCTATGGACCCCTTTGTGCCGGCGCCACCACCCTGATGTTTGAAGGTGTGCCTACTTACCCGGATGCCTCGCGGTTCTGGCAGGTTGTGGATAAGCACAAGGTCAATGCATTTTATACGGCGCCCACGGCCATTCGCGCCCTGATGGGAGCCGGTGATGAGTTTGTCACGAAGACCGATCGCAGCTCTCTCAGGCTGCTGGGTAGCGTGGGTGAGCCCATCAACCCGGAGGCCTGGGAGTGGTATTACACCGTGGTCGGTGATGCGCGCTGCCCAATTGTGGATACCTGGTGGCAGACGGAAACCGGTGCCCTTATGATTTCTCCGCTGCCGGGCGCCATGGCGTTGAAGCCCGGTTCCGCTGCCAGACCTTTTTTCGGTGTCCAGCCCGCACTGCTGGATGGCGAAGGTAAAGAGATCGAGGGGCAGGGCGAGGGCACACTGGTCATCAAACGCAGCTGGCCTTCGATGATCCGTGGCATTTACGGTGATCGCCAGCGCATGATTGATACGTATTTCTCCATCTACCCCGGTTATTACTTTACCGGTGACGGCGCGCGCAGGGATGGGGATGGTTACTACTGGATTACCGGGCGTATTGACGATGTGCTGAATATTTCCGGTCACAGGCTCGGCACAGCGGAAATTGAAAGCGCACTGGTTCTCCACGAAGATACCGCTGAGGCGGCGGTGGTAGGCTATCCCCATCCTGTTAAAGGGCAGGGTATCTATGCATTTGTCACCTTGAAGTCGGGACACCAGCCCAGTCAGGCCCTGCGCCAGGCGCTGATTGATCTGTGCGCTATGGAGATAGGTCCTATCGCCAAGCCCGACATTATCCAGTGGGCGCCGGGCCTGCCCAAAACACGCTCGGGCAAGATTATGCGGCGTATTTTGCGCAAGATAGCCTGCAGTGCGCTGGATAATCTGGGGGATACTTCCACCCTTGCGGACCCCTCGGTTGTTGACGAACTGATTGCACATCGAGAAAATCGCTGACCGCGTTTGCTACACAGTCACTAGCAAAGGCCGGGCATCGCCCGGTCTTTTCGCAGGTTACCGCGTAAAGATTTGTCAGCCACTCGGGGGCAAAAGACGTTGGTGAATTGCACATCACAATAACAAGCCTGGTGCTATCCGGGTCAGTGCTTCGCAATGAAGGAGAAACAGCTTGGATCAGGGACAGTACCTTTGCGAACACTACCGCTTCGCCGCCGACCAGCGCCTGAAAGTGTTCAACTTTTTTGTCGTTTTGACCATGTTTGTCGAGGGGGGCATTTTTACCGCAGTGGAAAAAGATTTTCACCCTTTGATACTGGCCCTGTTGGGGGGGCTTGTCATTATTGTGGTGACGGTGTTCTGGCTAATGGATATACGCAGCAGGCAACTGCTCAAGCTTGCCGTACCTGCGTTAAAAAGACTGGAACAGGAATACCCGGAAGAGGCCAGAATTTTTTCCAACGATGCTGTGCGCAGGGGAGATGTGGCCCGCTACACTTTCGCCTTTCGCGTTCTCCTGGTCGGCCAGCTGCTTTTCGGCCTGTGTGTCGCCACCTATGGTCTGCACCACTGGTTTATCACTCCCTGAAGGGCTGTGGATTGTATTCCTTCACAAGGGCTTTGCGCACCTGAGTCCAGGTAAAATTTGATCCACCAGATTCGGTGTACACATAAGGGCATAGCAATCTGCCTGCTACTTTCTGCAGAGCGCTTGTGAGTACCCAAAAGGCCGCCGGGGGTGGGTTTGCGCGTAGTCGTTGTTTCCATCTGCTGTTTCTTTGTGTATGTGCAGGGGTGTAGCCTGATTCTGCGTCGGTAGTACCCGCCTGGCGTTTAATCCTTTAATGCAGACGCTTGCCTGGCCGGGCGGAACCCCGGCCTTTCTGTATTGCGGGAGGGGCGCGATACCATCCCCTGTACTATCTTGCACAATACGGTGAGGCGGGCTAAACCATGTTACCGCCAGGAGCCAGTGTACAGGCACTTATTGCCTTTCGCGCCAATGACTGCGAGTTGCTACGCGGAGTTTACCGGACTGCTGCACAGGCTGCTGGCACGGGCGATAGCCTAGCAGGTGTCTGACGGAATCACTCCCACTTTCTTACGTCGCTATTTTCAAGCTAGACAGCAGCAATACCATGGGGATTTGTTCCCTGCCCGATGGGAGATGGTAACGGTCCGTGCCCCTGAATTGACAGCGGAGAAAAAGATGAATGACGCAGCAAGAGCCAAGTATCTTTCCATTGCCCTGGTTGTCATTGGCCTGATTTTTATCTTTGCTGTCTATCCCATGATGACGTGGATATCGCCCTCGGGTTGGCGCTGGATGCCGCCGCAGCCTGAATATGAACAGATCTTAATGGGAACCTACGCAACGCTGGGCATATTCCTGATTCGGGCTGCAAAAAATCCCACCGCCAATGCGAGCCTGATCTGGTTCACGATCTGGTCAAACCTGGTGCATGCCACCATTATGTTGTTACAAGTGCTGGCCGACCCAAGCGAGCGGGCTCACCTGGTTGGCAATATCCCGACTTTTTATGTGGTAGCGGGCGTTCTCTGGTATTTGATGCCCAGCCGTGGCTTGAAAAATCAACAGGTCAGCGACAATCCCTGAGAAGCAGTGCTCTCTTGATTATGCGCGACAATTGATTCGCGCTATAAGACCGATAACAAGGTCTAATTTCCCGTTGATGGTGTACCCCGATACGCTTTGTTTTCGTAACAGAGAACACCGGCGGGGTAAGCGATCCAATGAAATATCTTCCTTTATTTGCATTTACTATCGGTCTGATAGGGGGTGCCAATGCAGAGACACTCACCCGTGATAATGGCGCTCCTGTGGGCGATAACCAGAACGCGCAGACAGCGGGGGAAAATGGCGGCAACCTGCTACAGGATGTGCAGCTCATACAAAAATTGCAGCGTTTTGCCCGTGAAAGAATTCCGGAGCGGGTCGTTCATGCGCGCGGTACCGGGGTCCATGGTGAGTTTGTGCCGACGGCGGATATCAGTAACCTGACTCGCGCAGCGGTATTTGCACCCGGTAGCAAAACCCCGGTGTTTGTGCGCTTCTCCACCGTTATCCATTCGAAAGGATCCCCGGAAACCCTGCGTGATCCGCGTGGTTTCGCCACTAAATTTTATACCGAAGAAGGAAACTGGGATCTGGTCGGTAATAATCTGCCGGTATTTTTTATTCGCGACGCGATTATGTTCCCGGATATGGTCCACTCACTAAAACCCTCACCGGTCACCAACCAGCAGGACCCCAATCGCTTTTTTGATTTCTTCCGTCATGTTCCGGAAGCCACTCATATGCTGAGCTGGGTATATTCCGATTACGGAACTCCGGCAAACCTGCGCCAGATGGACGGTTGGGGGGTGCATGCTTACAAGCTTGTGAATGAGAAGGGCGAGGTTAACTATGTAAAATTTCACTGGAAATCCCGCCAGGGCATCAACAACCTGACCGCTGAGGAGGCAACGGAAATCCAGGCGAAAGATTTCAGTCACGCTACTTCCGATATGTACACGGCGATTGAAAAAGGCGATTTCCCCCAGTGGGACCTGTACATAAAAGTAATGAACCCCGCGCAATTGGAGGACTTTAATTACAATCCGCTGGATGCCACCAAAATGTGGTTGGATGTGCCAGAGACCCAGGTTGGCACCATGACCCTGAACCGAATGCCCACAAACTTCTTCCAGGAAACTGAGCAGTCTGCTTTTGCCCCGGCCAATACAATACCGGGTATCGAGCCCTCTGAAGACCGCCTGCTACAGGGACGTGTTTTTTCCTACTCCGATACGCAGATGTATCGACTCGGCACAAATCATCAACAGTTGCCGATCAACCGCCCCCGTGTGGTAGTGCAGAACTGGAATCAGGATGGTGCGGGCAATTACGGTCAGCAAACGTCGGAGGTGAATTACCAGCCGAGCCGTATTGACGCACGAAAGGAAGATGCTAAAGGTCTTTACAGCAGCAAGCCACTGACCGCTAGCACACAGCAAAAAGCAATTGAGAAAAAGCTTCCCTTTGCCCAAGCCGGCGTTTTTTATCGCGGCCTAAGTCCGGAGGAGCGTCAAAACCTGATTGAAAACCTCGCGGGAGATCTCGGCAAAGTGCGCGATGACAACACCAAACACATCATGCTGAGTTATTTTTACCGGGCCGATAGGGACTACGGCGAGCGTCTGACCAAAGCTGTGGGCGGCGACTTGGATCAGGTCAGGAAACTGGCCCGGTAAACTTCTGTCAAGGGGGCGGCAGTTGCCGCTCGAAACTTTTTGAAAGGTGGAGCCATGAGATCGGTTTTTCTCATCGTCTTTTTTGTCGCTTTAGGGGCTTTTGCGCAGGAACCGGCTGATAAAGATGCTGGCTTTGCCCAGCTTTCCCAATACTACTTTGCCGCAGCCCGTATCGGTGATACCGATGTGTTGCGGGAATTCTCCAGGGCGGGTTTCCCTCTGGACCTGAAAAACGCCAAAGGCTACACGGCGTTGATGATTGCCACCTATAACGGCAATGGGCCGGCGGTGGACTACCTTTTGGCGCGAGGTGCGGATGCCTGTGTGAAGGACCGCCGGGGCAACACTGCCCTGATGGCCGCAATATTTCGCGGGGAGTTCGCCATTGCCCGCACCTTGCTTAAGCAGGATTGCGATACCGCACAGGCCAATAAAGCTGGTCATAGCGCAGAGGATTTTGCCCGCGTGTTTGGGCGCGAGCGGGTGGCGCAGTTACTCGAACAGCGCCGCATGACACCTGAGGGCTGACCAATGACGCGCCGACTAATCGTATTCTCCCAAGGTGCCAAAAGCATCTCCTCAAGGAGATTCAGTGGAGCTTGTTACATCAACAGATGACTGCTCAATCAGTGTTTGTCCCCGCCCCCGCCCCCGCGTTAGCATAGCCAACTGCAATTCAGCTGGTACCCGTTATGCCCCAGAACCCCCATCCCTACGAAGCTCTGACACCGGATGTGGTCATTGACTGTGTGGAGCGCAGCGGGCTGATTTCCGATGCGCGGATTTTCCCTCTCAACAGCTACGAGAATCGTGTTTACCAAGTGGGCATTGAGGACAATGAACCGCTCATTGCCAAATTCTACCGCCCCGGCCGCTGGAGCGACGCACAGATACTGGAGGAGCACCAGTTCACCCTGGAGTTGGCGGCAGCGGAGATTCCCGTAGTGGCGCCGCTGCAATTTGATGGCCATACCCTGCTTGAGTTCGCCGGATTCCGCTTCGCCCTGTTCCCCCGCCGCGGGGGGCGCCAGTTGGAACTGGACAACTTCGATCACCTGGTGCAGGTGGGAACCATGCTCGGGCGCCTCCATGCGACCGGCAGTGCAACGCCATTTATCCATCGCCCCGCCCTGACCCTGCAGCACTTCGCCATTGACAGCCGCGAATTTATCCTGCGTGGAGACTTTTTACCCCCGGAAAACCGCGAGGCCTACGCCACAGTGACCGGTCATATCATCGAGCAGGTGGCACCGCTGTTTGAGCGCGACTGGGACCTGTTGCGCCTGCACGGTGACTGCCACAGCGGCAACTTTTTGTGGCGCGATGACACCCCCTGGTTTGTGGATCTGGATGATTGCCTGATGGGCCCGGCCATCCAGGATATCTGGATGCTAATCTCTGGTAATCGCGCCGAGCAGACCGCCTATCTGGACGTGGTGCTGGAAGGCTACGAAACCTTTTATCATTTTGATCCCCAGCAATTACAACTGGTGGAGCCGTTGCGCTGCCTGCGCCAGATGCACCATGCCGCCTGGCTTGCGCGGCGCTGGCGGGACCCGGCGTTTCCCCAGGCATTTCCCTGGTTTAATACCCCCCGCTACTGGGCGGAGCATATACTGGCGCTGCGCGAGCAGCAGTCGGCGTTGCTGGAGCCGCCACTGACACTGGGAGCGGTCTAATATGGAAAAACCCCCTATGGACGCTATTTGCGCTGAGACTGACACGGACCTGTTGTGGGAGAGGATTCGCACCGAGGTGGCGCTGCAGGTCGAGCGGGAGCCGATTCTGGCCAGTTTCCTGCACGCCACCATTTTAAATCACAGTACCCTGGAAGCCGCGCTCAGCTTTCACCTGGCCAACAAGCTGGATAATACCGTGGCGCCGGCGCTGTTGATCCGCGAGGTGATCGATGAGGCCCTGGCCGCGGACCCCGGTATTGGCACCGCCGCGCGCGCAGACCTGAAGGCCACCTATCTGCGCGATTCCGCCTGCCATTCCCCCTGCGAGCCCTTACTGTATTTCAAGGGGTTTCACGCCCTGCAGGTGTATCGGGTAGCCCACTGGCTGTGGCAACAACAGCGCCGCTCGCTGGCGATGTTCCTGCAGCACCGGGTGTCAGTGGTTTTCGGTGTCGATATTCATCCGGCCGCGCAGATGGGGGAGGGCATACTGCTGGACCATGCCACCGGCATCGTAATCGGCGAAACCGCGGTGGTGGAGAACAATGTTTCCATCATGCAGTCAGTAACCTTGGGGGGTACCGGTAAGGAGACTGGCGACCGCCATCCGAAAATCCGCTGCGGAGTCCTGATCGGCGCCGGCAGCAAGGTGCTCGGCAATATCGAAGTGGGAGCCTGTGCCCAGGTGGCCTCTGGCAGTGTGGTGTTGAAGCCAGTGCCGGAGAAAACTCTGGTGGCGGGTGTACCGGCCGGGATAGTAGGGCCGGCGACCTGCGCTCAGCCGGCCATGTCGATGGATCAGTGCGCGCTTTCGACAGCGGAAAAATAGCGGATTTACGCCCGTTTACGTATTGCGCAGGGGGCTTTCTGCTTCTGGGGAAGTGATTAATTGGAACTATCCTTGTATCCATGAAATACAGTCTCAGCGCCAAAAACCTCGTTTGCCGGAACCTTGAAACCTATGCCAGCTATAAAGCGGGCCTGATCAGCCCCGACCACACGCGGGAAATTACCGGCATAGTGCGCAGTGACAGTGGACTGTTGTCGGACAGGCTCAACCAGGTGGTCTCCAACACGGTGATGCCACCGCGCATCCTGCAGCGTTTTGCGGTGGACTACTTTGCGGAGCGCCACAGTCCCTTCACACTCTGGCACAGTGCCACCAAGCCACTCGATGAGCGTGCGCTGATACAGTTGGGTCTGCACAGAAAGCCATCCCAGGTGGCGATGGCGGCGGAGGTACAGTTCCTTACACCGGATTCGGCCTTGGCGCCGGAACTGCGCGAGCAGTTAACCTTCTCCCAAGCGAAAAAGGAAGGCCTGTGCGACTATGCCCAGGTGCAGGCGGCGGAGTGCGGCAGTGCCCGGGAGGCGGCGCAACTGAAAAAGTTTTATGGCGCGCTGGTGGATATTCCCGAGCAGAGACGCGCGCGCTTACGGTTTTTTTTGGCCCGGCTGGATGGCTGTGCGGCAGCGGCGGGTTGTCTGTTTGCCTCTGCCGATGCCCTGGGTCTGTACGACCTGGTGACCCTGGAGGACTACCGGGGGCGGGGGATCGGCCGCGCGCTTTTCTGCCATCTGCTGGAACAGGCCCAGGCCAGCCACCACCGCAGCCTGGTGGCACTGGTGCCGGCCGACCGGCAGCAGCTGCCGCTGGATTGTGGCTTTTTTGCCGTAGGGGAGGTGGCGTGCTATTTGTACAGGTCCTAGTGCCTTGGGAAATCAGGCGCGCGCTATGGGGAAGGCGATCACTTCCTCGATAGACCCGTAGCCTCCCGCCAGCATCATTAGGCGATCCACACCCAGTGCGACGCCGGCACACTCCGGCATCCCCGCCTGCAGGGCCAATAGCAGGCGTTCGTCGAATGGGGGTGTGGGGCGGCCACGGGTCCGCCGGTACTGGAGGTCCGCTTGAAAACGGCGCAGTTGCTCGGCACTGTCGGTCAGTTCCCAGTAGCCATTGGCCAGTTCCAACCCACCCACATAGGCCTCGAAACGACGCGCCACAGGGGTGCCCTGTTCGTCGGCAACCACCTTGGCCAGCGCGGCCTGGTGTGCGGGAAAGTCATGCAGCAGGGTGATGCCCTCACCCATGGCGGGCTCCAGGCGGTGGCTCATCAACAGGTCCAGGCACTCGTCTCGATCCGCCGGTATAAAGGACAGCGCGATTGTCCGCCTGACGCAGGCGGCCAGTTCTTTGTCACTGGCGCTGTGGGGGTCCAGTTGCAGCTCGCGCAGAAACAGCGCGCGATAGCTCAGGGTTTGCACCCGGGATATACCCAGTAGCAGGCCCAATAATTCGGCCACCTCTAGCATCAGCCTGCGATCATCCCAGCCGCAACGGTACCACTCCAGCAGAGTGAATTCCGGGTTGTGGCGACGGCCGGCCTCGCCCTGGCGGAATGCCTTGCCCAGGGAGTAGCAGTCACCGATGCCTGCGGCCAGCAGGCGCTTGAGGCCAAACTCCGGGCTGGTGGCCAGGTAGGTGGAGACACCGCTGTACTCCGCAGTGATGGATTCGATATGGGGATCGCTGGTGGCGCGCTGGGACAGTACCGGCACCTCGACTTCCAGCACCTGGCGCTGGTAGAAGAAATGGCGGATTTTGGCCAGAAGTGCGGCGCGTTGGCGCAGAGCCTCGATAGTGGCGCTGGGGTGCCAGTGGTCTGCAGTCATAGAAACGGCTCTGACAGCGAGCGGTTGGCACCGCTCACAACGGGTGGAGGGAGCTTACTCTTCTTTGGCACGGCCCAGGTATTCACCGGTGCGGGTATCCACCTTGATGGTTTCACCAATTTCCAGAAAAAGGGGTACCTTGACCACGGCGCCGGTTGCCAGGGTGGCTGGCTTGGTGCCGCCCTGGGCAGTGTCACCGCGCACGCCCGGATCGGTATCGGTGATTTTCAGGATCACATGGTTGGGCGGGGTGACTGCCAGGGGCGCGCCGTTGTACAGGGTTACGGTGTACAGGTCCTGCTCTTTGAGCCACTTGGCCGCATCGCCTACGGCGTCGCCGCTGGCCTGGTGCTGCTCAAACGTTTCCGGCTCCATGAAGTGGAAGAACTCGCCGTCGTTGTACAGGTATTGCATCTCGCGATCCATGACGTCAGCGGCTTCCAGGCTTTCCCCGGAGCGGAAGGTGCGCTCCCACACACGACCGGTTTTCAGGTTGCGCAGCTTCACCCGGTTGAATGCCTGGCCCTTACCGGGTTTGACGAATTCGTTTTCCACAATAGAGCAGGGATCGCCGTCCAGCATTACCTTGAGACCGCCCTTGAATTCGTTGGTGGAGTAACTAGCCATATATGATCGAGCCTTTTAGAAGTCTATAGCGAATAGTTTTGTTGTGATTTAACCGTATTCCGGCAGTCTCGCGTCAGCAGGGAAGCTGCAAGTCCCAGGCAAGTCAACGCTTTCGGGAAAACGCTTCAATTCTGGGCAGGGTAAAAACAGGGTCTGCCCGTGTAGTTGATCGGGGATTATACAGCAGCGATAGACGTTGAACGAATCCATAAGGCTGCGAGGCCGATGGTTTTCTGCGCTTGGTGCGGGCAACGGGCTGTGCGCTGTGGTCTCGACAGGGTGCATTGCCGCCAGCTTCAATTGTTATTATCCCGTATTGCGCATTCCCGCCGCGATGCCGGCGATGGTGACCATCAGTGCGCTCTCCAGTACCGGGTCGCTTTCGCGATCGCGCAGGCGCGCCATCAATTCCGCCTGCAGCAGGTGCAGCGGATCTGTATAGGGGTCGCGCACGCGAATCGACCAGCGCATCACCGGGTTGTTGTCCAGCAGACTCTCGCGGCCGGTGAGCTGCTGCAGAGCGCGCACGGTACGGGACAGGCGCTGGCGCAGTTTTCCCCCGAGGCGGACCAGCGCTGCTTCCTGCGTAAGCCGCTCTTCGTACCAGCAGGCGACGCGGATGTCGGATTTGGCCAGTACCATCTCCAGCATATCCACCACGCCCTGAAAGAAGGGCCATTGCCGGTTCATAGTGCGCAGCAGTTCAATTTCGTCGGCGTGCTTCAGCGCGTTTTCCAGGGCCGTACCGGTACCCAGCCAGGCCGGCAGCATCAGACGTATTTGGGTCCAGGCGAAGACCCAGGGAATAGCGCGCAGGGTCTCCACACCGCCGTCCGGTTTGCGCCGCGCCGGTCGGCTGCCCAGTGCCAGGCGGCTGAGCTCGGTTTCCGGAGTGACTGTGCGCAGATAGGCCACCAGTGCGGGATCGTCGCGCACCACCTCGCGGTAGCTGCGCACGGAAACCTCCGTCAGGCGATCCATTTGCCCGCGCCATTCCGGACGCGGTTCCGCCGGCGGCATCAGGGTGGCTTCCAGGGTGGCGGCGACATATTGTTCCAGGTTGTAGGCCGCCACGGACGGACGGCCGTATTTAAAGCGGATCATCTCGCCCTGTTCGGTGACGCGGATGCGCCCGGCCACTGAACCCGGCGGCTGGGATAGCAGCGCTGTGCGGGTGGGGGAGCCGCCGCGGGAAATGGAACCGCCGCGGCCGTGGAACAACGTCAGGGGGATGCCGTGGTTGCGGAAAATACCGCTGAGGGCTTCCTGGGCGCGGAACTGCGCCCAGGCCGCGCCCAGGAAACCGGCATCCTTGGCGGAATCGGAGTAGCCGATCATCACTTCCTGGCCCTTGAGCACGCGCTGCTTGTACTGCGCAATATTGAGCAGGGTGGCCATGGTGGCGGCGGCGTTGTTGAGGTCGTCGAGGGTTTCAAACAACGGCACAACGCGCATCGGCCGATGCACATTGGCGATCTTCTGCAACAGCATCACCGCCAGAACGTCCGAGGGCATTTTCGCCATGGAAATCACATAGGCACCGAGCCCTTCCGGCCCCTGCTCGGCTATCACCTTGCAAGTATCCAGCACTTCACGCACACCTTCGTCACAGAAATCCGTGTGATAGAAGGCCTCGTCCACCAGCGGTCGGCGGTTGTCCAGTTCGCAGAGCAGGAACTGCACCTTGCGGTCCTCCTCCCAGTTGGCGTAGTTGCCTAGGCCCAGATAGCGGGTGAGCGCATCCAGTGCATCAGTGTGGCGGGTGGATTCCTGGCGGATGTCCAGGCGCAATAGGGTGATGCCGAAGCAGTTGAGACGGCGCAGGGTGTCCCTAAGCTGCCCGTCGGCGATGGCGGAGAGACCCACCGAGCGCAGGGAGCGGTCGATCAGGCTCAGCGCCTCAAACAGCTGCCGGCTGTTGTCGAAGCCCTCCCCCGCCGGTTGTGGGCGGCGTTTGAGGCGGGCCTCCACCTGTGCCCGGGTGGTGCGCAGGCGGTTGCGCACCCGGCGCAGCACCAGGCGATAGGGTTCGTGGCTGGGACCGGTGTGGGCCAGCAACTCTGTGCTGGCTTTGTGCATCGACAGGTCGGCGAGCAGGTTTTCCACGTCCCGCAGGTACAGGTCTGCGGCCATCCAGCGGGCCAGTAGTAACACTTCACGGGTCACGGCCGCGGTGACGTTGGGATTGCCGTCGCGATCCCCACCCATCCACGAAGCCAGGCTGATGGGCACCCAGTCCACTGGCATGAACGCCAGTCCCGCCAGGGCCAACTCCTCATCAATGGTACGCATAGCCTGTGGAACTGCTTGCCAAAGGGATTGTTCGATAGTGGCAAAGCCCCACTTGGCCTCGTCCACCGGTGTGGGTCTTGCGCGACGAATTTCATCCGTGTTCCAGGCGGAGAGAATCTGTTCGTGCAGGTGGCGGCGGAGTTCCTGTATTTCTGTTTGGGTGAGGTCCGGCCGGTCCAGGGCAGCGAGCAGGTCCGCAACGCGATCATACTTGCGTATCAGGGTGCGGCGAGTGACCTCTGTGGGGTGGGCAGTGAGGACCAACTCGACCGAGAGCTCCTGTAGTGTGGTGTGAATCTCCCTTTGGGTTATGCCGGTGTTTTTCAGTTCTGCGAGCACCTGGCGCAGGCTCTGGTCGGAATCCGGGTCGCCGGAGAAGCGCTGGTGCTGCCGGTGCAGGCGCTCGCGCTGGCGCTGCTCGGCGATATTGGCCAGGTTCAGGAACTGACTGAAGGCACGGGCAACTTCCAGCAGGGTTTCATCGTCAAGGGTGTCCAGCAGTTGGCGCAAACGGTCAACCTGCATTTCCCCTGTGCGGCGGCTTTCTACCGCCGCCTGTCGAACCGCTTCCACGGTCTCAAACAGCGCCTCGCCCGCCTGCTCCCGCAGCACCCGACCGAGTTCTTCGCCGAGGAGGCGGACGTCCTCCCGCAGTGGGCTATTTTGATCCTGGTTCACAAGTCTGTTTCTCCCTGACGAAATGCGGCGAATATCTTCGCATACTTTGGTCTTAATACGTCGGTACGGGCAATCGAGCGGGAACCGCTACTGTTTGTAACCCCCGGATTCTGTGTTTCAAGGGTTTCGGTTTGCAGACAGTGGTGACAAAAATGATTCGGGAGCAGGATAGGGAGGTTATGGGCTATAGCCAATAGGCGGTATTGGCTTTGTATTTTTCACCGGTACCGGTAGTACCTGGTTTCTGCCGGTTTCAGGATCGACAATGGAGCAGCGGCAAGGGCGTCTTGCAACTGTATTCATAGGAGCACAACGGCCCTGCAGCCTATTCGGCGGCCGGGCCAATCAATACATGCAGGGCTTGGATTAATAGGCCGGTCGGCGATCCACCAATACCAGCCAGCCGCGGATCACGCGGTAGACTACCCAGATCCAGTTAATGGCGAGGATCACATAGCCCAGACCCAAAACCCACAGGGTGCAAACACCGACAATGGTCCACAGCAACCAGAACCAAAAGGTGCGAATCTGCCAACGGAAGTGGGACTCCGCCAGAGTACCGCGCACATCGCTGCGTTTAAAGTAGTTGATCAATACGCCGATAAATATTGGTACGGCAGTAAACAGGCTGATGGCCTGGATCAGATAAACCATGATGGCCAGATCGCGACCGCTCTGCTCACGGGCCTCCTGGGATCGTGTTGGGTACTGCTCGGACATGACATTGTTCTCTTTGAGGTTCAGAAAATATAGTGCGGCTTGCGAGGAACTTTTCAACCTAGCTGCGCTGGAGTGGCATTTTTGCGCGATGGCCGGATGTCGCTCTGCCCGACAGCAACTTGGAGAGTGGACTATTTCAGTGCCTGCTCGGTGCGTATATTGCGCTCTCGCCAAGCCTTCAGCTGGCGCACGGACTCGCGCATAAGCTGCAACAACTCGGTGCGCTGCTGACGGCAGTGCTCGCGCTCGCTGTCGATAGACAGCTTGGCGGCAAGGCCGCGCAGGCGCGCGGCTACATTTTCCAGACCCACCTCGGCGGCTGCTTGAGCCAAATCCTGCGCCTGCTTTTCCGCATCGGGCCAGCGGCGCCCGGTCAGTGCACTGGTCAGGGATGTGATACGTTTGGGCAGGGCGGCTGTGCGATCACTGAGCAGTTCGCTAACAGTGGCAGGATTCAGGGTGTCCCGGTGACGGAACAGGATATTGGTGTTGAGCAGCCGCGCTGGCCGTGGTGCCGGCCTTACTCCCGAGGATTGATGGCATTGATGAGCCAATTTGGTCAATTGTTCCAGCTGGCTGTGGGGGACCGGGTGGGTCAGTACATCGGTAAAGCCACGGGCCTGGTAGTGCTCTTTATCACCGGAGTTGACACTTTGCAAGAGGGCAAAAATAGGCAATGTCGTGCCGCACTCGCGACGAATTTCCTTCACGGCCTCCACCCCGTCCACCACTGGCAGATGGATATCAATGAGGATCAGGTCAAATTTTTTCTGCCGAACGGCGTTACTGCCGTCGAGGCCATTGCACTCCCGTTGTACACAGTGGCCCATGGCCACCAACGCGGCCTGCAGGGATTCGTGCCGGCTGTTTTCCAACAACAGCACGGACAGACGTGTGTCGGTGCTGCCGGGGATTTCCCTGGGCAGCTCGAGTTCTACTGTTTCAACCTTGCCCAGCTTGCGCAAGTCATCCAGGGATTTTAGTGCAGTGCTCAATTGTCGTCTGCCGACTTCCACCAGGGCTTTGGTATTCTGGTCTTCACTGCTTGCCAACAGGTTCAGGGTGCCCTGTAAGGTGTCCAGCGGGTGCTGTAAATGGTGGCGGGCAATGGTGAGTAGGTCGGATTTTTCCTGGTGCAGTAACTCCAGGTCTTCGCGCGTTTCTGCCAGATGTCTTTTCAGGGTGGTAGATTCGCTTTTGCGGCTGCGGACCAGCTGCGAAAGTTGACGGTTTTGTGCGTTGAGCGTGGCGACGTGTTCCCGGTTTTCTCGCCTTATTCTGCGCAGTCTTAACATCCTGGAGATTGTAATAACACAAACCAGTAAAAGGGTCGCTGCCAGTGCGGCAAGCCACAGAATGGGCACCCGCTGATCGAGGGAGGGCAGTTCATAGGCCTGTGCGCTGCCTGAGATCAATACCAGGCCGTAGCGTACTAAGTGAACCCGCGAAGTGGGCAGTAAAAAACACCGGGAGAAGGACCCCCGGTGAGAAACAGTTTTTTGCATCCTTGTAATCACTTTTGTCAGGGCGGACTAAATCCTGCAGCCCGCAAGCTATTTTTCTCGAAATAGTTTGAACAACACTCCAAAAATACCAGACTGCTTGATACTGTAATATTGTGCAGAGCACAAGAAAATTTTTTGTACCAATAAGTGCAGTGGCAATAAAAGCACATGACTCTGCACAAACGGACTCTGTAATCCGCTGAATATTGTATCCCGATGTCTGCCCCTTGCGTTGTTGGCCGGGCAGGGATATGTATCGTCTTCATTCCAGTTCACGCCATCGGTTCTGTCGCTGTTTCAGGGATGGCACAAGAAGAAACCCCGAAGAGCATTGATGGATTGCGAAGTCTTTTAATTTTCAGGCAATTACTGCCGGGTCGGAAGGAAAGCAACCTCCTCTCCCTGTACGCTCGCCATCGGCATCCCTGCCTTATACGATCCTGGCAGAGGGGGCTTCTTCCCTCTGCCTTACTAACATGCATAGGTCCTGATCGCGCTAGGTTTTGCGAGACTGGGCGCTATCCATGGAATGTTGGCAGATAAAACTACTTTGAGTCAGCGTCCCGTTGCCCCTCATGAGCGTGCACTCGTGCAATGGCACCCTGCTGAAAGACTCTTTGGTAGAGCGAATCGCCACCCTTTATGCAAAAGCACGATAGGCAGATAAGACCATTTTTGGTAGGAAAGTTTCAGCCTTGTACGGACTGTACAGCAAGTTCGAAAAAAGCATTTGTCACTTCGGCCTCCCCGTGCTTTCAATGGGTGGCATTCATTTGAAAAAACGGCGGTTGAAGGGATTTATCGCTGTTTTTATCGTCGGGTTGTTCATGTATTTTCAGTAGAGAATTGGCTCGGGAAAGCCAAGTGATGCCATCCAGTTAGGCTTTGATAGCGTACCCGTAGGGGATTCAGTATCACAAAAATTTGTCAGTGGAATGCGCCCGGTTGTTTAAGGGCGCAAATTCTTTCATAAAACCACTATTTGCCACGTTAACGTAGATACATTCAAAAATCCTGTTTCTTTCTGGATGTGTCACAAAAGTGTCAATTCAGATTGCAGGTGGGACCCAGGCTTGAGCGACAGTTACCGCGAAATGGATCTTTGATACTGCGCCCTGCCCGCAGCTTTCTATGGGCTTGGGCGTCAATAGAATCATCCGTTTGGCATTCCCCATGGTGTTCCCGATTCGGAGTTCCTTATAGCCGAATTGTGCACTGCAAAATTTCAATTCTTTGTGGTAGATCTGGCGGTACTTGCACAGGTTGTTACTGCCAGAATAATTTGCCAGAAAAGAGAAGCGGGATGAGCAAGTTCTGTGAGGGCGGTGCTCTGTATTTTTTACAGATCAGAGTGTCTGACAGTCGTAAAACGAGGGTAAGAAAAATAAGATTTCGAACCCGGTGCCAGGCGTCTGCACAAGTTTGTGGAGCTTCCGGGGAGGGCTGCCGACTTGTGCAGGGTCCCTGGAAAGTTGCAATCGGCAATGTCTATTGGTTATTTCCCGGCCTGCTGGTGCAGGAGTTGATGTCCGGATTTTTAGGGGGTGTGGGTTGGACAGGGGACTATTCACCATGGCCGCATCACAAGGCGGGTATGCGCTTTGAGTGTTGTTTGTGCCATTGCCTCGCCGTGATGGTGGTTTGTGCCTGTTAAATTCATTGTCTTTCCTTCCTTTTCTCGCGTTTCAGACAGTTGGTCAGAATTGTCAACCCTTCGTGCGGATCTGCTCCCAGTGCCACGCAGTATTCGACAAACTCCACCAGGTCGATTTTGCGATCCTGCTCCATTTTTCCCAGCACCGAATGGTGCCGGCCTACGATTTTTGCCGTAGCGCGCAGAGAGAGACCCCGTTGTTCCCGCTGGTTTTTTAGCCAGCTACGGAGTTGGTCGTAAGCGGGTGAGTAGACAGAGGCTTTCATTGTCTCGATAGTAGAGACAATGGTAGAGTGTCGCGAATTTCGAGACGAACAGTGTGATAGCGCCGACAGTCAAGCGCTGTGAAAGGGCTCAATAAGCGCAGTGAGTCTCGGGACCTTGCCACGGTTCCCCCTGTGGCTGCGGTGGGCACTGTAACCGGGGCCAGCCGTAAAAGAGACGGATAACACAACAAGGGGGGCCGGCGGCCCAGGCTTGAGAGGCCGGTGACGGAGCAGCACAAACCGGTTTGCGCATGGATAAGCCCTGAATGACCCTGTCCGGGACAGCAGGGGCGCCAAGGAGGCATACTATGCAATCCATTGCTCGACAAATTGAGCAATTGCCATACCCGCTGGACAAAATTTTACTGGTCGCCCAGGACCTGCTCAATGCCGGGGTCACGGGTCCGCTCACCAACGAGCAGATAGCCGCTGCGTTTGTGTTGGCGCGTGTAGAGTTCCTGCCCCAGGGGTGCGATGTGGTTGAGGCGTGGGAGCACCTGGATATTGAGTGGCGGCTTTATGTCCGCCATCTACGGCAGGACTACCGGCACTTGATCGAGGCACTGGAAATGGGCGCAGTACACCAGAAGGATTAAAGGCCTTCTGCGATAGCCTTCCAAAAAATACAGTTTTACTTGCACGGTGTGCGGCTTTTCCTGTCCGCTACAGGCCCCTCTTTGCCCGATCACTGTACGGCCGAATTTTGTCGAATTGAATCTGTCGCAAAATGGATGGCCCAATAATATGGATCACGCCTGTTAGAGCGCCTGCCGATTGATATGTCCATTCATGTGGATAGCAAAACTGCCTCGGCGGTATATCACGTCGATAAACTCCCCTCAATTGTGTTGGCCCCGATCTCTCCCTGGAGCAGGATACTCATGGATGCAATCCACCCGGTACAGATCGGACCGTTTGAACAATAGGGAACAGGGTACCTATTTCAGAAAAGTCGCACGTCCCCTGTGGCTGGCATTTTGGGTTTGTGGCGCGCTGCAGCCCGGAACAGTGCCTGTTGCCCGGAACCGCTCTGTGCACATCCTGGGGTGGTGCTCGGGTTTAGAAACCTCACTCCGGCATAGCTATTTCCCCATCCCCGCCTGTCGGCTGATGCACAAGGGTGGAAGCGGGCTTTTTTGCGTAGCCTGTGTAGGGACTTTCGACAGAGGTGTATTGCGCCCGATCAATCAATATATGATAATGATTATCATTAATTTTTAAGCCGGTTGCCCGGTGCTCGATTAACAGGACGGCAAAGGAGGCAGCGTCAATGGAGGTAACGGGTTCGGCAAAATCGGGGCAAATCCGCGCGCTTTACCGGGAGCACCGGCGTTGGTTAACACTGTTTGTCCAGCGACGCCTGGGCTGTCCCCATAGCACCGCTGACCTGGTACACGACACCTATCTTCGGATTCTTGCCAGTGGCGTACTGCCCGATAGTGGCGACTCGCGCAGGTACCTGGCGCACATCGCCAAGGGGCTGGTTGTCGACCGATATCGCAGACGCCGTATAGAAAGCACTTATCTGGAGTATCTCCGACAACAGCCGGAGGAGCTGTTTCCCTCACCTGAAAGCCAGGTACAGACGATAGAAGCCCTGGTGGAGGTGAGTTTATTGCTGCAAAGACTGCCGGAAAAAGTCCGTCTGGCGCTGCTCTTGCGTCAGCTGGAGGGGCTGAGCTATCGCGATATTGCCGGGCGCCTGCAGGTTTCCGTATCCTCGGTTGAAAAATATGTTGCGCGGGCGCTGCAGGGTTGCATGCTGGCGGCCTTGGGAGAGCGGCATTGAAATCGAAAGGGCTCTCTACCGAGACCATTCGCCAGGCATCCGATTGGATGGCACGGCTGTGGGCCGATGAAGTAGCAGAAAGCGAGCGCAGGGCTTTTCAGCACTGGCTGGAGCAACACCAGGACAATAAAAAGGCCTGGCTGCAGTTGCAGCAATTGCAGGAGAAATTCAAGCAATTGCCCGACCCGGAGGCCGGGCGGGCAGTCCTGATGCCCACCGCGCAGCGCAATCGCCGGATGCTGCTATGGGCCGGGCTTTCCCTGGGTGTCACCACCTTATTTGGCAGCAGAAATGCCACTCAACACCCCAGTGTCACGCAAACGTACTTTACTGAAACCGGCCAGATCAAACCGGTTATCCTGTCCGATGGCACCGAACTCATCCTCAATACCAATACCCGGGTATACGCCCGTATCGATTACCATCGGCGGCAGCTGTACCTCGGCAAGGGGGAGGTGATGATCACTACCGCTACGGGTTCCCGTCCCTTTTTGGTGGCTAGCCGCGAGGGCCATATCAGTCCGCTGGGCACGCGGTTTTCGGTGCGTCAGTTGAACAAACAGACACAGGTGCGCGTCTACAAGGGGCGCGTGGCACTGCGCCTCGCACAAGCGGCCGGTGTGCGGGAGATCGACGCCGGTCACAGCGCTGTTTTTTCCGCGAATGCGGTATTTGCAGTGCCATCGCAAAACGGTGATCACGCCTGGACCCGCCGGCGACTGGTTGCCACGCGAATGCCATTGCCCCAGTTTGCCCGCGAGCTGTCAAGGTATCGCAACGGTATCATGAGAGTTCACCCGCAGTTACAGGGCCTTGTGGTCACGGGCGTTTTTTCTTTGGAGAATACTGACCAGGCATTACACAATCTCAGCCAGGTGCTGCCGCTTAAAGTGCGCTATCTGACCCCTTATTGGGTGTCGTTAACCCCATCCTGATTCACCACAATTCAATACCAAAAAGTTTCCCTTATTTACAGGGTCGACTGCCCGGCTCCCTCGCTGGTTGCTGAAATCTATAAAAATAAATAAAAATAATTATTATTTTTATTGAGGTTTTTGAGTGTTGGCTCGGTATACCCACCGACACCATCAGAAACAGAAGGGGGATAGGGTGGTTTTTCCTTTGCGATCCAAAATCAGGCCGCTGGTTGCAGTCTGCCTGATAGGTCTGGCTTTGCTGTTGTCGGTGGCAACGCCGCAGTCACAGGCCGGCACAGCGCGCGCCCAACAATTTGATATTCCGGCTGGTGGGCTGGATCAGGTGCTTAATCGGTTTGCCCTGGCCGCCGGAGTTCGCCTGCACCTCAATGCGGCACTTTCCCGGGATATGCGCAGCCAGGGTCTGGAGGGCCACTACACGGTGGAGCAGGGCTTTTCCCGCTTGTTGGCAAATACCGGCCTTCACGCCGAACGGCAGCCTGATGGCGCCTACCGTTTGGCTGTGGCAGCAGGCCAAGGGGTGATGCAGATCCCTGTGATTGAAGTGGTCGGCAGTGGCGAACGGGGTAGCGATGGGGATCGGGCTGGCTATGACGCCGTATACGATGATGACCTGTCCACTGCCTTCAGCGGTCGCGAGGAAATCGAGCGCTACAAGGGCAAGGATTCGGCGGATATTTTCAAAGGTATGCTCAATATTTACAGCGGTGACGCGCGCAATGGTGGTGGTTTGGACCCCAGCATTCGCAGTATCCAGGGGCCGGGCCGGGTGCCGCTTTCCATCGACGGCACCGAACAGGCGCTGACCGTCTGGCGGGGCTACCGGGGTATTTCCAACCGCAACTATATCGATCCCAACCTGATTGCCAGCGTGCAGGTTATCAAGGGCCCCGCCATCAGGGCCGATGTGCACACATCGGTCGGTGGGGGTATTGCCGTCAATACACTTTCCGCCAGCGACGTGCTCGAGTCCGGCGACACCTTCGGGGGCACATTCAAAGTGGAAGCCAGTGATAATGCCGTTGCCCCCCGAACACCCATCCTGCTTACCGGTCGGGACTACCGGGATGTTGACGGTTTTCCCCAGGATACCCCGAACTTTCCCTACGGCGATCCCTCTCTCTGGAAAAAGATGGATGACAGTAAAAATGAGAACCTCTTTTCCGGAGAGGACTATGCCTACCGCCTGGCGCTGGCAACCCGTGGGGCGGGCTATGAATTGCTCGGTGCCTATGCCTATCGCAACGAAGGCAACTACTACTCTGGCAGCCGCCGCGCAGATTTTTATTCCGAGCCCGATGGCCCGGAGTTTTCCGAAACGCGCATCAATCCCCGCACACTGGCACACCGGCAGCGCCCCGGTCACGAAGTGCCCAACACTTCCAGCGAGATGGCGTCGGTACTGCTCAAGGGCAAAGCCCAATTTACCGGGGGGCAGAGCCTGGAGCTGGGTATTCGCCATACGGATGCCCGGTATGGGGAGATCATGTCCAGCCGTGCCGGCAGCCTGGTTGACAATACCATGGCGCAATGGCCCCTCAGCCAGGTGGATGCACGGGCCTATCACCTGAACTACCAGTGGCAACCAGGCAGCAAGTGGATCAATGTGCAGTCCCGCCTGTGGGCCACCGATACGGTCAGCGACACCAATAGCGCCGGCGGATTCCCCAATTTTGCCAATCCGGTGGAGTCACCGCTGCCGGACGCCAGCCCGATTCTGCGCAATACGGCAGCCTCAAATGCCGCAGAGCACCGCGTAGGGGTTGATATCAATAATGCGATGACACTTACCGATTCCCTGGCCTTTAATTTGTCAGGTACCTATCAGTACCAAAAGTTGCGCTCCGATGACCAATACAACGGCATTGTGGATGGCTGGCGACAGTGGCCACGGGCCGGGCGACGGGAGGAGATCAATTTCAGTCTAAAACTGGATTGGCTGGCAACGGAGCATCTGCGCCTAAACGCCGCTATGCGCTACGTGGACTACTGGGCCTTCGACGATTTCCTCGACAGCCGTATCAAGGCGGGTGATGAGCGCATTTCCACCATGTCTAGAGCCAATAAGGGCAAGTACCTCAACTACGATACGCTGGAGCAATACACCGAGGAAGAGATTCAGGAAAACATTGCGATTGTTGAAGAACGGATAGCAAATGATCCACTCTGGGTAATTATATTCCCCGACCTCAAACCGCTTACTGAAGAACAGAAAAAGGCCATGCGCGAACAGGCCAGGGAGACAACCTATGCTGAGAAAAGACGGACAATATGGCTGCACGACGGCCAGGGAAAATACAGCCGGGCGGGAAATCCCTGTACCAATGGTCAACTAGCAGCAACTCTGATCGCCGGCACCTGCCGTATCGGCAACCAGTTCGAAAGTTATGACGTGCCCATTGTGGCGGAAAAACACCGTGGTCGCGGCTGGGTGCCCGCGCTCGCCGCCACGGTGTTTATCTCCGACAACAGCCGTGCCTATGTGCGTTATACAGAGGTGCTGCGCTACCCGAGCCTGTTTGAAAGCACATTGGGGTTTTCCAGCACGTTCAACCCCTATACTGATTTAAAGCCGGAGCACGCCTACAATTACGAATTGGCCTATATACACAATTTCGGAAATTCTGACTTAAAACTCAGCTATTACCATCACCGCACCGAAGACATTATCGAGCGGAGCGGGACCTCAGCCCTGCAGTTTTACAATATTGAGCAACAGACCCTGCGGGGGCTGGAGTTCAGTGGGCGCTATGACAACGGGCGCTTCTTTACCGATCTCAGTCTGGCCTACAACCTGGAAAATACCGTTTGCGATGAGAGTCTGGCCATACAGCAGGACCCAAACGGCGCTCTGGAGGATTGCCAGTACGGCGGCTTCTCCGGCGGATACTTGGTAGATCAGGTTGTGCCCAAGTTGTCCGCCAACTGGAATCTGGGCGGGCGCTTTTTCAACAACCGCCTGGAAACGGGTGTCCGTATGGTTTATCTGTCGGGCAGCGAGCGCGAAGAAACACTGGAGCGCGCCTCAGCAACCACCTTCGATGCCTATCTAAGCTACCGCGCAAAGGGCAATCTGAACTTTGAACTGGTGGGCACCAATCTGACAGATATCTACTACATCGATCCTCTGGTGCGCTCAAGCGTGCCCGCTCCGGGACGGACCCTGAAGCTGGTAATGGGCGTAAATTTTTAATTCTGGCGAACAATAAGGAGGCAGCAACCGGGCCCCATATTCCCGGACCCGAATCAAAATGGCTTGGCTGAACGGGCGGCTCAGGGACAGGCCGCAACTGGCCAAGCGCCGGTGCAACCCTGCGCGATTGTGCTGGCAATTTAAGGAGCGCAAACCCGCCGGTCAGAAATGATCGGTTCAATGGTGAAACCCAAACGCAACAGCCGAAGGGCTTGTCGAGTCAATGCGGTACAGGAAAGTGTAGCAGCCGGCTACAGGTCGGCCAATGTCTCGAAATACTGGCGACTTCGCACAGCTGTCGCGGTATTTCCGGGCGGCGATCAAAGCGGTCAGGGAAGGCCCGTTTGATGGCTGGTATCAATGCAGGCCTTTCGGCAACCAACAACGTGTTATTTTAATGAGGAGATTCACAATGAAAAAGTTCACCCTGGCGGCATGCACTGCCGGTACCCTATTGCTCAGTGGTATCAGCCACGCCGGCTTTGATGGCACGCAAAGTTACAATGTGGATATCGAAGTGGGCGAGTCCGTGATTAACGGCGGCCCCCACACAGCCGGCAAGGCGGGTATTGGCGTTGCGGCCTTCGGTTCCACGCAGTCCAAAGTGGATTTTCAGGGGCTCGCCCTGTCCAGTAGCCAGAGCAACGGCATTTATACCCTGGCCTCCGGCCACGGCGGCCTGGGCGCTTTCAATTTTGCCCAAGTGGGTGCTGGAGATGTCTGGTTTGGGGAATGGGCTGAGGATATCACCGGTGGCGGCACCAATGATGGTAAGCGCGCAGTTTATTACATCGGTGACGATCAGGGGACTACGGTACCCACCAGTGGCACTGCCACCTATTCTGTCAAAGGGGTCAACCATTACACTAGCACCCAAAATAACCAGCTCAGCGGCACTTTCACTGCCGATTTTGGCGCCCAGACACTGAACGGCGCACTGTCTCACGGTGCGTTGGTAATTGATATCGATACCAATATCGACCTCACCACGGCCGAGTTCAGCGGTACGGCAACCACTGTGCTTGCCAACGGCACGGCCACAGGCCATTTTTTTGGCGCTGATGCCGCAGCCCTGGCCGGCATCGCCCAGTTCCCCGGTGTCGCCCGTGGACTGGACACCGCCTTCGGTGGCACCAAAGACTAGACGGAATACGGCCGCGGAAAGATCCTGGTTTATTTTTCCCATAGACAAATAAAAATGTACGACTTTTGGCGGTGGCTTACTTGGTAAGCCCCGCCTTTGTGTTATCGGAATAAGTTAGTTATGGCGTTTTTGGGACAGGTAGTGGGCTTTTATCAAGGATATCGCCCGCAGTGGGCAGTCACACTTTTATGGCTTTTTTTGGGCTTGCCACCTGCCAATGCCGATGAAGATACTGAATTAAGGCTGCGGGAAAGAAATGCACTCACCGAGCAGAGGCGGGAAGCCTCCCTGCTGAAGATGTCTGGGGAAGAGAAAGAGTTCCAGGCGCGAGAGGGTGTTGAGGGAGGGGTTGAGCCGGTGGGGAATACGGTGCAGGAACTCGGTTACGCCTTATACCGGTCGCTGCAACACCAGCAGTGGAATGCTGTCGATCACTTTCTGCAGCGCTATCTTGCGCTGCCCGATCACGACCGGATGCTGGTGTATTATGCCCGTGGCGCTCTGGCCCGCAGACAGGGGGACTTCACCCAGGCGGAGAGCGAATATCGCGCACTGCTGTCATTGCAGCCTGAATTTCTGCCGGGCCAACTGGAGTTGGCCCGGGTTTTGTTTGAGAACCATAAGAATGGCGATGCCATTCGCCTGTTTCGCAGGATAGAAAAAACCATCCCAGAGGCTGAGGCGATGGCACAAGGGGTGCGCAACAAGGTTGCTCTTTTTATCCGGGGGCTCGAAGACCGGAATTCCTGGCGCGGATCAATGGCGATTGGCCCCAGCTATATCGATAATCTGAATCAGTCCTCAAAAAGCTATCGTTGTTTTCTGCGCGCACCCGATAACCGCTGCCTGATCGAGCGTCGGGCACCTGAGGCGATTTCTACCAATGGCTTGAGTTATGATGCTGCATTCGATAGGCACCTTTCTTTCGACAGCCATCACGGCCTGCAGCTCAATACCCTGCTGTACGGGAAAAAGTATACTGGGCACCAGGCGTTCAATGAGAGTACCGTTGCGATAAAATCGGGCTACAGCTACCGCAGCGCAAGAAATCAGTACCTGGCGGCCCCCCTGTACGAGTATCGGACACTTGGCGACAATACCCTTTACTCCGCCTGGGGCGGCAATCTGCAATGGACGCACCACTTGTCCAGCAAGAACGCCTTGAAACTGGAGACATCTTTCAGGGAGGAGGAATACGAGAAAGACGTTTATGCTTTTGAGTCGGGCGGGCGCGCTTCCATCTATGCCACCGCCTGGCATCAGCCTTTTGACCGGTGGTTGCTGTTTGCGGGACTCGATTACATCTCCAAACACACTGACGAGCCGGTGAATGCCCATGTTTCCCGGGGCCTGCGTTTTGGTGCATCGCAAACACTGCAGTGGGGAGTTGAGACAACATTGTTTTGCGCCTTTCGTGAGCGTAAATATGGTGCCTTCAGCAAGTCCTTTGGTACCAGGAGAATGGATCGGGAACAGAATTACAACTTGTTGATCCGGGTGCCAGGAGTCCATTTTTACGGCCTGGCGCCCGCTATCAGCCTGCAATATAGTCGGGTTAAAAGCAATGTGGACTGGCTCTACAGCTATGAAAAGACTTCGGTCGATATAGTGTTGGAAAAGCGCTTTTAAAGCCTCGTTGGCCAGAGAATAGGGATTGTTCCGGTTACTCAAAGTAGTAAGCTTGGCGCTATCTGGTGCCGGTTACAAGATCCTTTGGTTGGGATTGCATCGACAGCCTCGAAAGGGTATGACGATAGTACTTGCCATAAATCAGAGAGACAACAGAATCTCCATGCCCCAGTCTTGCTGTTCTAACAACTGCTTATCACATCCATAAGGGACAGTAAGAGAAACCGGGATTCCGTTTCTTTCAAACCATTCCCCCTCCATGGTTAAATAACGCTCATTGGAGACCCCGAATTTAATGCCACAAGGTAATTGTTTTTCAAGAATGTCGGATAATATGCCCTGGGAAGGTTCACCAATCAGTGTTGCCTGTGGCAATTGCCGCAACATCATTGCCAATAGCTCACCCGCACTTAAAGTGGATGCACTGGTTAATACGCTAATGCGTTCAGGTAGCAAGAGATTATTTTCAGCCGGTTTCAGCGAGTATATTTCAATCTCATTTCCTACCTGCTTTTTGTAAAGCGAGGCTTCAGATGCTATAAAATGTGTCATTAATAGCTGGCTAATCTGGTCAAACCCTCCAGTATTATGGCGAAGATCAATGGCAATATGGGAGCAGTCTGACAGGGCCTTATACACTTCTGGGAACACTTTGACTATCGCGTTCAAGTCAGCTGTTAGCTGGGTATCTTCATCAATAAAATCAGATTGAGTAAAATCTTCCATTTCATCAATAATCAATACGCCGATTTCTGGTGAGATTCTAAAGCAGTGAATCTTCCCATTTGCCAGTTGTAATAATGGGTAGTCGATATGAGCATACTGTTTTTTGATGGTAGTCAATCTGTCCACTTGATCAAATACAAAAGTCCACTGCTCATCTGCCTCTTGAATGCCCTGATCGATAGCCAAGATTCTATATCGATCCCAAATGGTTTCAGCATTTACATATTCAATATCTTCTTCCCCCTCCAATTCCAGTACTACATGAGCATCCTGTAAAGGAGCAATTGTTTGGGAGAGCACCTGAAAAAAATCCTGCTCGGATACGACTTTTGATAATTTTGGATATACAGTTTCGCAGACGCTTTTCCAATCAATTTCACGCAGGGAAAAGGCGCAATAGTAATTGGTAAATGTCTCACAGAAAAAGTCGAATTCCAGATTTGAATTAAAGATATACCCGATATCACCACGTTTTAAAAGCCTCTTTCGGGTTTCGATAAATGTAGTGAAGCAACCTTTTTCGTACGGCTCATATCGATAAGTGATACTGTGCTCAGAATACACTCTTCTTAGATGCAAGCCGTCTGCAGAAACTAACCACCCGTTTTTTAAAAAGGAGGTCAAAGAGAAAGATTGGCACTGGATGATCAGGTAATAATTTTCTGTGTAGTCAATATGCTGTACGGTATGATTTTCAATCAGCATGGCCTTTCCATAGTGGTGACTAAGCCAAAATCCATTCAACTTCATGTTTATACCTTTAAATGTTGGTGTTCCAAACGCTTGCCTGCGGAGTGCCCTGGGACGGAGGGATTCTTTTCAGATTGTTGGTTTCTATTATGTCATGCGGGTAAAGGAAGGCAGCACGATTAAGCCGACTTGGTGGGCAGATGTGCTTGCAACAGCTGCAACATGCGCTCCGAGGGCAGAAACAGGCGGATACCGTCACAGTGCGCAAGCAGCTCTCTATAAAAGTAATCAAAGTGCGTACAGCCCAGGATCAGGATCTGTACACCGCTTTTTACCAGAGCTGCCACCAAGTCGTCGAGGGCGTGCTGTTTTATGATCACCTCCGGGGCGAGGTTGTCCTCGATATCCTCAACAATCTGCAGATTGCCAATGCCTATGACCTTGGCAGTTTTATTACGCTCGAGAATTTCCCTCTCGATATTGGCACAACTCTGGCAGTTGGCGGCCAGCAACCCGAAATTTCGGTAGCGCTCGGTCAGCTCTGTATACACCTCCAGGGGAGAGACCACTTCGATCGGGGCGGCGGCCTTTACCGCCGCCAGGTCCACGGCGCCAGAGAGGGAGTTGCAGTAGATCATAGCGGCCTGGGCCCCGGCCTGACACAGTTGCTCAATGGCGGCGATCAGCTGCTCGGTAAGGGTGCGGCGGTCGAGGGCCTGCAACTGGGTCTGTGCCTGAGGCGAGGATGATAGGGACAGGCCGATCCCGCGCAGCTGGCGTACTGTGAGGAAGTCCAACCCGAAGCGAGTGTCTGTGGGAGTCCCTGCGATCACACCAACCGTTGGCGAATTCTGTTCAATAGCGTTGTAGGTCAACACGGCAGTTTTCCTTTGTCAAAATATTGCGCGCGCGATGGGGTATTTGTTCAGGTGGCATACCCGGCCGGATAGATTCCCTAGGAGGTGCGGTGCAGCTGCGATGCCCGTAAATGGATGGCGTTGGTGCAGGGGCAGGCAACTAAGAAGCGCGTAGATGTCGGGCCCGCAGGAGATTATATCTATTTTTCATATGAAATCCAGCTTACACTATCGGGCTTCTGAGCTTTTTAAGATACATGTCCTAAAAAATTGTATTCCTTGATATAAAGGTTTAGCTTAGCCTTTTGGCAGCGTTTGGTCAGTGGGCTGCGGAGCTTCTATGATGCAGTGCTCTGCATAACAAAAATCGGGGTGCCTATGTCTCTGCGCTATGCCGTTCTCACGCTTTTGGACATTGAGCCCGGTAGTGGTTACGACCTGAAGTGCCGCTTCGAGCGCAGAGTGTCGCATTTCTGGAGTGCCAGTCACCAGCAGATGTACCGGGAGCTGCACAAGCTGCACCAGGAAGGCTTGCTGGACTGTGTTGAACAGTCTCAGGAGGGAAAGCCGGATAAAAAAGTCTACAGTCTTACCGGTAAGGGGCGCGCCGAGTTGCGTCATTGGGTCACCCAACCAACCGCACCGCAAAAAATTCGCGAACCTTTCCTGGTGCGGATGTTTGCCGGCCACCATCTGGATCGCGACGATTTACACAGTGCGCTGGACGCCCAGCTGCAGCTGCACAGGGAGGTGCTGAAAAATTACCGGGAGCAAAATGAAAGGGTGCTAAACAGTGATACTGCCCTGCAAAAGCGCTACTGGCTCGCCCACAAGACCCTGCTGTTGGGGATTGAGGCAGAAAAGACCTGGATCACCTGGCTGGAAAACCTGCGTCAAGAAGCAGAAACGAAATAATGTCAGCAGTTCTCTCATAGCAATTTAAACCCGGATTGCTTGTTATGCTCTGATGCTGGTTTGTCTGCCTAAAAGGTTCATCAGGTAATTGATGAAAAAAACCATGTTGATGCTGGAAAAGTGATTGGCAATGCAGTTTGATGTTTATTGGCATCCATGCCCTATACGATCCTGGCAGAGGCGTATTCTTCCCTCCTACCTTACTAGTTTGTCAAGACATTGGGCCAATCCCCTGTGCGTCCAGCCGGCCGGAAAGCATGGGGGCGATGCCGGTTTAGCCGGCAATTGACCCCGAAATGCAATCGGCTGGGTTCGCCCCGATATACCGGAATACCCATTGGGTAGTCGGGGTATTGCTGGATCAATATTGTGGTCATTTTGAGGGTATTGCCCCCCGATTGCCATCAACGGAGACCGGAATTGTGTAATGGGTATACGGTCGGCATGGGTGCCCCGGCAGCTGTGGGTCATTTTAGGCTGGGCGGTTGCAGGTAGGTTTTACCCTTTACCTTACAAAACCTGCCGGCACAGTTCCAGCCAGCGCTCAATGCCAGCGCTGCGATATTTCTGCCGGTGCAGGGCAAAATAGAACTCCCGGCCGAGGTCCCGCTGGGGCACGGGCAGTTCCACCAGGGAACCACGCTTAAACGCATCCGTCAAAGAAACCCTGGACAGGCAGCTGATGCCGAGGCCGGTTTCCACAGCCCGCTTGATGGCTTCTGTGTGTTGCAACTCCAACAGAATATGAAGATTGGGAAGTAACCCCGCCATTGCCCGTTCAAAAGTCTGACGGGTGCCGGAGCCGGGTTCCCGGGTGATCCAGGTGGCTGTGAGTAGATCCTTGTCCGTTAGGTGTTTGCGCTTGGCCAGGGAGTGGGAGGGCGCACAAAACACGACCAGTTCGTCGCTGCGCCAGGGGATCATTTCCAGGTCCGGGTGGTTGAGCTCCCCCTCGATCAGTCCCAGGTCCAGGTCAAAGCCGAGCACCCGCTCGGTGATCACCGAGGTGTTGGCGACTTCCAGTTCCACCCGGGTGCCCGGCTGCTCTTCCATATAGCGTGCCATTACACTGGCGGCCAAGTAGTTGCCGATGGTGAGAGTGGCGCCTATTTTCAGGCGCCCCAGATCGCGATGGCTGGCGAGGGTCTGCTCCAGTTCCCGAGCCCGCTCCAGCAGCTGCTCGGCCCTGGGCCAGAGTTGGCGGCCCAACTCGTTGAGGCGCAGGCGCTTGCCCGTGCGCTCAAACAGGCGCAGGGCAAACTGTTGCTCGAAGTCCTTGAGAGCGGTGGAGGCGGCAGACTGCGACATACTCAGGCTCGCCGCTGCGCGGCTCACATTCTCGTGGTGGGCGCAGGCGAGGAACACCTCCAGCTGGCGCAGCGTATAGCGCAAAGGGGCATCTCCGGTAAATCGCTAAATTAGATAAGGAATATCGAAATATCCCACTTTGCCAATAGATCTTCCAGGGCTAAAATTCAACTATCAAGATAATCGTGGAATAACTGGTTCTAAATTTATGTCCAAATTGAATATAGAGAAGGTGTTGGATGTCCATCACTGGAACGACACACTGTTTAGCTTCAAGACCACCCGGGATTCGGGTTTTCGCTTTGAAAATGGACATTTCACGATGATCGGTTTGCAGAAGGACAATGGTCGCCCGCTGCTGCGCGCCTATTCTATTGCCAGTGCCAACTACGAAGATGAGCTGGAATTCTTCAGCATCAAGGTGCCGGATGGCCCCCTGACTTCCAGGTTGCAGAAGATTGAGCCGGGCGATGAGATCTATGTGAGCCAAAAGCCCACCGGTACCCTGGTGGCGGATCATCTGCTACCGGGCAAGCGCCTGTGGCTGCTGGCCACGGGCACCGGCCTGGCCCCTTTCCTCAGCATTATCAAAGACCCGTCCGTATATGAGCGTTTTGACCAGGTGATCCTCACACACGGCGTACGCTATGTTTCCGAACTGGCTTATCAGGAGCAGATCGAGAATGAGCTGCCCGAACACGAATACTTTGGTGAGATGGTGCGCGAGCAGCTGCTCTACTATCCGACGGTGACCCGCGAGCCCTACCGCAATAACGGCCGCCTGACGGATCTGATGCTGTCCGGCAAGTTGTTCTCCGATCTGAACGTACCCAAGCCCAAGGTCGAGGAAGACCGCTTTATGCTGTGCGGCAGTCCGGCAATGCTGAAAGATCTCAGCAAAATCCTCAATGACCGGGGATTCAAGGAAACCCGCGCGGGTGTGCCCCACGAGTATGTAATCGAACGCGCTTTCGTGGAAAAATAAGTTGTGAACCCAACAATAGGAAAACCACCTTCAGAGTGGTTTTTATAGGTGAAATAGCCATTGTGGAAGCTATCCTGACCTTGTGAGACATCCCCCTTCCCTTTGGGTTGGGAAGAGAGATTGCCGGGAGTGTTAAGGTGAAGTGGTTTTCGCTGGCTGTGTTGCTGTTTTCCTTTCCCTGGCTTGGGGCCTGTACGCGGGTACCTGAAGGGGTTGAGCCGGTACAGAATTTCCAGCTGCAGCGCTATCTGGGCCACTGGTATGAGATCGCCCGCCTGGACCACGCTTTTGAGCGGGGCCTGACCCTGGTAACCGCTGACTACAGCCTCAACCCCGATGGCTCTGTCGCCGTGGTCAATATCGGTTATTCGAAAGGGCGAGATGCCTGGCAACTGGCGCGGGGGCGGGCTGAATTTGTCGGGCCCAGGGATGTCGGCCATCTGAAAGTCTCTTTCCTCGGGCCCTTTTATTCCTCTTACATCGTGATTGCCCTGACGGATGACTACAAATACGCGATGGTGTCCGGCTATGACAAGTCCTACCTGTGGATATTGTCCCGCACCCCGATCCTGCCTCAGGATGTGCTGGAGCAGTTTCTGCAGAAGGCCAGGGCTTTGGGCTACCCTGTTGAGCAACTGATCTTTCCCAGGCAGGAGGCCCAAGCGGGCAACAAACCCTCAGCGCAATAAGGCGCGCTCGCGCCACCAGCTTATGCACACCAGTAACAGCAGAATCAGGGCCGGCCACTGGCGTTCGATAGGCACCTTAGCTGAGTGGGTATTATCTATCGGCCCCAAGCGTGCGGTAGCCATCTGTTGGGCTTCTCCATCGCTTAGGGATTGCTGCCAGAGGGGCCAGTCCTCTTTGGCAAAGATATAAAAATCAAATACCAGGCCCCCGTCATTTTCGGTTTTTAGCTGGTGCCAGCCAGCATTTCTCGGCCAGAAAGTGTGGCATTGGCCCTGGGCGTTGGTGCCAGCAAGGCCGCCGCTTATGGGCTGGGATTTATTCCGAGAATCCAACAGCTGTGGGCTGGCGCCGGAAAATTGTGAGCTGCACAGGGTGATACGCTCCTGCGCACGGGGCAATGCACTGGAGAGCGTTATCGGCTGTTGTGTTCCCAGGTGTTTCAGCTGGTAATCGAAAATGGATTTCCACAAACTGGCGAACTCTGTGGCAAAGCCACTGGTGAGCCAGCGGTGGCTGTCGCTAAACAGGGTAAATCCCAGGTGCTGGGTTCCTCTCGAGCGTCCCCAGAAGAGTGGATTTCCCCGGTTGCCCATGAGGAAATCACTGGAGGCCGGTTGCGCCGCTTGAAAGCCGTGCGTGCGTAGGGAGAGGGTAGCAGTGCTGTTTGCTTCTTGGTAGCTAAACTCGGTGGAGTTGCGTATATCAGACTCCGTACTTCCTGTTTTTTGCAGGGGCATGGATTGGGTGGCACTGTATTGGACAAAGTCTTCAGTGGCATCGCCGCTCACCAACCACAACAGCGATTTGTTTGAGGCCAGTGAGTCAAGCTGCTGTTTC
Organism: Microbulbifer jejuensis; assembly: GCF_047289955.1. Classification (NCBI taxonomy): domain Bacteria; kingdom Pseudomonadati; phylum Pseudomonadota; class Gammaproteobacteria; order Cellvibrionales; family Microbulbiferaceae; genus Microbulbifer; species Microbulbifer jejuensis. The sequence continues at coordinate 69,334 of NZ_JBLBUB010000010.1, forward strand.
TGTTGCGAGCTAAGTTGTGGCCACAAGGCGCTATCGAGGACCAGTAGATCGAATGGGTTTGTCTCTGCCAGTAGATTTTTTGGCTCGGTAAGTTGCAGCCCGTTAAGGGTTTCCTTTCTTGTAATTTCAGGTGCTAACTGGGTCATTACCTGTGCCGCAACACCGGATTGGCGCAGCCAGCGGGACAGGGCGGCCGACTCGAAAGCGGGACGTGCGAGCCACAGTAATACCTTCGGCTGGCGCGGCTCTAGCACCATGATTGGCAGTGGTTCGAAACGGCTTTCGCCCGTAGCATTTTCAATCTGCACCCGATAGAGCTGGGGGCCAGTAAGTTTAGGGAGGGCACCGAGTTGTGCCTGCGCTTTCTCCCCGGCTTTCAGCTCAATGCTTTGTTCGATATCGCCGTAGGGATTTAACAGGTTAAGCCGCGAACGCTCTGCCAGTGGTTGATTGCTGTGAATCTGTAATTGCAGCGTTTCCCCCAGGGTGATTTGTCGCTGCCAGTGGAATCTCCAGCCAGCGTTGGAAATCTGGGCATTCGAAAGGTCCAGGCGCACCGGGGCCAGATCCCGCAGGGCGTCGCGGCCAGGGGGCAACCCGTGCAGCGAGATATTTTCCACCCCGGTGAGATTGACCGGTAACGCACCAGCCAGATCCTCACGGTTGAGATCAGCATGGCGCCCGGCTGTGACTATTGCGGGTGGTTGCCAGAGCATCCAGGCACTGAGCCAGATGGCCAGTTGCAGAGCATAGTCGAGTGGTCTGTGGCGACGACGTCGCAACAGAAGCATTGAGACGATGCAGGCCAGCAGGCACAGGCCGGGTATCACAAACTCAATCACTGTTGGCTCTCCCCTTGTCGGTGCTGCCAACGGCTGAAATGGCTATTTTCCTCAGCCTGCACAGGCAGTGAAGGGGCGGCCTCGGGGGCGGGTAGCAGCTGATAGAGCAGCCGGTTGAGGGGTTGCCGGCAGTCGGTACAATTCGGTTGCTGCTGGTAAAGACGCAGTTGTTTGGAAAGTTCTAATCCGAGATCTGCCGCCTGGGTTGTGGCGAGTTCACTGACCTGTTTGTGGAGATCGGTGTCGAGGTCGGCACCCGTGCGTACCTGTTCCATCAGCGCCAGCACCTGCGCCCTTTGCGCCTGATCAAATTCACTGCTGACGGTTTTCGGAACCACTGCTTCCCGTTCTCCACTGAGGCGGCGGCTTTCGTCCAGCGGCGGCGCCTCGAAGCCGACTCTCTGTAAATAAATACGCGAAGCCTGCTGCACTTCCTTGATATAGCCCAGGGCCCGGTGTTGATGGGGCAGGGAGGCCTGGGGCTCGATTACCGAGAGATCGCGCCAGGAGCTCCACATGGCATTCAGCGCATTGCGCAGCAGCTCCTTGGTCTGTGGATCAAACAGGGTGGCATGCTCCGAGCTGTCGTGCAGGTGGCCGGCGGAAGCGGCTATACGTTTTGCCTGTTCGAAGTGGGAGTCATCTTGTAAAAATGGTGCGGCGGCTTCACGGTTGTGCGATTCGTATTCGCTCTGTTCCGAATGATGGTGAGCATCGCCGTGTCCGGCTTCCTCTTCACCGCTGTGCTGTTCGTCTCCACGCTCGGTGTGTTCCGCTTCCGAGTCCTCCTCACCGAGGAAGCGGCCGTAACGCATACGCAGCAGGTTTTGCTCATAGGCCAAGCCCTCGGAGCGCGTGCGGAACGCCTTCTGTTGCAGCTGCTCCCGCTCGGCCAGCAGAGCTTCGGTATCAATAATCAGTTGGCGCTGGCTGCGGAAATACTCCGGCAATACCTTGATCGCCATACCGGCACTGTCGCTGAGACCAAAGATCTCTTCCTGCGGCCAACGCAGGATAAAGTGCTGGCTCTTGGCTACATTGGCACTGGGCTCACGGTTATCCCTGGCTTCCAGGTACCAGTAGAGCTCGTCGCCGGCCTCCATGGAAAACTGATCGATGGGCAGGGTGAACTCGTAGTGAACTTCTTTGCCGTTTGTTGTGGGGTTTGTTGTTGAGGGGGTTGACTGCAAGCTGGTGAGCGCAATACGCTCCTCGCGAAAGCGCAAATTTTCCCCGGTGCCGCTGGCAAGTGTTATCAGCAGGTCTGCCGAGTGTACCTGGTAATCGTCATTCAACATGACTTTTACGGGGATACCTTTGGTACTGCCATAAAGCGTGTCTACACGCAGGCTCGGTGCTTCGAAGGCAAACTCCGGGGCGCTATCTTTTTGTACCTGGATATTGTGAATTTCCGGCAACAGCTTGCGAGTGCTCGAGATCTGCACAGAGAGCTGGTAAAAATCCGCCTTATCCACAGTGCGCTGCAACTGCCATTGTTTGCTGGGCACTTCTCCTTCCGGGATAAAGGCAAAGTTCTCCGCTTCGGCCAGCATTTCCAGGCCATCTACTGCCGTATTGAATTCAATATGCCATTGCACCTGGGCCTGCTCCGGCGCATCGACTTGGAGGGTTTGGCGGGAGGGTGCGAGGCCGGTGTAGGCGGGTGGCTGTATGCGGGTTTCCGCGTGCACGATGGAGAGCTTTTCCGTTGTGGAAATAGCGGTCTTTTGTTCAGCGATGCCGGTTTTGTTTGTTGCAAAAATAGTGTCGCCAAGAATAAATAACAAAAGTCCCAGGCAGGCACCCAAGGCGTGTGCCAGGGGACTGCGCAAGCGGGGCGGACCTGGCGGTGTTTTATTAGGTACTTGCAGTAATTGCTGCAGTTCTTTATGGATACGATTGCGCTGCAGTTGCTGCACGGGGCTCAGGTCGGATTCCCGCTGCCAAAGTAACTGACTGCTGTCCTGCAGTGGGGGGTATTGCCGATCCAACTGACAGCATAAATATGCCCGAGTTGGGCGCCAGCTGCGATCCAACAGTAGCGCCGCCATAACAATGCCAAGCCAGGCGGGTAACAGCCACTGGGGCCAATCGAATAGGAAAACTCCCAGGCCGGCCAGCAGGCTGAGCCCGGTGCCGAGCCAGAGGTAAGGCCGCAAGGCTGCCAGTTGCCAGCGCCTGCGCACAACGTTCATGGTTTGCAGGCCCTTATCCATGGCGCGCCTCCCCGGCTCTCCTGCTTGGAGATCGGGACAGGGCAAGCAGTCGCTCAAGCGTCAGCAGCATCAATAGGGCGGCTATCAGCCAGGGTTGCAGTTGTTCTTCGCGGTGGTTTTCCACCGCACTGTCTACCACAGGAATGCCTATAGGGTTCATGCCCGACCACTGGCCGCGGTTGCGGTGTTGCAGTGGCCAGTCCTGCGCCGACCACTGCGGCCATAAATAGTCGGGCAGCTCCGCACGTTGATAAAATTCTGCGCTGTGCCAGTCGATTCCATAGCGAAGCCAGCTTCCCCGTCCCATGGGAGCTGCCTGAACGGGATAGCTTTGATCTACAGTGACAAAGTCCAGGTGGTCAGGGGGCTGAATACTTTTGTCGGTGATCAACAGGCCACCGTTGGCAACAAAATCCATCACCGTCTGGGGCAGGGGCGCGGGGCCTGCGTAAACCAGCCAATCTGTTTCTTGGGCACTGGGTGCCGCTTTCTGTTCCAGAGTTTGTACCAATAACTCCGGCATGGCGCCACGCCAGTCTTCCAATACCGGTGCCCACCAATTGGGCACCTTGCCCATCACTGCGACCCTCGGTAATACCGGGCCCCTTATTGTGGAGGGCTTATCGAGGCTGTGCCACTGCCAGTGGGGACTGGTGCGAAGTGCCCGATGGGATGCTGGGAATGCGTTGTTTATCAGCAGGATATAAGCCCGACGCAAATCGGCACGGCGGGACAATAGTGTTAAGGTTTTCCACAGGTCGATATTTTGCGGTGGAGGTGAGGTTACAGCAGTTGTTTCTGGGGATAACCACAGTACTTTGTGATCGGCCTCGGCAAGTTGCGGCAGAGAACGGTGGATAAAGGCATTCGCGTCGATTGCCTCAATCCTGGGATCTACCAGTACCACCGCCTCTTGGGGATAAATATTCCTTTTGATCAATGGCTGGCCCAGTAAAAGTGCCAGCAGGGTGACAATCAACAGGCGCAATAACAGCAACCATTTGTTATCCACAACCGGTCGGCGTGCGCGACTCTGTGCATATCTTTGTACCCACTGCAGCGCGGCAAAGGGGATCTGCTGTGGATTACTGCGTCGCAGTAGATGGATGGCAATGGGAATGGCCAGGGTGGCAAACAGCCACAGCCACTGTGGGGACTGGAAAAAGGCATTTATCCACAGCATCTCAGCACAACCTGCCGTGGCGTTGGATAAACTGGCGCAGGGACTTTTCCACAGGCTGCTCGATCAGATCGCTCTGCAATATACACTCCTGGGCGGCAAAGCGTGCTTTGAGCGCACTCTGCGCACGAGCAAAAGCGTCCAGGTAAGACTGGCGTTGCCGCTCGGCGTCAACTTCCAAGGCTGCTGGGGTATTGGGGTTCGCTTCCGGGTTGAGCAACTTCAGTTCCCCGCCAAAGGGAAAAGTCTGCTCCGCCTCGATCAACAATTGCAGCGGCAGGCAGGGGCGACCGGCGGCGTGCAGGTGTGCGGCGAAATTGCTGATCTCATTCTCCTGTTCAAAAAAATCACTCAGTAATATCACTTGGCAGGGGCGCTCGAAGTACTGCCACAGGGGGGCCAGTTGGGATTGATCCGGCCAATGGTTACAGGCATTGAGCTGCTGCAACTGAAGTGCGATCTGGCGCTGGTGACTTTCGCCCTGGCCTTCGGGCACATGGACAGTCTGTTGGCTGTTGATGGCCAACAGGGAAAAACTGTCACCCTGTGCGTTGAGCAGCCAGCACAAGCTGGCAATCCAGCATTTGGCATAATGCAGTTTATTCAGGCTGGACTCGACAAAACTCGCCTGGCCCAGGGAGGCGCTGGTATCGAGCACAAAGCACACATGCATGCGGCTCTCCTGCTCGGTCTCGCGCACATAGTAGCGATCGCTGCGGGCAAACAATTTCCAGTCGATATGGCGGATCGAATCCCCCGCTTGATAGCCGCGGTACTGGTGAAACGCCAGGCCGGTGCCGCGACGCTGGCTGTGCTGAACGCCGAGCATCACGCCTTCGGCGATATGCCGTGACAGCCACACCAGATCGCGACAACTGGCCAGGGTTTTGGGGGACAGCAATGACACGGTGATCAGTCCCGGCCGGGTTCCGGCACCGCAGCCAATAGTTCGTCGATCAGCTGTGGCATCTGGATGCCATCGGCCTGGGCCTGGAAACTGAGCAGTATTCGATGGCGCAGCACCGGCAGCAGCAGGCAGCGGATATCCTCGCGGGTAACGGCGAGGCGCCGCTGCAACAGGGCGCGGGCCTTGGCGGCGAGAATCAACGCCTGGCCAGCGCGGGGGCCTGCGCCCCACTTGATCCACTGGTCCAGGGTAGTGCTGCCACGGGTGTCGGCGCGGGTAGCGCGCACCAGCGCCGACACGTAGTGGTACAGGTCGTCGCTCACATGAATTTCCCGCACCAGTTTCTGCATTTCGCGCAGTTGCTCGGCGTCCAGACTGGGGCTTGGCTTGATTCTGGCGGTACCGGTGGTGGAGCGCAGGATTTCCACCTCATCCCGCGCATCCGGATAGTCGATAAGGATATTCAGCAGGAAGCGGTCCAGTTGTGCCTCCGGCAGGGGGTAGGTGCCGGCCTGTTCGATGGGGTTTTGCGTGGCCAGCACGAAATAGGGGTCGGGCAATGCCAACGTTTTGCCACCCACGGTGACCGAGCCCTCCTGCATGGATTCCAGCAGGGCCGCCTGGGTTTTGGGCGGGGTGCGGTTAATTTCATCCGCGAGCAGAATATGGGTAAATACCGGGCCGCGCTGGAATTTAAAAAAGCGCTTGCCGGTGCTGTGGTCCTCTTCGAGGATCTCACTGCCGAGAATATCTCCGGGCATCAAATCCGGGGTGAACTGTACCCGTTTGAAATCCAACGCGCTGGCATCGGCGAGGGTTTTTACCAACAGGGTTTTACCCAGCCCCGGCACCCCCTCAAGCAGGGCATGGCCACCGGCCAGCAGGCAGATCAGCATCTGTTCCACCACCGGCTTCTGACCGACAATCACCCGCGCAATTTCTTGCTGCAGGTTGTCCAGGCTGTGCAGTTGTTCTTCGATGGTATTTTCCAGAGTGGTCAGCATAGTCAGCTCGTGAGTGCGTAAATAACAATGTTTACCGCGAATTTTGTATTGTCGATGGCGAGCCAGCGTTTGTTGCGGTAGTCGTAGTCCCATTCACAGCCAAAATCCTTATTGCTGTAGAGTACCGCGATGCGCCCGTTGACGACGATGGCTTTCAGGTAATCGTGTACCAGGTCGTCGCCCCAGCCATTTAACTCGAAACTGGTTACCGGCAGTTCGTCGAACTGGAAAAAGCAGCGGTAGAGGTCGTGATCGTGCGGGAGTTTTTGCAGGCAGCCGTTGCCAAACAGCTCGGTCATTTGCGTTTCGAAGGATTTGGCAAAGAGGCCGTCGATATCGTGGTTGCAGTCGTCCACAAATACAAAGCCGCCGCGATTAACGTAATCGCGAAAATTCCTCACCTCCTCCGGGGTGAACTGCACCAGTTTGTGTCCGGCCAGGTAGCAGAAAGGAGCCAGCAGCATTTTCTTGTCGGCCAATGGCACTATGTGCTCTTTGGGGTCGACTTTCAGGTTGGTGTACTCCACCAGCGAGTTAAGCAGGTTGGAGGGCATGCGCTGATCCACATCCCAGTCACCGGATTCGTACATCAGGCGGGTGAAATAAAAATCGTAGTGTTCCCGTGCGCTACCCGCTTCTGTATTTTGCGCACGTCCACCCAGTGGCAGCGCTGCGGCGCAACTGCCCAGGATCAGGTGCTGAAGAAAAGCCTTGCGGGTGAGGGACACGGGATAACTCTATTACGGCATTGGTTGAATTATGGGTTTATTGTTGAAATGATTCTGGGAAAGACTAAGGCAAGGGTCGTACCAGCTACACATTCAGTCTGTAACAGATAGATGCCGGTTTTCACCGGCTTGACCCTTGCACGCATAAATAATCAGCCCAGCTTGCGCTTGGTGTTGATCACATTGATACCGTCAAAACGCGCGGTGGAACTACCATGGGACACGGCACTTATCTGGCTTGGTTGCCCCTTGCCATCGAAGAAGGACCCGCCCAGTCGGTAGTCGCGCTTGTCGCACACCTGCGAGCAAGCATTCCAGAATTCCTGGGTGTTGGACTGGTAAGCGACATCCTCTACCATGCCGGTGATCTTGCCGTTTTCGATTTCGTAGAACAGCTGGCCGCCGAACTGGAAATTGTAGCGCTGCTGGTCGATGGAAAAGGAGCCGGCACCGACAATATAAATACCTTTCTCCACATCCTTGACCATATCGTCGACGCTCAACTCTTCCTTGCCCGGTGACAGTGAAACGTTGGACATGCGCTGGAATTGCACGCTGGACCAGCTGTCGGCGTAACAGCAGCCATGGGATTCCTTCTGCCCCAGCATATGTACCTGGTCGCGAATGGCTTGGTAGTTCACCAGAACACCGTCTTTTACCAGATCCCAGTTGCCGGTCTTCACGCCCTCGTCGTCATAGCCGACTGCACCGAGAGAGCCGGGCTGTACTTTATCGGCATACAGGTTGACCCTGTCGCTGCCGTACTGGAATTTGCCACTGCGCCATTTATCCAGGGTGGCGAAAGAGGTACCGGCAAAGTTGGCCTCATAGCCGAGCACGCGGTCCAGTTCCAGCGGGTGTCCGACGGATTCGTGAATAGTGAGCCACAGATGGCTGGGATCCAGCACCAGATCGTATTTACCCGGTTTTACCGATTTGGCCGTGAGCTTTTCCTGGGCTTGCTGTGCCGCCAGGCGCGCGTCTTCGGTCATATCGTAGGAATCGCGGTAAAGCACTGTCTGCGATTGGATTTTGTCTTGGGTGCGACCGTCCAGGTATTCAAAGCCGCGGCCCACCGGCTGGCTCAGGCCCTGGCGGGTGCGGAAGCCGCCGGTTTTCTTGTCCACCGCCGTTACCGAGAAGGGCGCCCACAATCGGTGGACATCCTGTTCGATGTAAGAGCCGTCGGTGGAGGCAAAATATTTCTGCTCGTTCACCAGGTACAGCATGGAGTTGATATAGCTGGCACCGGCATCCAGCGCAGACTTATTCACCTCCATCAACAGGTCTACCTTCTCCGCGATGGGGATTTGCATGGCATTTTTTTGAATTGGCGTCTGCCAGCTGACCTCGCCGTGGCCTTTCACCGGGGCCAGCTGCACCGGTTCTTGCTGGTATTTGGCATTGGCTTTGGCGGTGGCTACCGCCTGACGGGTAGCGCGGGCGACGCCATCGGTGGTCAGATCATTGGTGGCGGCAAAGCCCCAGGTGCCGTTGGCGATCACCCGGATACCCATACCGATGGATTCGGTATTCACCACATTTTGTACCTTCATTTCGCGGGTGACCACGTATTGGTTCAGGTAGCGGCCAATGCGCACATCCGCATAACTAGCGCCGAGTTTTCTGGCACTGTTCAGGACCACATCCGCAAACTCTTTTTTTACGGCGAGATCAATACCGCTCTGGGTGAGTTTGCTCTCGGCTACCAGGTTGCCGGAAAGCGGCAACATGGAGACACCCAGGCCGGCACCGCTGAGCTGGAGAAATTTTCTTCTGTCCATTTCGTCATCCTCAATGGGGGCGGGCCGTTATACGGCGTCGGAAAGGCTGCTGAAGGTAAAGTCGCGTACTTTCAGTGCGGGCACCATAGCGGACATCCCCCACATGCCCACGCGCTCCGGTATACCCATATCCTCGATATTGTTGAGCATGATCACCGGACTTTCATTGAAACGGAAGTTCTTCACCGGGTATTGGATCTTGCCGTTCTCGATATAGAAGGTGCCGTCGCGGGTGAGGCCGGTGAGCAGCAGGGATTGTGGATCGACCATGCGGATATACCAGGTGCGGGTCACCAGGATGCCGCGGCGGGTGTTCTTGATCAGCTCTTCGGTGGATTTGTCGCCGCCGACCATAATCAGGTTGTTGGGTTCCGGCACCGATTCGCTCTTGCTCTGTTTGGCCCAGTAGCGGCTGCGCGTCAGGTTTTTCACCACCCCGTCCTTGACCCAATCGATGCGCTCTTGCGGCATAAAGTCGGAGTTGGCCCAGGGCTGTGCCGGTACATTGAGGTTGGCGGGATCGGAGTAGATATGTACGCGCTTGTCGAACATCTTTTCGCCGATGCGGTTGCCACCGCCTTTCTTACTCATAAAACTGCGGCCCTCGTCGGCACTGCGTGCGTTGAAACCGCTCAGCATATAGCCCATCAGGCCGGAGACCGCATTGGGTTCCAGGACCACGGTGTACTTGCCCGGCTCCAGGGCACGGGCTTTCTGGGACAGCAGGGCCTTGTCGATGGCCACAGAGGAGGAGCTGCCGGTATTCATGCTGGCGAAGTCAGTGACATCGCTCTCCGCCCAGCCGGAACCCAGGCCATTCTGCGTGCGCATGGTGACGGTGAAGTTGGCGGAGGTGGCGGCGTGATAGCCGAACAGCCCCTTGGAGGTGGCAACTGCGGCAAAGGCGCGCTCATCTTCCAGGTAGCCGGCGGCAACCACTTTCTTTTCCTTAGCCGCGATAATGGAGTCCGCTGCGGCCTTGGCGCGCTGGTCCGGAGTGATATCCGCGGTGGATTTGGCGAAGCCGTCCACACTCATATATTTCTGCGGGCCCAGAATAGGCATGGATTCCGGGTTTTCCGGCGAGAGTTTGGCCAACTCCTCGGCGCGGCGCATTACTTTTTCCAGGGAAGCATCGCTGAATTCATTGATGGTGGCCACACCGGATTTCTTGCCAAAGCGCGCTTCCACTGCCAGTTCGGTGTTATTGACGATACCGCTGGTGGAGACACTGTTGCGCGCATAGCGAATATTGCCGGTCTCGCCTCCGCCCAGTTGTGCGCTGGCCTCATCGGCGCGGCTGTACTTTAAAACCTTGTCGAGAATACGCTTTGCTTCACTTCTGCTGAGAATTGCCATTGCCTTTTCTCCAATTACTTATTTTTGTGCGCAGCCGGTCAGGCAATCTTGCGCTTGGTATTGATAACGTTGACTTTGTCGAATCGGGTAGTGGAACAGCCGTGGGAAACCGCACTTACCTGGCTGGGCTGGCCCTTGCCGTCAAAGAAGGTACCGCCCAGGCGGTAGTCTCTGCTGTCACAAATGGCTGAGCAGGCGTTCCAGAATTCCTGGGTGTTGGACTGGTAGGCAACGTCCTCCACCTGGCCGACAATCTCACCGTTGTTGATTTCGTAGAACAGCTGCCCACCGAACTGGAAGTTGTAACGCTGCTGGTCAATGGAGAAGGAGCCGCGACCGACGATATAAATCCCTTTTTCCACATCGCGGATCATATCTTTTGCCGCGTATTTTTTCTCACCCGGTGCCAGGGAGACGTTGGGCATACGCTGGAATTGCACACTGGACCAGCTATCCCCATAACTGCAGCCGTGGGATTCCTTCTGGTCGATCATATGCACCTGGTCGCGGGTGGCCTGGTAGTTGACCAGGATACCGTCTTTTACCAGGTTCCAGCGCTTGGTTTTCACCCCCTCGTCGTCGTAGGCGACCGCACCGAGGGAACCGGGCTGTACCTTGTCAGCAAACAGGGTGACCTTGTCACTGCCGTACTGGAACTTGCCGCTGCGCCATTTATCCAGGGTGGCAAAGGAGGTACCGGCATAGTTGGCCTCATAGCCGAGCACACGGTCCAGTTCCAGCGGATGGCCGACGGATTCGTGGATGGTCAGGCACAGGTGAGACGGCTCCAGCACCAGGTCGTACTTGCCGGGCTCGATGGACTTGGCCGACAGTTTTGCCTGGGCCTGCTCGGCAGCCAGCACCGCATCTTCGGCCATATCGTAGGAGGTTTTGTAGAGCGTGGTCTGGCCGCGGATTTTGTCTTTCTCGTGACCGGCCAGGTATTCATAGCCTCTGCCCACCGGGTCGCTGAGGCCGTTGCGGGTTTTAAAGGCACCACTTTTCTTATCCACGGCCGTAACCTGCATAGGCGCCCACAGGCGGTGGATATCCTGGTCGATATAGGAGCCATCACTGGAGGCGAAGTACTTCTGCTCGTTCACCAGGTACAGGGAGGAGCGGATATAGCTGGCGCCGGCCTTGAGTGCACTGTTGTTGACGGCCATCAGGTAGTCAACCTTCTCGCTGATGGGCACTTCCAGGGCATTTTGCTGGATGGGCGTCTGCCAGGAGACTTCGCCCATCCCTTTAACCGGCGCCAGGTGAACGGGCTCTGTCTGGTATCTGGCGTTGGCCACAGCCACAGCCACAGCCTGGCGCGCGGCTCTGGCGACACCGTCGGAAGTCAGGTCATTGGTGGCGGCGAAGCCCCAGGTGCCGTTGGCGATCACGCGGATGCCAGCGCCGAGGGATTCCGTATTGATGATATTCTCGACATTGGTTTCGCGGGTCAGTACGTACTGGTTGAGATAGCGGCCGATACGCACATCCGCATAGCTGGCGCCGGCTTTGCGGGCCGTGTTCAGGACTACATCCGCCAGTTGCCTCTTGTCTGAGGTGTGCATCCCTTCATTGAGCAGTTGCTCGGCACTGACCTGTATCCCCTGTAGGGGCAATAATAGACCGCCGGTGCCGACGCCGGCGATTTTGAGGAATTGTCTTCTTTCCATTGGCTACCTTGTATCCCCAACGCAGCGGTTTGCCCGCTTGGGGTGCGTTTATTGTTATGGGCCCGGTCATTGCGCGGGGCTCTTTCGGGCATAGAGTCCGTACCAGGTTTGCACCTAGAAGGATGTACAACTATCAGGCTTCACGCCCTCTTGTAAAGTGGCACCTCGGTGAAGTGAGGCCTGGTGGGGGCAGGTGGATAGTTGGCGGAGGAGAATAGAGGGGGCCCACTTAAATCGATGCGCGTTGGCGTACCTGATCAAAGGTGGCATCGATCAGCAGCTCGCCATTGCGATATACCGGTCTCAGCAGGTTGCGGCGCTGGCCAAGTGACTCCAGGCGAACGGTCTGCAGTGCACCATTGTCCTGCTGAACCAAGGCCAGGCGCCCGCGTCTGGATGCCTTTTCGGGACCGGTGCGCGGGTTCTTGTACACATCCCGCCAAGTGCCGAAGATGCGCACGGCACTGGCTTTCATGGCGAAGCTCATCAGGTCGCGGTCCACTTTCTGCAACAGTTCTCCCCCCATCCCGAAGGTGATGTTGTCAGCGCTCTGGTGCTGCTCCTTCATTGCCTGCAGAATTTTTGGAATAGAAAAACGCGATACGCTGTCGCCCTGGATCAGGCGGATATAATCCGGCAGCACCCGATAGCCTTTGCGATTGGTCTCGGCGCCGAAAATTGTCATTAACCGTTCGATACACTCGACCACAATCTGTACCGGATTGCCGGAATCGGGGCGAATAACCACAGTGCCGGGTGTATTGATCACAGCGTCTCTCAGGGTTTTACCCCAGATATGCTCCACCGCATTCCACAAATCATAGCTGTCGCTCACCACCGCAAAGCGTTTATGTTTACCAGAAAATTGTTCCATCATATTCTGATAGGCGGATACTTCGTGTTCGCGGCCCCAGGCAGTAATGGTGCTGTGTTCTGCTGCAGGTATGGAAAATCCCGGCATGCCGGCACGATAAAATTTCCTTGCCGCCATAACCCCGGAAAGCGTATCGGTTCCGTGAAAATTCACCAGGTGCGCCATGCCGCCGAGCATGGCACTCTCGAGGCTGCTGGTTCCGCGGGCACCAAAGTCATGTAATTTAAAGGGCAGGCCCTCCTGGGAATCCGCGGTTTCTCTTAAATAGTGGGCGATGATTTTTTTGATTTCCCGACTCTGGGTGGCCACTGTGGAGGGGTACCAGATAGCGCGCACCAGCGCGGTTTCAATATAGCTGGTCAGCCAGAAACAGGCGGGGCAGGTGTTGACCACCTGTGTCGTGACGTTGTGCAGGGGAATGACAGAACCCTCTTCGACAGCGCTGACTTCCAGCGGCAACAGGCCCCCGTGTCTCAGTGCTATATGTTCCCAGCCCGCACGGTGGAAAGGCAGGCCGTGGCATTGCAGTATATCTGCCGCTTCCTCGATATGCTCTCGAGTCACCGGTTTGCACAGATATTCCTTGAGGAATGCCTGCAATCCAAACACGACTGTCTGGGTGAATTCTCCTCCGCGGCACTCAATATAGCTGCTGACATACTCTGTGCCTGGCGGGTATTGCAGGTAGTGACTCGCCTTGTAGCTGTCCACATTGAGGATCGGATTTTCTGTTGGCATGGCTATTTCAGCTGAGTTTGGCAGAAGGCATTACCTGTGTCGCAAATTGCCTGTTAGAGCGCCCCGTTTTTGCTGGGGAAACGCCCGGTGTAAGTGCGTGTAATTTTCCTTCGTGTGACATTCTGGATACACGCCCCGGCGAAAGCACGCCTGAATAATAGATAGCACAGCGCAACGCGGTATTTTTCTCCTGTCATTTGGATCACCTGTCCAAATTAATCCGATCCATAGTGGTTGATCTTTTGTATATAGATGTGTACTTTTGTATACATGGCAAGCAAGGGAACAACATGCTCAATAAATCTCAATCCATTTCGACGCGTTTATCAGCGGATGACTATGCCTATCTGATGTCCATCGATCGCAATGGCGCAGTCACGCAAAGTGAAAAAGTGCGTGAAGTCATCGCCATGGCGAGGGAGTCGGTGGGGGTGCAGAGTCTGGCGCGCGCCTACCTCGCTTCGGCAGGCGCCGTACTTGCGGTCAAGGCCCGCTATATAGAGGAAAACCAGCGCAGTTTACTGGTGGAAGCCGTACTGGAATTGCTGGCAGAAAGTGTGGCAATCGTGCAGAACAGTGCTACCTGTGAAGTGATGGCACCACCTTTGGAAAAGGGCCTCGTACCTGTTGTGGATGCCTTTTTGGAAAAAATGCTATTGCTGGCACAGCAGGAGAATCCGCGCAGTCTTCACCGCGAGTCGGCACCAACCATTCGCCAGCGGTTGGAGGGTGCCCTGACCGAATAAAACCCCTTACCGGATGGGATTTATTCAGTTTCAAAATGCCACCAATTACAAGTTTTCTGGGTTGGTAGGGCCGGCAGGGCACGCCAATAAAGGCAATTGCAGCCAGGTATCCCTTATTGTCGAGATGGCAATCCATCGGGGTATGCAAGATCCGTTTAACTGTCGGTCTTTTCATTGTGGTGGTAAAGGGATACGTCACAACCGGCCTGGTGCCGGAAAAATTCACAGACAGTTGAATCCAGTCACTCGGACAGGGTCTGTGGGCAACCGTCGGGTGTTGATGGATCGCATCTGGCTTTGGGAAATTTTAAAACAACAGAGGGTAATACTCATGAGAGAAGGATTGATCAAGCGTATCTCGCGATTAATTTCAGCATCCGCCAATGCACTGGTGGATTCAGTGGAAAACGCAACACCGCAATTGGTGATGGAACAGGCAACCCGTGAGATAGATGAGGCCATTGCCGATGTGCGGGAACAATTGGGTAAGGCGGAAGCTGCCAAATATCTCAACGCCAAGGCACTCAACGATGAGAACAGCCGTCACAGTGCCCTGGTGGAGCAGATTGATGTTGCGGTCAAGGCCGGGCGCGATGACCTGGCTGAAGCCGCCATTGCCAAACAGATGGATATTGAGGCACAACTGCCGGTGCTGGAAAAAGCGATTGTAGAGAACGATGCGGAGATGCAGGAACTGAATGCCTACATCAATGCCCTGCAGGGCAAGAAACGTGAAATGCGCGAGCAGCTCAGAGAGTATGCCAAGGCCAGCGAGCATGTGGTCAATGGTGTCAGCGGGGATGGCCGCGGTACCAGCCGCAGCACGGAAAACCAGGTGGAACAGGCCACCGAGGTCTTTAACCGGGTACTGGAGCGGGCGGGTGTACCCACCTCCAGATCCTGTGCGGATGCAAACAAGCTAGCGGAACTTGAGGAACTGGCACGCAATAACCGCATTCAGGAGCGTTTGGCCAAGCTCAAGTCGGGGGCCTGATGGTATTTCTGTTACAGGACCAGAATCTGATCTTTACCGGCGCACTGATATTGATGTTAATGATCGCGTTGCTCGAGGGTGTGATGACACTGATCGGCGTTGCTATTTCGGATTTGCTCGATAATCTGCTGCCGAATTTTGATTTAGAGGTACCGGATACCGGCTTGTCCGGTGGGCTGACCAAGGTTCTCGGTTGGTTGCGCTTTGGCGAGGTGCCGGCGTTAATCCTGCTGGTGGCCTTTCTGACTGGCTTTGGTGCAACAGGCCTGCTGTTACAGAGCTTGGTCGAGTCCACTTTTGGTTTGCTGTTGCCCGGTGGTCTTGCGGCCCTGGGTGTCTTTTTCCTGACCCTGCCACAGGTGCGCTTTGTGGGGAACCTGCTGCGGCGCTTTGCGCTCGGTGATGAGAGTGAGGCGTTGGAACGCGACGCCTTCGTGGGCCGGGTGGCGACCATCACGATCGGTGTGGCCGAGACGGGATCTCCTGCAGAAGCGCGTTTCAGGGATGAATATGGCACGACCCATTATGTGATGGTGGAGCCGGACGAGAGTGAAACCTTTCAGCAAGGAGAAAAAGTGTTGCTGGTGGAGGCGCTAGGAGCACATTTTCGCGTGACACGCCCCACCAGCCAACATCTGATTAAAAACAATTAAATGGAGAACCACTCAGTGATTGAAAATTTTTCTAGCATCCTTTTTATTGCCGGTGCAGTACTGGTAGCTTTGATTGTGATCGGAGCGATTTTTGCGCGCCTCTACACCCGCGCTTCCAAAGAGCGCTCCTTTGTGCGCACCGGGTTGGGGGGGCAAAAAGTCATTATGAACGGTGGTGCCCTGGTACTGCCGGTGTTGCATGAAATTATCCCAGTCAATATGAATACCTTGAGGCTCGCGGTATCGCGCAAGGAGCAGCAGGCCCTGATCACCAAGGACCGCATGCGCGTGGATGTGCTCGCCGAATTCTATCTGCGTGTGAAACCGGATACCGATGCCATTGCCAATGCGGCGCAGACCCTGGGTTTGCGCACTCTGGATCCCGAGGCTTTGAAGGACATGATCGAGGGTAAGTTTGTGGATGCCCTGCGCTCTGTGGCTGCTGAAATGGAAATGGCCGAGCTGCATGAACAGCGCAGCCAGTTTGTGCAAAAAGTACAGCAGGTGGTTTCTGAAGATTTGCTGAAAAACGGCTTGGAGCTTGAATCCGTGTCGCTGACAGGACTGGACCAGACCCACAAGGAGTTTTTCAACCAGGACAATGTGTTCGACGCAGAGGGTCTCGCCAGCATGACCCGTTCTATTGAGGCGCGACGCAAAGAAGTCAATGATGTCGAGCAGGAAACCATGGTGCAGATCGAGAAGAAAAATCTCGAGGCAGAGCGCCAGAAGCTGGAAATTGACAAGGAAAAACGCTACGCCCACCTGGAGCAGCAGCGCGAACTGGAAAACCGCGAGGCCGCACAACAGGCCGATATCACTCGCGAACAGGCCGCGCAGGAGCGCGCCGCCCGCCAGGCAGAGATTGAAGCCCAGCGCGAAGTGAGCCAGTCGCAGATCGCTGCGGAACAGGCAACCAAGCTGCTGGAAATTGAGAAGGAACGGTGCCTGCAGGAACAGGAAATTGATCGCGAGCGATTCCTGGAAGAGCAGCGTATTTCCAAACAGAAATCCGTGGAGATTGCCGAGCAGGAGCGCGCCATTGCCATCGCGGAAAAATCCAAGGAGCAGTCCCTCGCCGATCAGCAGGCCAACGTAGCCCTGGCCGAGGCGGTGAAAGCCGAGGAACAGGTGCACACGGCCAAGGATGTGGAGGTCGCGGAGCGGGATAAGCGTATCGAGATTATCGAGGCGCAAAAAGTTGCCGAACGCCAGGCCACCGCAATCAAGGTGGCGGCCGAGGCGGAAAAAGCCGCTGCGGAAGACCGCGCCGAAGCGCTGCGCCTGCAAGCCGGTGCGGAGGCGGAAGCTGTACGTATTAAGGTGGACGCAGACCGCGAAAAATACGCCGTGGATGCCGAGGGTCAACGCCTTATGAACGAGGCCTTCAACAGTCTCAACGAAGCGCAGATCGCCCTCAAGAAAGTCCTCAGTTTGCACGAGAATCTACCAAATATTATCCGCGAGAGTGTCAAGCCGCTGGAGGCTATTGAGGGGATGAAAATTATCTCTGTGGAAGGGCTGAACGGCATGGATGGCCGTGCCGGTAGTGGTATTCTCGACAGCGATGCGCAAGCCAAAGGACAAAGCCTGCCGGAAGCCCTGGTAGGCAGCGCGCTCAAACACCGTGCTATGGCGCCATTGGTGGATTCCTTGCTGAAAGAAGCGGGTGTCGGAGATCTCAGCCAGACTGTCGAGACAAAAGCGTAAGAGTGGACATTGGTTTTCTCTGAAAACTCGCAGAGTACTCGCTACTGACGGGTACCGGTAGAGTGTATTGATTGAAATCCTGGTAGCTTGCCCGAGATAAGCATCTAATTTCTAAAAACACATTTTTTGTTAACCCGACCACAGTTTACCGTGGTCGGGTTTTTTTATAGGTAGGAAAGTGCTAATGCCAGTGATAAGCTGGCAATGATCGCTGTATATATAGCGATATCAATGGATTTGAAATTATAAGGTCAGGATTATGTTTACCAAAAAAATACTATTAGCATCTTTGTTTGTGGTCGGCTCCTTTACCGCACTCCCCGCCCTCTCTGCCGATCTTGTATGTACGCTCAATGTGCAATCAGGCGGGAATGTCTTTGGCAACGGGACTTCCCATTGTGAGGGGATAGATTTCAGTTTTGGCAATTCCACTTCGGGAAGCTGGGCAATCACCAACATTACCAAGTCGATTGATCGAATTAACTGGATAAAAGGCTGTAATTCAGGGCTGTCCTGTACAGTGACCGTGCGTGCCTATGCACCGAACCAAGCGGAAGCCTATATCCATTACGACGATGGCACTATCGAGTATGTGGAGGCCAGTATGCATTACGAAACCGGTTTTTAACTTCCGAGGTTGGCGCCGATGCAATAATCGGCGCTAGCGATAGGGTTTGTGGGTGTCCCATTTAACGCTACAGAGCCCTAATTAAAGCTTTGCGCTATATTCCGTAGGTATAGAGACGGTATAGTTTGAAAGTATCAATAGTATTGCACATACCTTCCCAACATGCGGTTTCGATATTAAATTACATCGCATTTATACTGTCGAATGCGGCAAGCCAACCTGCCGACTGAGCTTCAAAGTCGGACTTTTCCCCAAGCGCCTATTGCATGTCCTCTATTTTTGAGTTGATCTGATTTGTGTTAAATTTAAGCATTCGTATCTTTCAGGAAAGATGGTTGTAAAAGAACATTTGTCTTATGGTGAAAATTACATTTGCAATAACCATAGAAATTCGTGAAGTTAAACTTTCGTAGCAAGTATACCGGTATTTTTTGTGCCAAGCTGACTGGTTAACATTGTCCCGGTAATCGAATGTAATGTCGCTACATAAGGCTTTAGTAGTATAATAGCGCCTTGTGAGTTGGGACTTGGGAGAAAACTTGGCGCAAGGCTGCAAAATGGTACACAAGGGTCACATATTCGCTGTAATCTAATCGGTTTGGTTTCACTATTAACCCGGCGGCTTGGTTTCAAGTGTCTGTTAAACTATTTCCAGCTTATCATTTTTTCCTTAGATCGCGGGCTGACATGCACTCGTAAAATATCAACAATATCGGATAGTTGCGCCAGCATTTCAGGGCGGTATGGAATGGCTGTTTAAATATCGGGTAAATAGTACGTGTGTACAATACAAGCAAAACTACACTTGAGGAGCCGGATGTGGCGGTCTGTACCAATAACGGACTTATTGTGGCTGCGAAATCGCATTCGATGAGACAATCATGAACGATACTTTTATTAGATATGGCCATTTTTTAGGCATTATCCTGCTTGCTTCCATGTTGATCTCTGAAAACATCTTGTTTTCAAAAAAATTGGTCATTGAAATGCGTAAAAAATTAGCATTTATCGACCTTGTATACGGTATCTCGGCGGTTTTAACCTTAACTGCCGGTTTATTCCTGTGGCTTTATGTCGGAAAGCCCAAGGAATTCTATTCTGACAATCCCGTGTTTCACGCAAAGCTTGGTCTTTTTTTAGTCATTGCTCTGATCTCAGTGATTCCAACCGTTTTTTTACTCAAAAACCGCAAAAGTGCCAAACCGGTGTTGGATGTTCCAGCGCATATTATTGCCATTAAACGCCTTGAGCTATTATTATTGTTAATGCTCCCCTATCTTGGTGTATTAATCTCTAGAGGCGTCGGGTACCTATAAAAACTGCCTGGTATGTGATCTGTACCTTAACTCTCCACGACTTCCTCTAACTTTTTACTTGGATGCTGGACTTTATGAGGCTGGACCCTCAGGGTTGGGGATGAATCGCTAATTCAGAGATATTTTAATTTCAAAAGGATATTCAGTAGACTACAGAGAGTTTAAAGAAGGCCATAATTACCCCAGCTGGAGGGGAACCCTTTCCGATGGAATAATTTCACTTATCGGAATAAAAAATAACTAACGCTAAAGGTGGTGAAAACAGAGAATATAGTTAATCCCCCTGACTTTCTTTGGGTTGACGATATTCAGGAGTCTTGTGTATTGCCGGCTCATGCGCCCATTCTTTATTGGGCCTGATGGGATTTTTGCGCTAAAGATTAGCCAAATCTAATGGTCTTAAAGGTGCCTAATTACCAGCTAAGTTAAGCCGAGGTTTAGCAATTTTTCTGGTGGCGGTGGTGTCCGGAGAGAGGCGTAGGCGAGCCGTGGAATGAGCGCGCAAAGGTTGAATCTGCAATTGAAACGATATTGAAATTCCGCCAGATAACGCTTCGCATATTTTGACCGTATAAAAGAGAGTTTTGTAAAATAAAAAAAGGCGTGAAGCTCAATACTTCACGCCTTTCAGAGTCTAAATAAACGGTTACTTATCTAAATCAATAACTTCGACTTTGTATCCAAGTTCCTCGAACTGAGGTTTCAGACTTTCAGCATCACCAACAACCAATTTTGCCATTGTATCAATATCTAAATGCTTTTGAGCCAATGAGTTGAATTCAGCAAGGCTGGTATTTTGGATAATTTCAGCTTGCCTCTGAGTAAAATCAGCTGGCAAATCGTACTCTAATATATCACCTAAAAACTGTAGTTTTTGATCTGGCGTTTCATAACTTCTTGCATCACGTTGCCCAACCGCTTTACGCATAAAGTCTAGCTCTTCATTTGTCATACCGTGGTTACGATAGGCTCTAAGTTCTTTTTCAAATTCAATAAATGATTTGTCAGTTGCATCGGCTCTAACACTTGCGCCAACTCGATACTGACCATTGTTTTTACTCGCACTAAATCGACCACCAGCACCATAGGTATAACCCTTGTCTTCGCGAAGGTTAAGGTTTATGCGGCTGTTAAACGCACCGCCAAGATTAAAGTTCATCAAGCCGGCTTTATAGAATTCTCCTGTAAAATCTCGTTTCAGGCTTGGTTTGCCAATGCGGATAACAGACTGCGCAGCCTCATCTTTGTTGACGATATAAACCGTTTTTGGATCAAAACTCACTGGCTTAAATGTGCGGTTAAATACATTTCCCTTACCCGTCCATGAAGTCAGCCTACTCAAGGATTTGTTAATTTGTGGTTGCGATAAATCACTCACAATAATCAACTCAGCACCTTGAGGCTTCACAAAGTTGTTATAGAAATCTCTTACATCAGCAACTGTTAGTTTGCTAACGCTATCCACGCTACCAGTTACTGGTATGCCCGCAATACTATTCCCATACAAAAGCTTACTCCAAGCTTCATTAGATAATGCATTGGCATCCTTGCGAGCGTTCTGTATACCTTGGATGGTTTGAGACTTAAGGCGATTGAAATCAACATCATTAAATGCTGGTTTAAGAAGCTTTTCCTCTACTAATTTTAATGTTGCGTCTAGATTCTTGCTCAAGCTGCTGACAAATATATTAATTGTTTCATTGCGAGCAAAGATTCTTACATTGCTACCCAGTTTTTGTAATTCAAGGCTCATATCTTCGTTAGTACGAGCTGTGGTTGATTCGTTCAACAAGTCAGCTGTAAGATTTGCCAATCCGGCTTTATCAACAGGTTCAGCGAAGTGGCCGCCTTGTACTTTAATTAAAATACTGGTCGTTGGTGTTTCCTGGCTTTGCGAACCTAAAACCTTAATGCCATTACTTAGCTGTGCTTCCCAATATGCCGGCACACTAACAAGTGGGTTGGCGCCCGCAATGGGTTGTTGAGAACGATCAAAGCTATCAATTGCGCGTCGCGTATCTAAATCAGACGTTTTAACTTGTTTTCTTTCGGGTATATTTCTTTGTGGGATGCTAAAATTATCAGCTTTCGCAATAGCGTCAGGCTGTCCTTTAGGAACCACGCTGACAATGACGGAATGTTTATTTTTTAAGTATTGATTGTAAACACGAACCACATCTTCTTTGGTCACATCGTTGTATCGTTCAATATTCTGCCCAATGTAGTTAGGTGTACCTGCAAAAGTTTCAAAGAAAGCCAGTTCAGCTACTTTACCTGCAACAGATTGCAACCCAAAAATAGTATTAGCCTCTAATTTGGCTTTAACTTTTAACAGATCATCTTCTTTCACGCCACGCTGCTCAAACTCTGAGAAAGAGGCTCGAATCACAGACTCTAAATCAGCCAAAGACTTCCCCGCAGCCGGATTAGGTAGTGCTAACATAGTGAAAGTACATGCCAGTTCCTGGCAACGGTGATTGACCTGGGATTGAACGGCTAAGCCATTCTTAACCAGATTTTTATACAAGATAGACGTTTTACCACCACCTAGGATTTCAGCCAAAATGTCCAAAGCAGGCTCATCTTCATGACGCGCATATACCGTAGGGAAAGTCATGAACACTAGCGGCAAATTAACATTGTCTTCAAAAGAGACATAGCGGTCTTCATTCAATGTAACTGAAGGCTTCTTTGCAACAATGACTTCAGGGCCTCTAGGAATCGAACCAAAATATTTGTTTACCAAGGCCATTGTTTGTACTGGGTCTACCGCACCGCCAATGGTAAGCGTCGCATTATTTGGACCATACCAACGTAAGAAAAACTTCTTTAAGTCGTTAACATCAACGCGATTTAAATCTTCGGTGTAGCCGATTACTGGCCAGGAATATGGGTGGCCCTCAGGATAAAGTGCTGCTGACAAAGTTTCAGATAGACGTCCGTAGGGCCTATTATCAACGCGTTGTCCACGCTCGTTCTTAACTGTCTCACGTTGAACTTCAAACTTTTCTTGCGTAACGGCGTTCAATAAGAACCCCATACGATCAGCTTCCAACCAGAGCATTTTTTCAAGTTGATTCACGGGAACCGTTTGGAAGTAGTTGGTTCTGTCAGTATTAGTGGTTCCGTTTAAAGTACCGCCTGATTCTGAAACGATTTTAAAGTGTTCTTCATCCGCCACATTTTCTGAACCTTGAAACATCATATGTTCGAAAAAATGTGCAAACCCTGAATTACCAACCTGCTCACGAGCAGAGCCAACATGATAAGTCATATCAACATGTGCCAATGGATCTGATTGATCTTCATGAATAACAACGGTTAATCCATTGGCCAATTGGTATTTTTTATAAGGGATAACTATTTCGTCACCTTGACGCTTAACCTCTTCAATTAAAGTAACACCTTGAGGTAGCGCAGAACGAGCAGATGTATCACCACCCGAGTAATTAGTTTGACAAGCGGCTAATGACGCCGCTAACCCAACAGCAAGTAATTTTTTCAATGTAGTTTCCTCACAACAAAGAGTATGAATGACCTTTCATGGTCTAGGGTTACTAAAATAGCGCAAGATACTACCGCAATTAGATTTTGACGGTAAAGTATCCGGTGCTCTTGTTCATAATGAATTTTGTAATAGACTAAGAACCTCTTCTATTTTTGTGATAATTGGAGTACAGGAATTATAAACCACCTATTTGTCTTTGACCGAAGGTATTCCACTCGAAATTCCTGAGATTGTTTACCGTTCAAATCCCCAATTTTTAGCATGAGGATACCCGAATTGATCATTTTTTTCAGCCTGACTGAAAAGTCCTGATGAATGGTTCGCTGGGCATGAATCACTTTATTGGCCCGTTGTCAGGCCCGCTGCTTGCGCCGCATCCACACAGCGCTGGTGCGCCGGGCAGGTGTGTAAGTGGTCATTGACCATGCCGGTGGCCTGCATATGGGCATACATTATGGTTGAGCCAACAAAACTAAAACCGGCCTTTTTCAATGCCTTGCTCATGGCGTCGGACTCGGGGGTGCTGGCAGGCACCTGTCCGAGAGAAACGGGGTGGTTTACGATCACCCGGCCACCGGTAAATTGCCAGAGAAACTGCGACAGCGAAGTCCCCTTATCCCGCAGGGCCAGAGTGGCGCGGGCATTTTTCACCGCGGACTCCACCTTGAGTCGGTTGCGGATAATGCCCGGATTCTGCAGCAGTTTTTCCACTTTTTTTGGCGTATAGCGCGCGATCTTTTCCACCGAAAAATCATCGAAGAGGCGCCGGTAATTTTCCCGCTTGTTCAACACAGTAATCCAGGACAGGCCCGCCTGGGCTCCCTCCAGCAACAGAAACTCGAATAGCGTCTTGTCATCTGTCACCGGGCGCCCCCACTCATCGTCGTGATAACGCCGATAAAGTGGTGTAGACAAGCACCAGCTGCAGCGCTCCTCTTTCATTGTTGGCTCCTTAGGGGGTGTTCAGTGGCCGAGTTGTGTAGCGGTGCGATTGCAGTGCGAAACATCACCGTTCGGACAGCTTGGCGTTTCGAGCCAACTCCCCACGGCTTGAAAGAATGGCAAACTATTTACTGCGCACCGGAAAAGAAATAGTGCTGGATTAATTGCAGAATCAATAGGAGGGCAACCAGGATAAAAATAATATTACTGCGATTCACTTTGGCTCCAATAACTTTTGCTGTACCAACCAGTCGTGACATTCGCACAACATGGTCTCCAGTGCCACCCCCGATTGATAGTCCAGTTCCCGCTCTGCCTTGGCACTGCTCGCCACGACCTGACCCGTAACCAAAGTGGCCTTTTGTGGGGTAATCACGGGTTCGCGTCTGCTCACCCGCGACCAGAGGTCTGAACACCAGGCAACAGAATGTATGACAAACGCCGGTGAGGTGCGTTTGGGCACCGGCTTGTGCCGCAGTTCGGCAATTTTACCGAAGAATTCCAGGAAACTGGCATCGGTGCCGGCAAGGATATAGTTTTCGCCACAGCGGCCCTTCTCTACGGCATCAATATGCGCCCGTGCGACCGCGCCGGCGTGGCAAAAAGACCCGTAACCGGGCGGTACGCCCGGCAACTGGCCTTGATCGATCAAAAAAAAGGTTTGCGCCCAGTTGTGGGTATCGTATTTCCCCACAATGGCACAGGGATTTAAGAAGACGGCATCCAGTCCCAGTGCAATCTCCTTCTGCACAGCGAGTTCCCCGCGCTTCTTGGTGTACAGGTAGTGGTGGTGGGGGTTATCTGCCCGTTTTTCACTGTCTTCGGTGATGATTTCACTATGGTAGCCATAGGCGGCGATGGAACTGGTAACGATCAAGCGCCCAACATTTTTCTCCCTGGCCACCCGGGCGATATTGGCCGAGCCCGTTACATTATCCCGCCATTGCTGGGCATTGCCACCGCGCCACAGACTGGTATTGGCGGCGATATGGAAGAGGACATCGACATTTTTCGGAATCGCGGTACGCAGTGAATCGGGATCCTCCAGGTAGCCCTCCACCAGCGCCACCCCCATAGAGCGGAGCCTGCGGGTATCGGTTGTATGCCGGTGCATGGCGGTTACCTGCCAGCCATCCGCACAGAGTTGTTCAACCAGATTGGTGCCGAGAAAGCCGCTAGCACCGGTTACAAATGCATGTTTCATGATGCCACCGGACGTGATTGAATATTATGCCTACCCAGTGACCGTTTCTGTGATTGGCTCTGCCCGGCACCGTTGGAGCCAACCGGCAGTCCTACCGGGTAACACAGGTTGGGTGTATCGCCCGAGTAATAAAAGCGCAATCCGCGACGGGAGCCGCCGGCTACAGCCGGCAGCCACCTGCGAAAAAAGATTACTTGATCTCCATACCCAGTTGGTCGGCGAGGAAGCTCCATTGATTGGCATAGTCCTCCACCTGCATCCACACGGGCTTGCCGGCACCGTGGCCCGCGCGGGTTTCCACTGCCAGCCACACGGGATTGTCGCAACCCTGATCCTGCTGCAGTGCTGCGGCAAACTTGTAACTGTGCCAGGGTACCACGCGGTCGTCACGGTCGGCCGTGGTAATCAGGGTGGCCGGGTAGCAGGTGCCCTCGCGGGTATTGTGCACGGGGGAATAGGCGTGGAGGGCGTTAAATTCTTCGCGGTTTTCACTCAATCCGTAATCGCTGGACCACTGTCGCGCGTTGGCGGAGGCGGTGTGGTAGCGCAGCATATCCAGTACGCCCACTGCCGGCAGGGCCGCAGCAAACAAATCCGGGCGCTGTACCAGGGTAGCGCCCACAAGCAGGCCGCCGTTCGAGCGCCCATTGATGCCGAGCTTTGCAGGAGAGGTGATTTTTTCCGCGATCAGCCATTCCGCCGCAGCGATAAAATCATCGAAAACATTTTGTTTTTGCGTCTTGGTGCCCGCCTGGTGCCAGGCTTCGCCGTACTCGCTGCCACCCCGCAAATTCACCAGAGCAAGGGTGCCCCCCATATCCAACCAGCCTGCGAAATGGTTGTAGAAACGCGGCAGGATCGAGACGTTAAAGCCGCCATACCCATACAGCAGTGTCGGGTTGGAACCATCGTGTTTCATGCCCTTCCTGTGTACCAGGAACAGGGGCACGCGGGTGCCGTCCTCGCTCTTGAAAAAGTGCTGACTTACCGTCAAATCGGAGAAATCAGCGGCATACTCGGGCTGCTTGAACAGCTCGGTTTCCCCGCTCTGCACATTCAGGTGATAAATGCTCGGCGGCGTAATAAAGTTGCTGAACGAGAAGAAGGTTTCCACTTCATCCGCTTCACCATAGAAGCCGGTCACCGAACCCACGCCGGGGAGTTTCAACTCGTACTGCTGCTTGCCATTGGTGTCGGTCACCAGCACCCGTGATTTGGCATCTTTCAGATAATGTAATACGAAGCGGTCGCCAATAAAACTTGCGCTCTGAAGGACGCTGTCTCCTTCCGGTACCAGATTGCGCCAGTTTTTGCGCTGTGGCTTGTCGAGGTCGATGGCGATCACCCGCCCCAAAGGCGCTCCCGCGCTGGTCTCGAAGAAAAAGGTTTTACCCTTGTTACCGAGGAACTGGTAGAGGCCATCCCAGTTATCCAGCAGCTTTACCACCTCATTACTGTCGTCGCGCAGATCCCGATAATAAAAGCCGTTGGAATCGTAACCGTCAAAGATGTTCAACAGCAGGTAATGGCCGTCGTCGCTCACCGAGGCATCGGGGTTGCGGGTGGGATGATCGGTAATCTGGTATACCAACTGGTCGCGTTCCTGCGGTTCACCCAGGCGATGGAAATAGACCGCTACCTGTTTGCTGTCATCGGCACGGCCCGTTTTGTTGAGCGGGTAGCGGCTGTAGTAAAAGCCGGATTCATCGGCTGCCCAACTGGCACCGCTGAACTTGATACCGGTGAGCAGATCCTTGAGATCTTTGCCGGTGCGCAGATCGCGAATATGGTAGTCGGTCCAGTCGGTCCCCCCATCGGAGGTCCCGTAGGCCAGGAAATGGCCCTTGGGGCTGACCGTGAGGCGCTTGGCCGCGATGGTTCCGTCCTCGCTCAGGCTGCGTGGGTCCAGTATGGGTTTGCCTTCCCGGGCCAGGTCTCCGGCACGGTAAAAGATATTCTGGTCCCAGTCACCGCTGTTGTAGCCGTAATAGTAACTATCCCCTTTCTTGTAGGGCACCCCATAGCGTTCATAGCGCCACAGCTTGGTGAGACGGTCATTGATTTTCTGCCAGCCTGGCAATTGCTTCAGGCGCGGCAGGGCGTGAGCGTTTTGCACGGTCACCCAGTCCTTGACCTCCCCCGTGGCCGTATTTTCGAGCCAGCGATAGGGGTCCTCGACTTTGGTATCGAAGTACATATCCTGTTGCGAGACGGTCTTACTGTCCGGATAGCCGTCCGCTGCCTGTACAGTCACTGCGGTCACAGCTCCGGCCAGCAGCACGGTTAATTGTTTTCTCATACCCTACTCTCGGTTTCTCTACGCGAATCAGTCCGCTAATCTAGGGCATTTGTGCATAGGGTTCCAGAGAGGGGAAGAGGTGTGAGATGAAAGGATTGATTCAACGGGTGAGTCGCGCCCGAGTGGATGTCGCCGGGAAATCGGTCGGCGCTATTGATCGCGGCCTGCTGCTACTGTTGGGCGTAGAGGCCCAGGACACTTGTGAGGGCGCGGACAAACTGCTGCATAACGTATTGAACTACCGGGTATTCCCCGATGACAGTGGCAGAATGAACCGGAATCTACAGCAGGCTGGCGGGGGGCTGCTGGTGGTCAGCCAGTTTACCCTGGTGGCGGAAACCGGGCGCGGTCTGCGCCCCAGTTTCAGCCGCGGCGCCAGCCCCGGGCAGGCCGAAGCGCTCTACAACTACTTTGTCGCGCAGGCGCAAGCCCGGTTTGCGCCGGTGGCCTGTGGTGTATTTGCACAGGATATGCAGATTTCCCTGGTCAACGATGGTCCCGTCACTTTCCTGCTGGAAGCCGGTTAACCTGGCAGGCAAACCGGCCTTGGACTCTATTGGGCACAGTCAGCCGGCGTGCATCCTCGGGATAAAACGACACCGCGGGGTTGTGTTGGCAATGCAGAGGCACCAGGCGAGCAGGCCGTGAATTGGGCCGAGGAGCCTCTTCATTTTTCAAACAAAACGCCCCTGTTCACTTCTTCGCCCGCTTGCGCATATTCTCCTGCAGGATTTTCTTGCGCAGGCGGATATGATTGGGGGTTACTTCTACCAGTTCGTCCTCTTCGATAAACTCCAGGGCCTGTTCCAGCGTGTGGCGGATCGGCGGGGAGAGGGTGAGGGCCTCGTCCGTGCCGGCGGCGCGGATATTGGTGAGCTGCTTGGCCTTGGTGGGATTTACCGCCAGGTCATTGCCGCGTGAGTGGATGCCGACGACCTGGCCCTCGTAGATGTCTTCTCCGTGGCCAAGAAACAGGCGGCCACGGTCCTGCAGGGTGTAAAGGGCGTAGGCTAGGGTTTTGCCGTTGACCATGGAGACCAGCACGCCATTGGTGCGCTTACCTACCTCACCCTGTTTTACCGGGCCGTAGTGGTCGAAAATACTGGTCATAATACCGGAGCCGCTGGTGAGGGTGAGGAACTGGCTGCGAAAGCCAATCATACCGCGGGAGGGCACGGTAAAAGTCAGGCGCACGCGGCCTTTACCGTCCGGTTCCATATTGGTCAACTCGGCCTTGCGCAGGCCCAGTTCTTCCATAATCGAACCCTGGTGCTGGTCCTCAACGTCGATGACCACGGCTTCGTAGGGCTCGTGGATGTCGCCGTCCACAGCCTTCTGCACCACCTCCGGGCGGGATACGCCCAGTTCAAAACCCTCCCGGCGCATGGTCTCGATCAGGACGGACAAATGCAGTTCGCCGCGGCCCGAGACCTTGAATTTGTCCGGGGAATCGCCCTGCTCGACCCGCAGGGCCACGTTGTGGATCAGTTCCTGCTCCAGGCGCTCCCGGATGTTGCGCGAGGTGACGAACTTGCCGTCCTGACCGGCGAAAGGGGAGTCGTTCACCTGGAAGGTCATGCTCACGGTGGGTTCGTCCACACTCAGGGCGGGCAGGGCTTCCGGGGTGTCCGGGTCACACAGGGTGTCGGAGATATTCAGCGCGCCCACACCGGTGATACACACGATATCGCCGGCGCTGGCCTGCTCCACTTCGGTGCGCTCAAGCCCCAGATAGCCCATCACCTGCAGCACCCTGGCCTTGCGCGCCTTGCCATCGCGATCCAGTACCACTACCGGCTGGTTTGGTCTGAGGGTGCCGCGGGTAATGCGGCCTACGCCGATCACACCCACATAACTGGAGTAGTCCAGGGCCGAGATCTGCATCTGGAAAGGGCCGTTGAGGTCCACTTTGGGAGGGGGTACCTTATCCAGAATCATCTGGAACAGTGGGGCCATATCGTCCGCCATAGCGGTGTCATCAAGGCCGGCAATGCCGTTTAAGGCGGAGGTGTAAACCACGGGAAAGTCGAGCTGTTCGTCGCTGGCACCGAGGTTGTCAAACAGGTCAAATACCTGGTCCATTACCCAGTCGGGGCGCGCGCCGGGGCGGTCGATTTTGTTGATCACCACAATGGGCTTGAGGCCCTGCTCGAAAGCTTTCTGGGTGACGAAGCGGGTCTGTGGCATGGGGCCGTCAACGGCATCCACCAGCAGCAGAACCGAGTCCACCATGGACAGCACGCGCTCCACCTCGCCACCGAAGTCGGCGTGCCCGGGGGTGTCAACAATATTGATGCGGTAATCACGCCAGCGGATGGCGGTATTTTTGGCCAGTATGGTGATGCCGCGCTCACGCTCCTGGTCGTTCGAGTCCATCACCCGTTCCGCATCGGCATCGCGGCGGTCCAGAGTGCCGGACTGCTGCAACAGCTTGTCCACCAGCGTGGTTTTGCCGTGGTCTACGTGGGCAATAATGGCTACATTTCTTAAGTTCTTGATAATATTGGACATTTACTGCATAACACCTTAAATAAAACAGAATTTGTACACAGCAATGTACATATTCGTAACGCGATCTCCTTCAGGAGCCAAACGAAAAAAGTTGCCAATTATAGCTTCAACTTTCGATAACGTAAGGGGCGGCATTTAAGCGCGGTTTTGCCGCGTCCTTGCGCGGGCGTATTCACAGGTAGCGCGAAGCGCCATCAGGTATCCCTGGTCAATGGGAACACTGGGCCTGGCATTGTGATAGTGTCTATTACCGTCCAGGGTTCAGGATGGCCCAAAATAGTTGCCAAGGGTGTCCCCCAGAGCTAAGAGCGCCGAGATCACGGAACTGTAGGGGCGTGCCGGGCAGACAGGGGCCAGGCCCGCAGAGCGAAAGAGTGACCCTGGGTAACTGTATCTGGATGCCACCGGGCAGGCATAGGCACCGGCATCAGTCTGGACGTTGCGCCAATAGGTGATGGTGCTGAGCTTCAGCGCATGCTGCTAACAGTCAGTAGGCTGCCAGGGATAGAACCCTGTTCCTCCAGACACTGATGTGCTGCTGCCAGAAATCGGATTTACTCCGCATGGCCATTTGAATCTCTTGACCGTTAAAAACAGGAGAATAGAGAAAATTTGACAGGCCCTTCAGTTGGGATTACTTGATTGCTTACGGTTAAAAGCCATCCATTTAATGGCAGGCCAGAAGTCTCGCCGCACCACCGGTTATACTGTGTCTGACCACGAGAGCACTCCCTGAAGCACCGGTAACTGTCGCAACAGGTTCGAGCTATTGCAAGATAGGACCAGGTCGGAGGGAAAGAATGCCCCTCTCCCAGGACACGCAGTGCAACCATCCCTGTACGCCCTTAATCGGCATCCATGCCGCATACGATCCTGGCAAAGGGGTATTCTTCCCTCCTGCCTTGCTAGTCAGCCAGTTTTGTGACGATACCGAGATCGCTGTGCAGGGTCTGATGGACCGGGCATCGGTCAGCAATTTGTAATAGACGATCCCGTACCTCATCGGTCAAATCGCCGACCAGGGTGACCACTCTGTTGATCACTTCAATTTTCTGTGGGCTGGATTCGCAATCCTCGCAGTCACGGGCATGTTCGCGATTGTGGCTCAAGTGCACCGAGACGTCCTGCAGGGGAATTTTTTTGTGCCTGGCGTACATGCGAATTGTCATTGATGTGCAGGTGCCGAGTGCCGCCAATAAGTGTTCATAAGGGTCGGGGCCAAGGTCGCTGCCGCCCATTGCCGTGGGTTCGTCGGCCAGCCATTCATGGGAATCACTGATCACTGTGCGGGTAAACTGCCTGTTCTTTTCTTTAACCAGCACATGCCCGCTGGGTATGGTAGAGTCTTTTTGCTCGATATTTTCCGGTTCCTCAATATATCGTGTCGCCCAGGCGGCAATCGTAGTCGCAACATAGTCGGCATCCCTGGCCCGGGTCAGCAAATGATCGGCGTTATCCAGGCTGATAAAACTCTTGGGGTGTTTGGCGCTGCGGAAAATTTTTTCAGCTTCATGGATCGATACTATGGTATCTACGGGAGAATGAAATATCAGCAGGGGTTTTTTCAATGTTGCAATTTTTTCTGACTGGTAGTGATTCTCCAGGTCATCCAGAAATTGTTTTTTAATAGTAAAGCGCCTGCCAGCTAAGGCTACCTCCGCCACGCCCCGGGTATTGATCTCATCAAGCTTGCAGCCAAACTGCTTCACGACATGGTGCGGGTCTGCCGGGGCACCGATGGTGACCATCCCTCTGACCTCCGGCATCGAATGGGCGGCTGCCAAAGCCGCAGCGCCCCCCAGGCTATGGCCAATCAATAAAGAGGGGGCACGGTACTGATCGCGCAGGAAGTTGGCAGCCATTACCAGATCATTCACGTTCGATGAAAAGTTGGAATTGGCGAAATCCCCATCGCTGCCACCGAGCCCGGTAAAATCAAATCGCAATACGGCATAACCTCGGGCAACCAGTGCGCGCGCAATGCGCGAGGCCGACACCACATCCTTACCGCAGGTAAAACAATGAGCAAACAGGGCAAAGGAATGTGGATTGCTATCAGGTGTTTCCAATAGGCCCGCCACCTTCAATCCATCCGTAGCAGCAAACTCCAGTTTGATGCGTCTGCCCATGGTACTTACCCTCTTTATTTGTTAGCAAATCCTATTCTACAGTACCGCCGCTGATGTTTACTATAGAACAGCATGGTGTATCTGCGGCTTCCAGTCGAGCCGGATATCCCCGAGAGGCAACAGGGTATAGTCCTGAATGCTTTGACGGTAGGGCACAGCGGCAGGGACTTTTTCGACAGATTTGCGAAAGGGTTGGAATGCGCATCGCCCTCTGCCAGCCTATAGCGCAAATATAAACCTGGGTTTTACAGGCATCAAAAACACCCACGGAATCCCACGGCGCCATACAATGTTAAGTCCGAGGATATTCTAGTCGCCAGTATTCTTTTTCTTTCTAAAATTGTGTGTGGGCATCAAATACCAGAGAACGCCGGCTATTAGATATTGTACAGGGATATTGCCGACCAGATTTGCCTGCTCTGTTCGATCAGCCAACACCATCAATAACATAATGGTGGCATAGACCAGGTTCAACCAAATGGTGAACCAAATCAGGCTGACATTGGCGGCAGGATTCTCTGCGGCGAGAAACAGAAAAACACCAAGTGTTGCGAATATACCCATCACAATCTGTTCATACTCAGGTTGTGGTGGTGTCCACCCCCATCCGGCAGGCCATATCCATACCATCATTGGGTAAATGGCAAAGATAAAAAACAGGCCTATAAGTTTCAGCGCAATGGGGAGATACCTTACGCGGGTTATGTCATCCATACGCTCTCCGGTGTAGTGTAAAAATGACTGGGTATTTCAATGACACCTGCAGGCCATCTGCAGTTTCTTCCTGGGTTAGTTAGCGAATGCGCAATATGCTCATGCGCCTGTCACCGGTATCACCAAGAAGACGGTGTATGGATTTTTCCGCCCGGTAGAACCCAGGAATTTGACCATGCAGCTACGGATGCCCCCGCACACGCTAATGGCGGGCACTAAAAGCGAACTCGGGGATTAGTGTATAGTCTCCCGCTTCGGGATCACACAATATCGAGAATACCCAATCCCGACCTCTTGTCAGTAATTCAGATCGTCCATCGGGCAGTGGTTTACCCTGGACGGATTATCAATGGCAGCCCCCAGGGATAAAACACCAGGGGCATGGGCTTTTTGGGAGAGATCCCGGAAAAATATCGGGCCACTGCACACTTGCCCATCCTGAAGGGGCCTATTGAGTGATCAGAACCTGGGCGGTGCAGGTCTGTGGGTGTGGGGGCTAACCTGCCGTGACTCCATTCGGTTTGGGGCTTGTTTACTTCGTGAGTCCCGCCGACAACCTCAATGCTGTCTTCTCCCTTTCAGAAAACGCATCCCAATGTCTGTCCTGGATTGCGCCCTCCAGGGAATACAGGTAATAACAAACGGGAAGTTGTTTTTCCGTATTTTTCTCTGAGAGCCATCGATAGGCTTTGGCCGAACCGAGCTTTCGCAATTCGGCTTCATTGGTGATACCAATTTGATACAGCCTGGATGCCACGGTTTTTCCAATGTTTTTTAATTCTAAAAGTGCTCTATTAGACATTGTTCTATCCTTGTACCGTTTTGTCACTCTAAAAATTACCGGGGTTGATAATTACATACTACTGTGAGTGGCACTGAGAAGTGCCAACTGAATATGCATTTTTAAAGGGGCAACTGCGGTTTTTCCAGGCGTACACGCCTGGAAATATAGGCACCAAAATGATCCTATTGGATTGCATTCGGTTTTCTTCAGGGGTAAAGCGGCGTAAAATCCATAGTTATTGATGAATATTTGGGCCAGTTTCTGCGCACCAATAGCGCAACAGGCCCCAAACCCCCAGGCATTTTTTCAAAGCGCCATTCTTTCCACAGGAGAACGGTAGTGTGACCTAAGCGTAAGTAAAAGGCGCTGACCCAAGGTGGTAGCACACCAGGGGCCAGCTAACCAAATTGATAACACAAGTATCAAAATGGCTATATGGATAATACGCTAGAAACCCGCTCGTCTTCAATAAAGCGGAGTCCCTGCAGGTACCTGGCGCGGTTGCCCAGGCTTTGGGGGCGTTGCGTCCGCCGGTTCTGCTTTACCGCCTACCGCTCCCGTGCACCTCCCCTGCCTTGCCTTCAATCGTTTTTTCCAGGTGTTCCCCTCTCTAAAAATCACCCCGGGATTTGCGACCCGGAAGGAAAGGCTTATGTTGGTGGTAAAGCGCCGGCCAGGCGAGAACCTCAGAATTGGAACCCATGTTTCCGTCACCGTATTGGGTATTTCGGGTAACCAGGTGAGAGTGGGCATAGAGGCCCCCAAATCCACGCCTGTGCACCGGGAGGAAGTGTATCTGCGCATCCAAAAGGAACGGACGCTGGACAATGACAACCCCTGAGCAATGGATTTTTCCGGTAGGGGCGACCCGACAGGGATCTCAATGGCCTGGTGAAGCCACAATGCTCCATGAAAAAATAGCCTTTCGATGCAGGGCTATTTATTGGGTGGGGCGATGCGCCGGATATGATTTTCACTGACTATGCAGAATAGGCGCATAAGGGTGATCCCCTTGAGGGTGGAGAAAATGGTATCCGCTGGTTTTGCTTGGAGAAAAAACAAACCTTCAAAAAAACCAACCACCAGGCAAACTGCGGAAGCTATTTTGCAGAAATTTGCCAACCGCTTGGATCGGGTCCAAAGAAATCCATAGTGCCGGATTCAGAAATGCTGAGCGCCAAGGCAGAATAACGGCCATCAGTGATGGCAGTGCCCTGGCTGGCTGTTGAACGTATCGTTATACAGGGACCTGAGGTTGCTTGAAATTGATTTGGATCAATTGCCAAACCTGCGCCCAGCCGGAAATTTTCCTCCAAACATAACCCTGAAGGTAGCGGCGGCCGGACAGGCCGCCGTAGTGGGCTAATGAAATTCACTGCCTGTAGAAATTCAAACCCTGGATGACTGTGCCAGACAGTCCTCTGACTCCGCGATTATTATTTGCGACGTATAATGCGAGGGTTTATCATTCGCATTTATTGGAAGTATCGTAACAGGAATCCGGAGTAGGCCATGCCCGCTTATCATCGCACTTTGCTGTCATCGGCGATTTTTGCCGCAGCCCTGCCAGCCGCCTTCGCGGCCGAACCCCTGGCCGAGGGGTCCTTAAATGGCGTTATCGAGGAAACGGTGGTTGTGGGCGTGCGCCAACGCCTGTACAACGCCGGTACCCTGCTGGATGCCATCCAGAAAACCGAGGTGGTGGATGAAGCCCGCATAAAGGCCATGCAGGCGGTCAACCTGACCCAGGCCATTGAGAAATCCCCCGGTGTTCGGGTCTCGAACGAGTGCTCCATGTGCGGCGTCAAGCGCATTATGCTCAACGGGATGCGCGGTGAGCATTCCACCATCCTCACCGATGGTATCCCCCTGCACACCATGATGGCCGGCTACTATGCGGTGGACGCCCTCGCCACTACCGGGGTGGAGCGTATCGAGGTGGCACGCGGCGCCGGTGCTTCGCTGCTTGCCCCCGAGGCCATTGGCGGCACCATCAATGTGATTTCCAAGGAGCCACAGGAAACTGGCTTCAACATCAACGCTTCCTGGGAGGATAACGACAGCTTCTTCGTCGGTATGATGGGCAGCCATGTCAGCGACGATGATCGCACCCGCACCAGCCTGGTGTACCAGGGTGACAAGCATCACCAGATGGACAACGATAACAACGGCGTCAGCGAAGCCCCGTTGCAGGAAAACACCAGCTACGTTGGCCGTGTCTCCCATGATTTCACTGAGCGTGACAACCTGGTGCTGCGTCTGGCCTACACCGACTCCACCATCTTCGGCGGCCCCCAGGGCTATAACATCGGCACAGTGCTGCGGGGTTTTGACGGTGTGGCATCCGAGCATCTGTTTGAAAATGACGATGTACGCGCCAAGTTCACCGGTAAACCCTGGGAGACCACCGAGTGGATTGATACAGAGCGCACCGAGGTTTCCGCCAACTGGCTGCGGGAATTCAATGAACACTACAATGCCATGGTCACCCTGGCCTGGTCTGAACACCGACAGGATTCCTTCTACGAGGGATTTGACTATGCGGCGACCGACCAACTCTTTTACTTCGACTGGCGCAACAACCTGATAGTGAACGAGGCGCACACCCTGACCTTCGGTATGGATTTGCGCGACGAGGAAATGCGCTCCGATTCCGTTGCGGGTGCCGAGAGCGCCGACTATGTGGAGGACAGCTTCGACTACCGCACCGGTGGTGTCTACCTGCAGGATACCTGGCAGGTATCGCCACAACTGGAAGTCGCCGCTGCGGTGCGCCTCGACAGGGTGCGCGCCGACTTTGTGGCGGAGGAAAAACCCGGCACCGAGATTGAGGAGACCCTGCTGGTTCCACGGATCGATATGCGCTACCTGCACAACGACCAATGGACATCGCGCC
Organism: Microbulbifer jejuensis; assembly: GCF_047289955.1. NCBI lineage: Bacteria > Pseudomonadati > Pseudomonadota > Gammaproteobacteria > Cellvibrionales > Microbulbiferaceae > Microbulbifer > Microbulbifer jejuensis. Next base: position 105,670 of record NZ_JBLBUB010000010.1, read on the forward strand.
TGGCCTTTGGTCACGGCTACCGCGCGCCGCTGTCTTTCTTCGAGACCGACCACGGTATTCTGGATGCCGGTGATGGCTTTGCCATCGAGATCGACAAACTGGAAAAGTCCCTCTCCGCGACCTACGCGCTGAGCTACGAGGGTGAACGCCTGAGTGGCACCCTGTCACTGGCACACACAACCGTGGAGCATTTGGCCGCACTGGGAGAAACGGAAAACGGTGTGCCACTGCTGACACAGATGCGTGAAAGCGCCGTTGTCAGCGCTGGGGATATCAGTCTCGGCTACACCCTGAATGAGGCACTGAAACTCGCCGTTACCCTGGAAGGCTACGACTATGACCGCATTTTCAAGGAATCCTACGCCATAGCGCCCATCGAACAACGGGCGCTGTTCAGTCTGGACTATGGCAGCGGCCCCTGGATGCTATATGCCAGCGCCAGTTGGGTGGGCCAGCGGGACTTGGGGGATTACGGTTATGAGGGTTACAACCAGCCTGGCAGAGAGCGCAAGAGTGACAGCGCGGAAAGCTACTGGACCCTGGATATGAAGGTGGCATTCGACGTGAGTGAAAACCTGAACGTGTATGTCGGCGGCAATAACATCACCGACTACACCCAGGTCAACAATGCCGAAACCCCGCTGTTCTGGGATGCTGGGGGCGCTTACGATGTGGCTTATATCTACGGCCCGCTGCGCGGCCGGGAATTCTATCTGGGCTTTGACTGGAACTGGTAGTAGTGCGCCGTTTTTTACCCCTGTTCCTGCTGTTTACCCTGTGCATACCGGCCTTTCCCGCTGCTGCGCAGGGCGCTTCGCTTTTGGATCTGACACTGAGAGACCTGGCCAGCCCCGGGCGTATCAGCCTTGCGCAGTACCAGGGGCAACCAGCGGTGATGGTGTTTTTTGAACCCGAGTGCCCCTGGTGCTTTCGCCAGGTGCGGGTGCTCAATCGGCTGTTGGCCCAATGCCCCGGTCAGTTTCAGCCCCTGGCGGTGGGCACCAACGGCTCCCGCCGGGCACTGATGGCGGAATACCGCAGGCTGCGCCCGGATTTTCCCGCCTTCCAGATCAGTAGTGCGCTGCTCGATAGAGTGGGTACCATTCCCGCCACGCCTTTCACCCTGCTGATCGACCGCCACGGCGCACCCGCGGGCTGGCTGAGGGGGTTTATGCCCCAGGAGAAACTGACACCGGTTTTGGCGGCGTACCTGGGGGTCACTTGCGGCAGCTAAACGGTGTGAACCCTTAGCGGGGTTAGTTTCCGATTTTGCCCACTCCCGCCTTCTCCTGCCGATGGGGCCTTTGCGGCCGGTAGACACCCACATTGCGGTAACCCTCGTCGAGCAGATGGGAGGCGTGCAGGCGGCTCATCACACCGCGGGCGCAATACAGCAGGTATTCCTGCGCCTGGTCCAGTTGGGCAAAGCGGTTGTTGAGTTGGTAGAAGGGAATGGTTTGTACTGCGTCGTTTTCCAGTTCCAGCGGGTCCAGTTCCTCTTCGTCCGGGTGGCGGATATCGATGACTACCGCACTGCCGGGTTCCTCGCGGATATCCACCTCCGGCGCCTGTCCGCCTACTTCTTCGATCACCTCGTCGATGTTCTGGATCACGCGGTTGCCGATGGCGCGATCAAGAACAGTGAAGTCGAAGCGGTTCTCCTCGCTTTCCACCTTCTCGAATTTGGCGCGGGTGGTGGGCTTTACCGAAATCACGCCGCAGTATTCCGGCATATTGGCGGCAAACTCTTCTGTGCCGATTGCCCGCGCAGTCCTGATAATATCGGTCTTGTCGCTGGCGATCAGCGGGCGCAGCACCAGGGTATCGGTGACGCTGTCGATGACTGCGAGATTCTTCAGGGTCTGGCTGGAGACCTGTGCGATGGCTTCACCGGTCACAAGCGCATCCACTTCCAGCTCTTTTGCAATCACACCGGCGGCGCGCAACATCATGCGTTTTAAGATCACGCCCATATGGGAGTCGTCGACGCGATCGAGAATTTCTGCCACCACCTCGTCGAAGGGCACTGAAACAAAGCGCACCCGGTGGGAAGCGCCGAACTTGTTCCACAGGTAATAGGCCACCTCCTTAACACCCAATTCGTGCTGGCGCCCCCCCAGATTAAAGAACAGGAAATGGGTGCGGATACCGCGCTTCATGGTCAGATAGCTGGCCACGATGGAGTCGAAGCCGCCGGATACCAGCGACAGCACCGGGTCCTGGGTACCCAGAGGAAAGCCGCCGAGGCCGGGGTGCTGCTCTTCAATAACGTAGAGCTTGTCGTGGCGGATCTCCAGCTTCACCGTGATATCCGGGTTTTTTAGTTTTACTCTGCCCGCTTCGGTGTTTTTGTTCAGGCCCCCGCCCACATACTGTTCTACATCTAGGGACTGAAAATCGTGCTTGCCGGAGCGTTTTACACGTACGCAGAAAGTCTTGTCCTTCAGGGCCGGGCCCCACACCGACAGGGTTTTCTCGTAGATGTCGTGCAGGTCCCCCAGGGGGAACTGGCGCACGCGGGAGAAATTGGCGATGCCGGGGGTGTTGGAGAGCACCTCCTCGATGCGATCGCCCAGATGGGCGACGGCGTCCGGAGCAACCACATCGATCTTTTCCCAGTCCTTGCGCACCTGGATACGATCGTCCAGCTGTCGCAGCAGGCGCAGCAGGTTGTCCTTGAGTTGGCGCGACATACGTTTGCGCACGGGGTTGCTCTTGATGGTGATCTCGGGGAAAAATTTGACGACAAAGTGCATGGGAATTCGCCGGGTACTGCTGTTGATAGAAGATGCGACAGTATAAACCAGCCGAAGGCAACCTGGGCGTGCACCCTCTCGGTGCATCTGTGGCGTATAAATGTGCCATCTTGGTGCATTTCCCGGTGGCTGCCCGGCCATAAAGTATTTATCCTGCCCCAGCCAGCCCGGTGATGAGGGCCGCACGAAGCTAGTCGCCACCGGGGCGTGATTGCCCTGATTTGGCACACTCCTTGCTTTATTTCACGCCAGATAAAGCGTGAATGCCGACAGCAAAGGCAGAGCGACCAATTACTTTTCAAGACCTGGAGGACTGCAATGTCAGCGAAAACGCTCGACTTGATCAATGAGAGTGAGGCCAAGTGGATAGATCTGCGCTTCACCGACACCAAGGGTAAAGAACAGCATGTTTCCATCCCGGCCTCGGAAGTGGATGGCGAGTTCTTTGAAGAAGGCAAGATGTTTGATGGTTCCTCTATCGCTGGGTGGAAAGGGATTAACGAGTCCGACATGATTCTGATGCCGGACGACGAAACCGCTTTCCTCGACCCCTTTACCGACGAGAGCACGGTCATTGTGCGCTGCAACATCGTTGATCCCATCACCGGCCAGGGCTATGAGCGCGATCCACGTTCCATCGCCCTGCGCGCGGAGGAATACCTCAAGTCCACCGGTCTGGGTGACACAGCGATGTTTGGGCCGGAGCCCGAATTCTTCGTATTCGACGACATCACCTGGGGCGCGGAGATGGGCGGGGCCTTCTACAAAATCAATTCCGAAGAGGCGGCCTGGTCTTCCGGACACAGCTTTGCCGAAGGCAATATCGGCCATCGCCCGGGCATCAAGGGGGGCTACTTTCCGGTGCCGCCGGTGGATTCCCTGCACGATGTGCGCGCCGCCATGTGCTCCGCTATGGAGCAGATGGGCCTGCATGTCGAGGTGCATCACCACGAAGTGGGTACCGCCGGCCAGTGCGAGATCGGGGTTGCCGCCAGTACCCTGACCAAGAAGGCGGATGAAGTGCAGATTCTCAAGTACGCCGTGCACAATGTTGCCCATGCCTACGGCAAAACCGCTACCTTTATGCCCAAGCCGCTGGTCGGTGACAACGGTTCCGGTATGCATGTTCACCAATCCTTCTCGAAGGGAGGGGTCAACCAGTTCGGCGGTGACACCTACGCCGGCCTGTCGGAAACCGCCCTGTACTACATCGGCGGTATCGTGAAGCACGCCCGCGCCCTGAACGCGCTGTGCAATGCCTCCACCAACTCTTACAAGCGCCTGGTGCCCGGCTTCGAGGCGCCGGTGATCCTGGCTTACTCCGCGCGCAACCGCTCGGCATCCATCCGAATTCCTTACGTGACCTCGCCCAAGGCCAAGCGGATTGAGACCCGCTTTCCGGACCCCACCGCCAATCCCTACCTGGCCTTCGCGGCACTATTGATGGCTGGCCTCGACGGGGTCAAAAACAAGATCCACCCCGGTGATGCTGCGGACAAGGACCTGTACGACCTGCCGCCGGAAGAGCTGGCCGAGTACCCCACTGTGGCCGCCAGCCTGGAGGGTGCCCTGGACGCCCTGGACAGGGACCGCGCTTTCCTGATCGAGGGCGGTGTATTCACCGATGATGCGATTGATGCTTACATTGAGCTGAAACGCGAAGAGGTCGAGCGCCTGAACATGACCACCCACCCGGTCGAGTTCGATATGTATTACTCCGTGTAACGGCGACCGCTCACCGGGAGAGTGTCGACCGCTTGGCGAAAAGCCCGCACCACCCTGGCGCGGGCTTTTTTATTGGGGGTACACTATCAAAGGGGCAGCTGTTCAGGCTGCCGTTTCAATTACGGTGTTGGGCCCTTGGCGGTGGCTGATTGTCCCGACCGGTTGCGTCCTGTCATAGGGCCTGTGAAGGGAGCATCCGCAGGTTGCGGTTGATTATTGCTATGGGAATTTCAAGACTGCTACAGACATTGTTTCTCGCCGTGCCCCTGGTGGTGTCTGCCGGTCCGGATGGTAATAAAGAATCTGGCGCCATTTACAAGATCATCGGCGCGGACGGCCAGGTGACCTTCAGTGATACCCCGCCGGTACACGGTCAGGCAGAGAAGGTGGAGCTGGCGCCTATCAATATCCAGCCCATCACCCTGCCGCGTCCGTTGCCGATGCGCAAATTGTCACCCAAGGCGGATAGTGGTGCAGGGGAGAACACGGGCCCTGTCTCAATCCAGATAGTCAGCCCCCAGGATGGCGCCACTATTCCGCCGGGACAACGCCTGGTTGCCCTGCAGGTGGATGTGCAGCCGGTGTATCCAGACGGCGCCCGATTCTTTGCAGTGATCGATGGCCAACCCTGGCGCGGCAGCTCCAGCGGTTCCGCCCTGGATATCTCGACGCTGGAGCGCGGCAGCCACAGTGTGCAGGTGGTCCTCACCGATGCCAGTGGGCGGGTGCTGGCCCAGTCCCCGATGATCACCCTTTATGTGCAGCGCCCCAGTGTCAACCTGCCAGCCAGATAAGGGTGTATCGGCTCTCCCAAACCAAACCAAACCAAAGGCATTCCCAGCGCACACCGCCACCAGCTCTGGCAGCGGTGTCTACGGAACCTGAAACCCTTCCCCAACCATTTCCTTCTGGTTAAATTTTGAACTTTGCACCGATATGGTGCATTCTCGTATTTGGGCGTTGCCCCAACCTCCTTCGGGATGGGAAATGATGCTGGACACAACAGAAGGGCACTGGCTGCACACCAGGCCCTCCAGGCAGGGCCACCTTTAAGCATACTCCTGGCCCCGTGCGCCATTTTGGTTTGCTTTTTGCACTGACCAAACCCAAGAGCTTGTGGCACCGCGCGCAGAACACTGCGCCGGCCTTTGAATTGAACCGGGAACGACTGAATGCTGAATGACCGCCAGCTGCTGGACAGCCTGACTTCCGCCGTGCTGGTGCTGGATGGTGAATTGTCGCTTCGCTATCTGAACAATGCCGCCGAGGACCTGCTCAGTGCATCCAGCGCAAGGGTCAATGGCTTGCCGCTGGACGAGGTGGTGCGCGAGACTGGCTCCTGGCAGGCTTTGCGGGAGGTCCTGGTGAAGGGGGAGAGATATACGGTGCGCCGCGCGCGCTGGTACCTGCACAATCGGGAAATGCGCATTGTGGACTACTCCGTAACTCCAGTGCCGGAGCTGCAAATGCTCTTGGTTGAGGTGCAACCGGTGGAGCGGCTGTTGCGCATCGCCCGCGAGGATGCGCTGTACAACACCCAGGAGACCACACGCAACCTGGTGCGCGGCATGGCCCACGAAGTCAAAAACCCCCTGGGCGGTATTCGCGGTGCCGCCCAGCTATTACAGCGGGAGCTGCCGGACCCTGCCCTGGAGGAATATACCCAGGTCATCATTGAGGAGGTGGATCGCCTGCGTAATCTGGTGGATCACCTGTTGGGTTCGCGCCAGCGGCTGAGGCTGAAGGCCACCAATGTACACGAGGTGCTCGAGCGGGTGGCGCAGCTGGTGGATGCGGAGTGTGAGGGCAGGCTGCAAATCCACCGGGACTATGATCCCTCCATACCGGAACTGCCGGCCGACCGCGAGCAGTTGCTACAGGCCCTGCTGAATATAGCCCGCAATGCCATGCAGGCTGTTGGCGAGTATTCCGGCCTCGCCAGTGGTGAGGTTATTTTACGCACCCGTATACAGCGGCGTTTTACCATCGGCCGGCGCCTCTGCCCGCTGATCTGCTGCATCGAGGTTGAGGACAATGGCCCTGGCATTGACGAGGCGATAAGGGAGCAGATTTTCTTTCCGATGGTTTCCGGGCGCGCTGAGGGCACGGGGTTGGGGCTCTCCATTTCCCAGAACATCATCAACCAGCACGGTGGCATGATCCAATATGACAGCCGCTCCGGAGGCAGTGTGTTCCAGATCTATCTGCCGCTTTCAGCCGAATCAGCCAATACAGGATGCTAGAGCATGAGTCATCGCGTTTGGGTCATTGACGACGACAAATCGATCCGCTGGGTACTTGAGCGGGCGCTCTCGCGGGAGGGGATCGAAACCCGGTGTTACGAGAGTGGCAACCGCGCTTTGGTGGATTTTTACAGCGCGCCACCGGATGTGGTGATTAGTGATATCCGCATGCCGGGCTGCGACGGGTTCAAATTGCTGCAACGTTTTCATGAGGAGCACCCGTCGCTGCCCATTATTATTATGACTGCGCATTCGGACCTCGATAGCGCGGTGGCCGCCTATCAGGGCGGGGCATTTGAATACCTGCCCAAACCTTTCGATATCGATGAAGCTGTGGCGGTCACCCGGCGCGCTCTGATACACACCAGCAGCCAGGTCCGTGGAGCGCCTGCTGAGTTGGCAAAGGGCACTGGCAGCCAGGAAATGATTGGCGAGGCGCCGGCCATGCAGGAGGTATTTCGCGCTATCGGTCGCCTGTCCCGTTCGAATATTACCGTGTTGATCAATGGTGAATCCGGCACGGGCAAAGAACTGGTGGCGCAGGCTTTGCACAGCCACAGCCCGCGCAGCGATAAACCGTTTATCGCGCTCAACATGGCCGCCATTCCCAAAGACCTGATGGAGTCGGAGCTGTTTGGCCATGAGAAGGGGGCCTTTACCGGTGCTGCTTCCCTGCGTGCCGGGCACTTTGAACAGGCCAATGGCGGCACGCTATTTTTGGATGAGATCGGCGATATGCCGGCAGAGACCCAGACGCGTCTGCTGCGGGTGCTGTCGGATGGGGAGTTTTACCGTGTAGGCGGCCATACCCCGGTAAAAGTGGATGTACGCATTATTGCCGCCACACACCAAAACCTGGAGGCATTAACACGGCAGCACAGATTCCGCGAAGACCTCTTCCACCGCCTGAATGTCATTCGCATCCATATTCCCAGGCTGACCGACCGCCGCGAGGATATTCCCAGGCTGGTGCGCCATTTCTTTGACGCCGCTGCCAGAGACCTGGGGGTACAGGCAAAGATCCTGACAAGAGAGGCCGAAGGCTGCCTCTCCCGTTTCGACTGGCCCGGCAATGTGCGCCAGTTGGAAAATACCTGTCGTTGGGTAACCGTTATGGCCTCGGGCCGCGAAGTACACAGGGAAGATCTGCCCCAAGAGCTGTTGTGCCACCAGGGTGCTGAGGCAGAAGCACCGCTCGACTGGGAAAAAACTTTGCGGGCTTGGGCGGACCAGGCACTGGCCGCCGGGCGGCGGGATATCCTCAGCGAGGCGGTTCCCGCCTTTGAGCGGGCACTGATTGAAATCGCCCTAAAGCATACCGCCGGGCGCAAACGCGACGCCGCGGCGCTGCTCGGCTGGGGCCGTAATACCCTGACGCGAAAGCTCAAGGAGTTGGAGGTTGACGCTATGGAATCAGGCCTGCAATAACAACTGGCTTTGCCGGCTTACTTGTTGCCGTTTTAAAAAGCCGATCCCATGGATTACCCTTGATATACCCTTTATTCGTTTCGGTGTGTCGATTACCCACTACAGTCCGTATAAAAAAACTGCTCATCACCAAGTCGCATGGCGGTCAGGCAGCCACCCCAAACACAGCCCGTATCCAGTGCGTAAATATTTTTTGTGCCTGCACGCCCTTCAAGGGCGGCCCAGTGCCCGAAAATGATTTTGTCATCCCGGGTTTTTCTATTGGAGAAACTGAACCAGGGTTTGTATTCCCCATGGGCAGCCAGGGGACCGCGTTTGGTGACAAGGTCCAGGGTGCCATCCTGTTTACAAAAACGCATGCGGGTAAAGTAGTTGGTGATGGAGCGCAGCCGCTCAATACCGAAGAGGTGATCATTCCAGCAGTGCGGCTCATTGCCGTACATACCGTAGAAATAGGCCTTGGCCATGGGCGCATCGATGAGTGCCCGGTGCACTTCGCGGGAGAGTTCCTCGGCTTTTGTGATACTCCAAATCGGCGGAATACCCGCATGTACCATGGTGTAGCCTTTCTTGTGCACAAGCAGGGGCAGGTTTTGCAGCCAGTTGAGCAGTTTGTCTGCATCCTTGGCTTGTAGCACCCGAGTTAAATCGTGCTCCTTTTTTGAAAGTCGTTTGGCGCCGTGTGCCAGCGCCAGCAGGTGCAGGTCGTGGTTGCCGAGCACCGCAGTGACCTGGTGTCGGTGATCGTACAGGAAGCGCAGGGTACCGAGGCTGTCGTCACCGCGGTGCACCATATCCCCGGCAATCCACAGTTTGTCGCGGTCAAAGCGGAATGGAATTTTTTTTAACAGGCGCTGCAGTGGTTCGTAGCAGCCCTGAATATCACCAACGGCGTAAGTGGCCAATGTGTCTCCCCAAGATACCCTATTCGACGGTTATTCTTGATTGCGTTCAAAGCAGGTGTTTGCCAATTGTACAAACTCCCCCACGCTGAGGGTTTCCGGGCGGCGGCTGATATCCAATGGCACTGATTCTGCCACAAGTTCCGGAAACAGGGGCTTCAGGGCATTGCGCAGCGTCTTGCGGCGCTGCTGGAAAGCGGTATTGACTATTTGTGCCAACAGTTTCTCGTCCTTGGCGGGAAAAGGCGGAGCGCTGTGGGGGGTAAGGCGTACAATGGCGGATTCCACTTTGGGCGCTGGCCGGAATGATTGAGCGGGTACAGGAAAGAGTCCCTGCACACGGCATTGGTATTGCGCCATAATGCTCAGGCGGCCGTAGGCCTTGGTGCCCGGTGTGGCGCTCAGGCGGTTCACGACTTCCTTTTGCAGCATAAAGTGCATGTCCTGTACCTTGCCTTTGAAACTGAGCAAGTGGAACAGCAGCGGAGTGGAAATATTGTAGGGCAGGTTGCCGACAATGCGCAGAGCATCCTGTGCCGCAAAGCTGCCGAAGTCGAACTTGAGGGCATCCTGTTCAATAACCCTGAATTGCGGATATTCCCTGAATTTGAATTGCAAGAGGGGAATCAGGTCCCGGTCCAACTCCACAGCGGTAAGGCTGGGGCAGCGCTGCAGGAGCAGTTTGGTGATGGCGCCCTGGCCGGGACCGATCTCGACGAGCCTGTCTGATGCCCTGGGCGCAATGGCGCGCGCGATCCGCTCGATAATCGTTTCATCAACCAAAAAGTTTTGGCCGAAGCGTTTGCGGGCTTTGTGCTGGAAAAAGTTGTCCATCAAATAATCTATTGCTCAAGATGCCATTAAGTGCGGTGCGTGCTTGGGGGCGCCTTACAGGCTATTCATGCTTGTGTTGTTTTGCCAACTGGACTGCCTCGGATAGGGCCGCCATCAGGCTGCCACTACTGGCGTTGCCGCTACCGGCAATATCCAGAGCCGTGCCGTGATCGACGGAAGTGCGGATAAAGGGCAGGCCCAGTGTGATATTGACGGCGCTACCGAACCCTTTGAATTTTAACACCGGCAGTCCCTGATCGTGGTACATGGCCAATACGGCGTCGCACCGGGCCAGTTGGGGTGGTGTAAACAGGGTATCGGCGGGAAGGGGACCGATCAGGTGAAAACCCTGTGTGCGCAGTCTGGTCAGGGCAGGTTCAATAATCTCCAGTTCCTCCCGCCCCAGGTGGCCGCCCTCCCCGGCGTGGGGGTTGAGCCCGCATACCCCGATTCGGGGTGAGTTTATACAGAACTGTGTGCGCAGGCCTTGGTGCAAAATCCCAATAACCTGCTCGAGGTGCGGGCCGGTAATGGTGGTACTGACATCTTTCAGGGGAAGGTGTGTGGTGGCCAGGGCCACGCGCAGTCCTTTGGCGGCGAGCATCATTACCACCTGTCCGACACCGGCCTGACGGGCAAGGAATTCAGTGTGTCCGCTAAAGGGGATACCGGCATCGTTGATGACCCCTTTGTGAACAGGACCGGTCACCAGGGCATCGAAATTCCTGCTAAGGCAACCTTGCGTGGCTATTTTCAGGGTTTCCAGAACATAGGGGGCATTGGCGGTATTCAGGACTCCGGGAAGCCCCGGCTCAGCCATGGGTACTGCCTGTACATAAAGGCTGCCGGGCGGTGTCCCGAGGGCAGGGGATTGGGGGCCAAATGGCAAGAGCTGCAGGGGGAGATGTGCGTTGATGGCGGCTTGGCGCAGCAGTGCTGGATCGGCGATGGCAACCAGTTGCGCTGCGCTGCCCTGTTGGGCCAGCTTTACCACCAGTTCCGGGCCTATACCAGCGGGCTCGCCGGGGGTGAGGGCAATTCTGGGTATCATCGGGCCGCCGGTTTTCTATGAGAATCAATAAACCGGCACAAGGGGCCGGTCTTGTCGCGATACCGGATTTTTACCGCTGTTCATCGCCGGAATTGGCCTCTGCCTCCTCAGACAGCTTGATTTCCACATAGGCCTGGTCGCGAATTTCACGGCGCCAATTCTGCAATTCCTCTTCGTAGCGGCGATTGCGCAACAAATTGGCGGCCTGATTGCGGATATATTGGTCCGTCATATCCTGTTTGCGGCGGCCTTCGACCATCAGTATGTGCCAGCCAAACTGGCTGCGAAAGGGCAGGCTGATTTCATCAATGCTGGTCGTGTCCATGGCCTGGGTAAACTCGGGCACGAACTGCCCGGGCATGGACCAGCCGAGATCGCCACCGGAAAGCATAGAGCCAATATCTTCTGAGTTTTCACGCGCCAATTCGGCAAAGTTCTCACTGGCCATGGCTTCTTTACGCAGCCCGATCAGTTTGTTGTAGGCTTCGTCGTCAGTGAGAATGGCGGAAGGCTTGAGCAGTATATGGCGTACCTTGGTCTGCTCAACCAGTTGCTCACCGGCACCTTTCTGGGTGTGGATCTTAAGTAGGTGAAAACCGGCATCACTGCGGAAGGGGTCGGTGACCTCTCCCACCTTGAGGCCATTGAGCGCATCGGCAAACAGGGTGGGCAGCTCTACGGTTTTACGCCAACCCAGGTCGCCACCGGCGAGGGCGTTTTGCCCGGCGGAGTTGGCGATGGCCAGTTGGCGGAAGTCTGTACCCTTGCGGGCCTGTTGCAGCAGTTCTTCAGCCTTCTCACGGGCCTGTGTGACCTCACTGGCGGGGGCGCTGGAGCTGATGGGAATCAGGATATGGCCGAGCTCATACTGGGGGGAGCGCCAGAACGCCCCCTCCTTGGAGCGGAGAAAGTTGTCGATATCCTGCTCGGTGATCTGGATACGCCGGTTGACACTGCCCTGCTCCACACGGCGAATCATAAGCTCCTGGCGAATTTGCTGGCGAAAGCTTTTCATGCTCATGCCATCTGTGCGCAGGCGCTGGCGAAACACCTCCGGACTGACACCGGCATTCTGCTGTACCCGGGCGATCGCCTGATCGAGCTCTGCCTCAGAAATGGTGACGCCAGCTCGGGAGGCCATTTGTAACTGCAGCCGCTCAATAATCAGTTGTTCCAGTACCTGCCGGCGCAGTATATCCACCGGTGGCGCCTGCACCTGCTGGGCCTGGATTTGGGCTGCGATGGTATTCATGCGCTGCGCCAGTTCGCTGGCCATCACAACATCGTCATCGACAACCGCGACCACTTGGTCAAGTGTTTGTACTTGCGCCGTGACAGGGCCCCCGATCAGGGCGCAGGCAGCGAGAATGGAGGACAGGATAAATGTCGAGGTGAATTTCTGCGTTATTCTCATCACGGTTTCAGCTCTTCTCTCTGGTCAAAGTTGGCGATCCCCTGGGTCAGTATTTGGGTTACGGTTGCGCCGAAGCCGCCCAGACCTTTCAGTTGTATCTCGAGAAAGACGCCCTCGTCATACTCCAGATCCTCTGCCGCCACTATCCCGGCCAGGTTATTGTCCAGGGTACGACGCCACACCAGGCGCGCACGATAGCAACAGTCGTCATATTCGATACCTGCCAGGTATTCCAGTTCCCGATCCAAAGTCAGATCATAGGCCGCGCCAGCCATTATAGCGGTATGGGGGGTAATGGGCAGAACGGCGGAGCTGTTCAGCTGCCGGGTGGAGGAATCCACCTCGTTACCATCCTCAATTCCCCTGATTCTGTCATTTCGAACGTAGTTATAACCGAGATTAAAAATCCTGGCATTATCGTCAAAGTAACGCAGGTTGAAGTTACCGCGGTTTATGTTGTGTTCGGTGTCATCGTAGACAAGTTCGCTGTCAATACGCAGGGATTGCAGGGGCCGGCTCTTCAAGCGTGCGGCCAGCTCGGATCGGGGCGTATTCTCTATGAGTTCGCGCAGTCCGATTTGCGAATCGCTTGAATAGAAGGCCTGGCCGACACTGGCGGACAATAATTCACGCCCGCTGACGGGGTCGATAAAGCGCGTAGTCAGGCCCAGGGCAATTCGATCGGCATCGTCTATACGGTCATTTCCGGTAAAACGGCTGTTCCGGAACAGTTGGTCATAACTGGAGGTAAACAGCGAAGTATCGTAGAGCAGATTATTGCTCAGTGGATCAATAGGGCCAATGTCATTAATGTCATCCCCGCTGATATCGAAAAAACCGCTCTGGTCGGCACTGCTGCTGATCAGGGTGAACAAACGGGGCTCCAGGGTCTGGACATAATCGCGGTTGAAAAGATATCCATCCCGCTCAAAATAGAGGCCCGTGTCCAGAGTAAATTGGCCGGCGGAGGCACTCGGGGTGTTATTGGCATCCTCGGGCAGGAACAGGTCGCTGACTCGGTACCCCAGGTAACGTGCGGCTATGCCGGGCTTGAAATAGCCCCAGAGCCACGCCTTGTCCCATTGGAGTTCGTAATCCAGGCGTAGCCGATCCGCGTTAATAAAATCCCGGGTTCGACTGGTTACACTGTCCGGGTCGCCTATATCCCGGATAAAGGTGATTGTCTGGGTATCCTGATGGTCCCATATTGTGGCTTCGTTTTGCAGGGATAACAGCCAGTCGCCCCAGCGGTAATCGCCGTCCACATCCAGGCGTGGCAACTGGGTAAATGCATCAAAAACGTCATTTTCCAGCACCTGGTAGTCCTGGGCCCGAAGATTGACCCGCCAGTTCTCGAAATTGAGGCTACCCTGTACCGTCTGGTTCACCTTGGTTTCGGCATTGATTGCCAGGTTGGCGGTGCTCAGATCGCGGAAGTAATCAGGGTCACTGACCTGTGTGTAATCGATATGAGTACGCCAGACGCTGCCGCTGTAGCCGCCTGCCTGCTCAAGGTTAAACAGCCAGCGGTCCTCTCCCTTGTAGGGCAGCACCAGCTCTTGCGGAAAGCCCCTGTCGATCAATTCGCGGGAGAGGTCGTCATTGCCCCCCTTGTCATTGGGCAAATCCGCCGCCCGCACAATGGTGTTGAACACGGGGCTCAGGTGGCGGAACTCGACTTCCAGGCCGGTACCGCGGTATTGGATATAGCGCGGGGTAATGGTCGCATCCATCTGAGGGGCGATATTCCAATAGTAGGGAACGGCACCGTCCCAGCCGTTTTTATCGCTATTGCTCAGTGAGGGGAACAGGAACCCCGACATGCGGGCATCGTCTACCGGAAAACGAAAATAGGGGAGATAGAGCACCGGAACGCCCATTATTTCCAGGCGCACGTTCCGTGCCACCCCCTGGCTCTCGACTTTATCGATATTGATTTCACCACCGCTCAGCCGCCAGAACTCTCTGCCCGGTTCGCAGCGGGTGTAGGTGCCGTCTGTCAGGGTCAATTCCCCACTGGCCTGGCGGGCAGCAAAGGCAGCGGTGCCGTGAATAAAAATGTCGTGTACCACGTAGGTGGCGTCTTCTATGGAGGCTGCATTACTTTCTGTGTGCACTTCCGCCTCGTTGCCGCGTACCAGTAAATTGGGCTCGCGCAGTTCGATAGCGCCGCTCAGGTAGGCAGTGTTATTGGAGCGATTGATGTCCACTTGATCCGCAAACAGCTGGCGGTACCCCTGGGTGATATGTACATCGCCGCTCAGTTCTGCGCTGCCGTCTTCCAGCCACATTGACTGCTCGGCGGTGGCGCGCAACGGGGCCTCGTCTGGGGGTAGGTCCGCTCCCGGATAGTGCCGGGGGGGGGCGACAAAGGTGCCCGAGCAAATCGCCGGTAATCTGGCCCGCGCCTCCGGGGTCAGCTCTGAACGGGGCAGCCAGTCCAGATACAGGTAGGGGTTGTAGTCCGGATCTGCCGTGGGTGCCTGTTGTGCGTTGGCACACAGGGATTGCGCAGCGATCAGGCCGATAGTGAGAGAGTGGGCTTGAGCATTTTTAGCGATCGCCAGCGCGAGGCGGTGCCACCGGGAGACTTCGAGCATTAAACGATATGTTCCGGCTATCTTGAGTGTGTCTTTTATTGGGATAAGCGTGCGACAGCTATCCAGCCGGGGCGCGCAAAAAATCTTCGTCTGATTCTACTTGAATGTAGAGGTGGTTAATAGCCACAGGGTGGGTAGGGGTGGAAGGGGGGTATTGCCGCCGCTGGAAGGGTTACAATGCAGCCTGATAAATGGGAAACTGCCGCGGAATGAACAAGCGGTTGGCTGGTGAGATGGGTGAGGGGTGTGTTGTGAGTGATGACCTGCGGCGCGAGCAGCTGGCTCGATGGGTGGGTCGAGCCCTGGGAATGGACAGGGCTGCCGCGCTCTTCGATCTCGCCGGCGATGCGGGCTTTCGGCGCTACTTCCGCACCGGCACAGAACCCCGCTTGGTGGCTGTGGACTCCCCACCCCAGCGCACCAATCCCGCCCGCTTTGTGGCTCTGGCGGATTACCTGCGGCGCAATGGCCTTCATACCCCGATGGTGATTGCGGCGGATACCACAAACGGCTTCCTCCTGTTGGAGGATCTCGGGGATATCCAATTATTCTGCGCGCTCAATAAGAACAGTGTTGAGGGCCTTTATGCAGAGGTCCTGAGCGAACTGCTGTGTTTGCAGCAGATACCCCGCGAAGAAGTGCTGTTGCCAACCTACAGCAGGGAACTGCTGCTGGCAGAGATGCGCATTATGCCGGAATGGCTGGCGGGAAAAATGCTTGGCTATCCCCTCGGTGCACAGGATGCGCAGTTGCTGGAGCGGACTTTCCGGCTTTTACTCGAAAGTGCTGCCGAGCAGCCACAGACCCTGGTGCACAGAGACTACCACAGTCGTAACCTGATGGTCCGGGGGGGGCAACGCCCCGGTATCATGGATTTTCAGGATGCTGTCTGGGGGCCGGTCACTTACGATCTTGCCTCCCTCTTGCGCGATTGTTACATACGCTGGCCGCGTGAGCGCGTAGTGCGCTGGGCCCTGGCCTATGCTGCTACTGCCGAATCGGCGGGGATTTTGGAACCTGTGGCCCGGGAGAGGTTCTTACGTTGGTTCGACTGGATGGGCTTGCAGCGCCATATCAAGGTACTCGGCCTGTTTCCGCGCCTGCTGCTACGGGATGGAAAGCCGGGATATTTAGATAATCTGCCGCTGGTGATTCGCTATGTGTTGGAAATTTCCGAACGCTATCCTGAGTTGAGACCCTTTGGCGAATGGTTTCGCAGTGAGCTGCTGCCGCTGATCGAACAGCAACCCTGGTACAGCGATTACCGCATGGCCGGAGGTTAATGCAGGCAGGTTACAAAAAACAGGTTCCAAGAAATTTGTATAGATTAATAAGATGACTCACCGCACTAAGACGCCCCCGACCACTGCCATGGTGCTGGCTGCGGGCTTCGGGCGCCGCATGCGCCCGCTCACGGATCAAACGCCAAAACCCCTGCTGCCTGTTGCCGGAAAACCGCTTATAGAGCATGCCCTGGAGCGTCTGCAGGGTATTGGCGTCAGGCGCGTGGTGATCAACCTGGGCTATCTCGGTCAAAAAATCCGGGACTCCCTGGGCAGGGGAGAGCGCTGGGGGCTGGATATTCTGTATTCGGTCGAGCATGAAGAGCAACCACTGGGGACTGCCGGTGGCATCCTCAAGGCAATGCCACTTTTGGGGGATGCCCCCTTTCTGGTGGTCAATGGCGATGTCTGGTGCGACTTCGATCTGTCTCAGTGGGCGGCCCGGCCTTTGCCGAAGCATTGTCCTGGACGGTTGCTGATGGTACCAAACCCCCCGCACAACCCGGAGGGTGACTTCGGTATTGAACAGGGGCTGTTGTCGGGCTGCTCCAGGCCCCGCTACACTTTTGCCGGTATCAGCTGGCTGCGACCGGAGATGCTCACCGGCTATGCGAAATTGCGTGATTGCTTTGGTCTGGGGGAGGTATTTACCTTTAATGAAGACAGTTTGCAGGCAGAGTTGTACACCGGAGACTGGTGTGACGTGGGTACCCCGGAGCGCCTGGAGCGACTGCACCGCCGGTTGGCCGCAGAATATTGAGTGACTAAGGGTGTTGAAATGTCAGGATACAAGATTGCCCCATCCATCCTCTCAGCCGACTTCGCGCGGCTGGGGGAAGAGGTGGAAACCGTGTTGTCAGCCGGAGCCGATTGGGTCCACTTCGATGTGATGGATAACCGCTATGTGCCCAATCTCACCATTGGTCCCATGGTATGTCAGGCCCTGCGCGAACACGGCGTCGAAGCTCCGGTTGATGTGCATCTGATGGTGGAACCGGTAGATGACATGATCCGTATGTTCGCCGATGCCGGCGCCAACTATATCACCTTCCACCCGGAGGCATCCCGTCACCCGGACCGCTCCCTGCAGTTGGTCCGCAGTCTCGGCTGCAAAGCTGGCTTGGCACTCAATCCGGCCAGCAGCCTGGATGCGGCCAAATATGTTATGGACAAGCTGGATATGATCCTGCTTATGTCTGTAAACCCCGGCTTTGGTGGCCAGAAGTTTATACCCGCTACGCTGACCAAACTCAGTGAGGCGCGCAGGATGATCGATGAATCCGGCTTTGATATTCGCCTGGAAATTGATGGTGGGGTAAACCGGGACAACATTGCGGACATTGCCGCCGCTGGTGCCGACACCTTTGTGGCGGGGTCCGCCATCTTTAACGCCCCGGACTACGCTGAGGCCATCGGCGCTCTGCGCAGGAGCCTGGGTTGAGCAATGCCCCGCGGTTGGGTTCTTGCCTGCCGCACGGGGGGTTTGTAAACTTGTGCGCCTTGTAAAGAGGGAATCTCCGTGAATCGTGCTGCCCCCCTGACTATCCGCTGGCGATGGCGCCACTGACCCGTTGAGGCTCAATCGGTAATCACTGCCAATTCGGCCGCCTTCCCCTTAAGCGCTGCCTATACTCGGGCGCCAAGCCAAAAAATACAAAGACAGACTGGAGTCTCTATGACCCCAAGCGAATACGCCCGGCTCGTGTCTGCGGGCTATAACCGGATACCGCTGGTGCGACGTGTACTGGCCGATATTGAAACGCCTTTATCCACCTACCTGAAGCTTGCTGCGGGGCCCTACAGCTACCTGTTCGAGTCTGTGCAGGGAGGGGAAAAGTGGGGCCGCTATTCCATTATCGGTCTGCCGGCGCGGACCCTGCTGCGGGTACGCGGCAATGTGGTGACCGTGGAACGGGATGGCGAAGTGGTGGAGAGTGAGACCTCTGCGGACCCGCTGGCGTTTGTGGAGCGCTTCCAGAAACGTTACCGGGTGCCGGAATTGCCCGATCTGCCGCGCTTCCACGGTGGCCTGGTGGGCTATTTTGGCTACGACTGTGTGCGCTATATCGAATCGCGCCTGGCCTTAAGCGCGCCACCGGATACACTGGGCAATCCCGATATTTTGCTGATGGTCAGTGATGAGCTGGTGGTGTTCGACAACCTGGCCGGTGCGGTGATCTTTATTGTACATGCCGACCCGGAGCAACCGGCTGCTTTCGAGCGGGTGCAGCAGCGCCTGGATCGGCTGGTCAGCAAGCTCGCACAGCCGCTGCCGGATCTGGTGTCTCTGGACCTGGAGGGCATGGGTATCGAAGAGGGTGCCTTCCATTCCCATTTTGGTGAAGCTAACTTCAAGCGCGCGGTGGCGCGGGTTAAGGAATATGTCCTGGCCGGCGATGTGATGCAGGTGGTGCCGTCGCAACGGTTATCCGTACCCTTCGATGCGCCGCCGCTGAACTTTTACCGCGCCCTGCGCAGTCTGAACCCCTCGCCCTATATGTATTTTCTCGATCTGGGGGACCACCAGGTGGTGGGGTCCAGTCCGGAGATCCTGGTGCGTCTGGAGGAGGGGGAAATGACGGTGCGCCCCCTGGCGGGCACCCGCCGTCGCGGCGCCTCGGAAGAAGAGGATCAGGCCCTGGAGAGGGAGTTGCTGGCCGACCCCAAGGAGCGGGCGGAGCACCTGATGCTGATCGATCTGGGACGCAACGACGTGGGGCGTGTGGCGGAAACCGGCAGTGTGCGGGTGACTGAGCAGATGGTGGTGGAGCGCTACTCCCATGTCATGCATATTACCTCTAATGTGACCGGCCATATCAAGGATGGCCTGAGCGGTATGGATGCCTTGCGCGCTGCGCTGCCTGCTGGCACCCTGTCGGGAGCGCCAAAGATTCGCGCCATGGAAATCATTGATGAGCTGGAGCCGGAAAAACGCGGCATCTATGGTGGCGCTGTGGGTTATCTGGCCTGGAATGGCAATATGGACACCGCCATCGCTATCCGCACTGCCGTGATCAAAAATGGCCGGCTGTTTATCCAGGCCGGCGCCGGTCTGGTGGCGGACTCTGACCCCCAGTCCGAATGGGATGAAACCATGAACAAGGCCCGTGCGCTGTTCCGCGCAGCGGGCATGGCCCTGGCCAGTCGTTGTGATGCTGTAAAGACCGAGCAAAATGAGCGAAGCTAGTATTTCCCAAAAAATCACCTTTGTTGCACGCTGTCAGCGTATTGTTGCAGCGCCGCTGTTTAATCAGATGATTATCGGCATGATTTTGCTCAATGGGGTTGTGGTTGGACTGGAGACTTCCCGCTGGATGGTGGAGTATTTTGACGCACTGCTCGGAGGCATCAATCAACTGGTGCTGGGTGTGTTTATTCTGGAGGCGACAGTCAAGATTGTCGCCTATGGATCGCGCCCCTGGCGCTATTTTTCCAGTGGCTGGAATTGTTTTGATTTCACAATTATCGCCTTGAGCCTGATTCCCGCCGCGGGGCCGCTGGCAACCCTGGCTCGACTGGTGCGTGTACTGCGGGTTTTGCGCCTGGTGTCCGCTTTTCCTGAGTTGCGCGTTCTCGTGGATACCCTGCTGCGCAGCCTGCCGAGCATGCTGCATATTGCGCTGTTGATGGGAATTATTTTTTATATCTACGGCGTGGCCGGTTATTTTCTCTTCCACGAGGTTGACCCCGTACACTGGCGCAGCCTGCCAATCGCCCTGCTGAGCCTGTTTCGCATTGTTACCTTCGAGGACTGGACCGACATTATGTATATCGCCATGGAGGCAATGCCCTGGGCCTGGGTCTATTTTGTCAGCTTCGTAGTGATGGGGGCCTTCGTAATGATCAATCTGTTTATTGGGGTTGTGCTCAATAACCTGGAAGAGGCCAAATTGCGTCGTATGGATGAGATGTGCCTGCCACCGAGCCAGACAGAGATACTGCGGGAACTGCGCGCCACCCAGTTGTCTTTGGTACGTCTGCAAAAGCGCATGGAAGCAACCACTTATTCACCAAAGGTTATGGGGGCCGTGCAATGATTTTGATGATAGACAACTACGATTCCTTTACCTGGAATGTGGTGCAGTATCTGCAGGAGCTGGGCGTGCAAGTTGAGGTCAAACGCAACGACGAGTTTGCGCTTGAGGAGATTGAGGCGATGTCACCGGAGAAAATTGTGATCTCACCGGGGCCCTGCACACCCAATGAGGCGGGCATTTCTCTCGATGTGATTCGCCGCTTTGCCGGCAGGATCCCAATACTGGGGATTTGCCTTGGCCACCAGAGTATCGGTCAGGTCTTTGGCGGCAGGGTGGTGCGTGCACGCCGGGTCATGCATGGTAAAACCTCCCCTATAGTGCACAATAACCTGGGGGTATTTCACGGTCTTTCCAATCCCTTCGAGGCGACGCGCTACCACTCCCTGGTGGTGGAAAAAAACAGTTTGCCGGAATGCCTGGAAATCACCGCCTGGACCGAAACCGAAGACGGTGAGATAGATGAAATCATGGGGTTGCGCCACCGTGAACTGGCGATTGAGGGGGTGCAGTTTCATCCAGAGTCCATCCTCACCATGCACGGCCACGACATGGTGCGGAATTTTCTCGGGTCCTGATTTTCTGGGACAAATGATTGCGGGACAGGGTGCTGCCTGTCCCGCACAATAAACCACAGAGCAGGGCCAAGGGGAGCACCATGAATATTCAACAGGCTATCGCCAAGCTGGTGGATGGCGAACATCTCACCCGTGTGGAAATGCGCGGGACCATGGGCCAGATTATGCGTGGAGAGGCTGAGGAGGCGCAGATTGGCGCGCTGCTGATCGCAATGCGTATCCGCGGCGAAACCGTCGATGAAATCGTGGGTGCCGTGGAAACCATGCGTGCGCTGGCTACCAAGGTAGAGTTGAGCCTGGATAATACTGTGGATATTGTCGGCACCGGTGGTGACGGCGCCAACCTTTTCAATGTTTCCACTGCCAGCAGCTTTGTCGCGGCGGCGGCGGGGGCCAGGGTGGCCAAGCACGGCAATCGCTCCGTTTCCTCCAGCAGTGGTTCTGCCGACCTGCTCGAGCGCGCGGGCGTTTTTCTTGAGTTGAGTCCGGAACAAATGGTCCGCTGTGTGGAAACCATCGGTATTGGCTTTATGTTTGCCCCCAGTTTTCACAGTGCGGTACGCCATGTGGGGCCGGCACGCAAGGCGCTGGGATTGCGCACCATCTTCAATCTGCTCGGTCCCATGACCAACCCTGCTGGCGTCAAACGCCAGGTGATCGGTGTTTATGACAAGCGTTACTGTCGGTTGCTGGCAGAGGTGTTACAGCACCTCGGTTCCGAACATGTACTGGTGCTGCACAGCGATGATGGTCTGGATGAAGCCAGTCTCGCCGCGGACACGTTTGCCGCGGAGTTGAAGCACGGGGCCATTACAGAATTCCTGGTGCGCCCGGAGGACTTTGGCCTGAAGCGCCGCGACCTGAGTGGTCTCAGTGTATCCGGCTCCGAGGAGTCCCTGGCGTTAATTTGCGATGCTCTCGGCAAGCGCTCGACCGCGAAAGGACAAAAAGCTGCAGATATTATTGCCCTGAATGCCGGTTTGGCTATTTATGTGAGTGGTGTAGCGGCTACCGCCCGGCAGGGTGTCGCCATGGCACAGGATGCTATCCACAGTGGCCTCGCCGCCGAGAAAATCAACGACCTGGCTGCTTTTAGTAGCGCCTCTCGTCCAGAGGAAGTGCGATCGTGAACACACCGACTATTTTAAATAGCATTATTGCGCGCAAATGGCAGGAAGTACTAGAGCGCAAGTCCCGGTGCGCACTGGAAGAGATGCGTTTGCGCGCACAGGACCAGGCCCCGGTGCGGGACTTCGTGGCTGCACTGGAGGGCAAGATTGCCGAAGGCGAAGCGGCGGTGATTGCAGAAATCAAAAAGGCCTCTCCCAGCAAGGGGGTGATCCGCGAGGATTTTTTGCCTGCGGAAATTGCCACCAGTTATGAAAAGGGCGGTGCCGCCTGCCTGTCGGTACTGACCGATGTTGATTTCTTCCAGGGCGCCGACAGCTATTTGCAACAGGCGCGCAACGCGGTGCGTCTGCCGGTATTGCGCAAGGACTTTACCGTGGACCCCTACCAGGTTTACGAGGCGCGGGCTATCGGGGCCGATTGCATATTGCTGATCGCCGCCTGTCTGGAAGATCGGCAAATGCAGGATCTCAACGGCTTGGCACGGGAGCTTGACCTGGATGTGCTGGTGGAAGTGCACAACCGTCAGGAGTTGGAGCGCGCGCTGGTTGTGCCGAATCGTTTGATCGGTATCAACAACCGCGATCTGCACACCTTCGAGGTACATCTGGAAAACACGTTTAAATTGCTCGACCTGGTGCCCCCCGACCGCATTGTGGTGACCGAAAGTGGCATTCATACCACCGATGATGTCGCCGCCATGCGTGGGCACAGCGTCGATACATTCCTGGTGGGAGAGGCGTTTATGCGCGAGCGGGAGCCCGGGCGCAAACTGATGGAGATGTTTAACTGAGCTGTACTATTTTTTATATGACAAAACAAAACAGCTGATCACAAGATCGCCTGTTTTGTTTTGTGCATTCGGGTAGGCTCAGCGGGTACCATAAACCACCATGGTTTTGCCTTTTACGGAAACCAGGCCCTGCTCTTCCAGGGTTTTCAGCACCCGCCCCACCATTTCCCGGGAACAGCCGACGATACGGCCGATTTCCTGGCGGGTAATTTTAATCTGCATCCCCTCGGGATGTGTCATTGCGTCCGGCTCATTGCACAGGTCCAGCAGGGTGCGCGCCACGCGGCCGGTGACATCCAAAAATGCCAGGTCGCCGACCTTGCGTGTGGTATTGCGCAGGCGGCCCGCCATTTGTGTGGCCAGGGCAAACAGGAACTCGGGGTGCTGGCGGGTCAACTCCTGGAATTTGGTATAGGAGATTTCCGCCACTTCGCACTCGGTCTTAGTGCGTACCCAGGCACTGCGGGTATCCTGATCAAAGAGCCCCATTTCACCGAAAAAGTCCCCATCATTCAGATAGGCGACGATCATCTCGCGGCCCTCGTCGTCTTCAATCAGAACGGTCACCGAGCCGCGTATAATAAAATAAAGGGATTCACAGCGGTCGCCGGCATAGATAATCGTGCTCTTGGCCGGGTAGCGGCGCCGGTGGCAGTGGGCCAGAAAGTCTTCAATATTGCCGGTGGTTATGGATTCTTCGATAGCAACCGTCACGATGTATTCCTCATTTTTGTCTCGTGCTCTATTCAGGCTTGAGCAACTGAGCACTGTTGAATTATCGCGCGAAAAAAGCGTCCCCAACAGAGGCTGGCTGTGGCAAAGTCCCGCATTGTGACCTGTGACACTCTGGCGCTTGTGGGATTGGACTTCAGTATGGCCCAGGTGTCACTGGCGTCTGCTGAAAATGGTGCTCTGGGGCATTTCGCGCGGAGGCGTGCAGACACTATACCGGAAATAGGCCGACACCGAGATAAACTTGCACAATATGCTAAGCTTTGTGGCTTGAAATTTCGTGGGGGGATGCGGATGCAAGGCAAGGTAACCTGGGTCAGTGATTTGATGTTCGTGGGTGAAGCCGGCAGTGGTAATGCGGTGGTGATGGAAGGCGGGCGCACCAATAACGGTGTTCGCCCCATGGAAATGATCTTGCTCGGCGTCGGCGGTTGTGCTGCCTATGATGTCGTTTCTATTTTGAAAAAAGCACGCCAGGATATTATTTCCTGCGATTGTGCATTGGATGGGATACGCCCAGATACAAGCCCCTCGCCGTTTGAACGGATAGAAATGGAATTTGTAGTGCGAGGTCGCGGGCTGAAAGAAAGTCATGTGGCACGCGCGGTGAGGCTCTCTGCGGAAAAGTACTGTTCTGCCTCTATTATGCTGCGCAATGCAGGGGTGGAAATAGTGCACCGCTACCGAGTCGAGGAAGCGTGATTGATCCACTGCCTGACTCACCGGGTGGCGTTAAAACGGGGTGTTCGAAACCATTTCATGGCCGCGCAGGGATATACCCTTAAGCCATTTGCGTTACCCGCCAAGCCACAATCGCCGCCTGGCGCATTGCCGTCAGATTCTATAGCTGGCAGAGGTCATCACTTTTGCCACCAGCGACATGAGGCCTTTAACAGGCCCGGGAAAACGGCGCCCACCGGCAGCCAGTGCGGCATGGGCGTGCTCCTCCTCGTCGATCAGCATCTGCTTCACCACCGCGCGGCTTTTCTTGTCCTGGCTCGGCAGTTTTTCCAGGTGGTTCTGCAGGTGCTGGCATACCTGCTCCTCGGTAGCGGCCACAAAACCCAGGCTGATGTGATCGCCGATTTTGCCGGCGGCGGCGCCAAGGCCGAAGGATAGGCCGTACCATAGGGGATTGAGCCTGCTGGGTCGGCTGTCCAACGCCTGCAGGCGCTGTTCGCACCAGGCCAGGTGATCGATCTCCTCATCGGCGGCGCGTGCCATTTCACTGCGCACTTTCGGCAATTTCGCTGTGAGTGCCTGGCCCTGGTAGAGCGCCTGGGCGCAGACTTCGCCGCTGTGATTGACTCGCATCAAGCCGGCGGCATGCCTGCGCTCAGCGCTGCTGAGTTCGGCTTCCGCCTCGGCCCTGGCGGGGGAAGGCCGCCCATGGCAGGGTGTGCCGGGGCTCAGGGTGCGCAGGGCCCGGTCCGCCTGAATAAGCAAGCGGTCGAGCCCGCTCAGATGGCGTTCACCCACAGGCGGCACACGCTGCTGCGTTGACCCCTGGGTGCAATCGTCCCGTGTAGTTTTCATGGCTGTTCACCGGCAGTGACCTCTTCTCTTTCGATCGCGCGATAGCCAATATCCCTGCGATAGAAGACACCATCCCAGTATATCCCGCGTGCCGCCGCATAGGCATTGGCCTGGGCATCGGCAACACTGTCGCCCAGGGCTGTGGCGCACAGGACCCGACCGCCGCTGGTTACCACCCGGTCACCATCTTCGGCGGTACCGGCGTGAAAGATTTTTGCACGGTCGCTGTCAGCGCCCTCCAGGCCGCCAATGGCGTCGCCCCTGCGGTAGCTGCCGGGGTAGCCGTGTGCAGCGAGCACCACACCGAGGGCGGGACGCGGGTCCCATTCGGCCTTGGCGTTGTCCAGCTTGCTATCCAGGGCGGCCAGGCACAGGTCCACCAGATCGGACTTGAGGCGCATCATGATGGGCTGGGTTTCCGGATCGCCAAAGCGACAATTGTACTCGATGACCCGCGGTGTCCCTTCCGGGTCGATCATCAGCCCCGCGTAAAGAAAGCCGGTGTAGGGCATGCCCTCTGCAGCCAGCCCCTGCACGGTAGGCTCAATCACTTCTTTCATAATGCGCTGGTAAATACTGTCGGTGACCACCGGAGCGGGGGAATAGGCACCCATGCCACCGGTATTGGGGCCAGTATCGCCATCGCCAACCCGCTTGTGATCCTGGCTGGTGGCCATGGGCAGTATGTTCTTGCCATCGACCATCACGATAAAGCTGGCCTCTTCGCCCTGCAGAAATTCCTCAATCACCACCCGACAGCCGGCATCGCCAAAGGCGTTACCGGACAGCATATCCCGTACTGCCAGTTCGGCCTGCTGTTCGGTTTCCGCCACGATCACGCCTTTACCAGCGGCGAGGCCGTCCGCTTTCACGACGATTGGAGCACCGCATTCACGGATATATTCAATGGCCGGGTGAATCTCGGTGAAATTGCGGTAAGCGGCGGTGGGGATCTTGTGACGCCGGAGAAAATCCTTGGTAAAGGCTTTGGAGCCCTCCAGTTGGGCGGCACTCTTGCGGGGGCCGAAAATGGCGAGGCCGCGGCCATTGAAAAAGTCTACAATACCGTCAACCAGGGGTGCCTCGGGGCCGACAATGGTGAGTGCCACCGCATTCTCCTCGGCAAAATCTGCCAGGGCGGAGAAGTTGTCCACACCGATGGCAACGTTTTGCAACCCGGTTTCACGCGCGGTGCCGGCATTCCCCGGCGCCACAAATACGGTTCCCACAGCCGGATTTTGCGATGCCTTCCACGCCAGCGCGTGCTCGCGGCCACCGGCACCGATAACCAATACATTCACTGTTAAATCCCCCCTAAATAGACCCGATTGGCCTGTTGAGCCGATATTTGATGCGCTAGTTTAACGCGGAATCGGTGCGGGGAAAGTTTTGCCGCCGCTATGCTTGCGCCAGACTGGGGCTGTCACAAGCCCGGCCCCACGCCTGTCTAGTGGCGGAAGTGGCGTAAGCCGGTAAAGACCATGGCCATATCGTGCTCGTCCGCTGCCGCGATCACCTCTTCGTCGCGCAGGGAGCCGCCCGGTTGGATGACCGCTTGGATGCCTGCGGCAGCGGCATTGTCGATGCCGTCGCGGAAGGGGAAGAAGGCGTCTGAGGCCATCACTGAGCCCTGCACTGAGAGGCCTGCCTGCTCAGCCTTGATCGCGGCAATACGCGCGGAATTGATGCGGCTCATCTGGCCTGCGCCCACGCCGATGGTGCGACCGTCCTTGGCGTAAACGATCGCATTGGATTTGACGAACTTGGCCACCTTCCAGGTAAATAACAGGTCGCGAATTTCCTTTTCACTGGGCTGGCGCCTGGAGACCACTTTCAGATTTGCAGTGGTAACGATAGCGTCGTCACGCTCCTGTATCAGCAGGCCACCGTTGACGCGCTTGTAGTCCAGCTCTGGCACGGGTTTGGCACTCCACTGGCCGCACACCAGTAGGCGCAGATTCTTCTTCTCTGCAACAGCCTGCCTAGCCTCTGCGGAGACGGATGGCGCAATGATCACTTCGACAAACTGGCGTTCAACAATAGCTCGGGCTGTGGCGCCGTCCAACGTGCGGTTAAAGGCGATAATGCCGCCGAATGCGGACTCGCTGTCGGTGGCAAAGGCCAGGTCGTACGCCTTGTGGAGCGCTTTGGCAACGGCCACACCGCAGGGGTTGGCGTGCTTGACGATCACACAGGCGGGCTCGTCAAAAGCTTTCACACACTCCAGCGCTGCGTCGGTGTCGGCAATATTGTTGTACGACAGCGCTTTACCCTGCAACTGGGTGGCGGTGGCAACACACGCTTCGGCAGGGTTGGTCTCAGTGTAGAAAGCGGATTTCTGGTGAGGATTCTCACCGTAGCGCAGATCTAGTTTCTTGATGAACTGGCTGTTGTAGGTGTGCGGGAACCGTTGCTTTTCGCTGCCCTTGAGAGTACCCAGGTAGTTGGCAATAGCGCCATCGTAAGCGGCGGTGTGCTCGAAGGCTTTCATCGCCAGATCGAAGCGGCTAGCGTAGCTGAGCGCGCCATCATTGGCTTTCATCTCATCGACAATGCCTGCGTAATCGCCGGCATTCACCACGATAGCGACGTCTTTGTGGTTCTTGGCAGCGGCGCGCACCATGGTGGGGCCGCCGATGTCGATATTTTCGATTGCATCTTCCAGCGAGGCGCCCGGTTTGGACACAGTCTGTGTGAACGGATAGAGATTCACGACCACCATATCGATCGGGACAATGCCGTGCTCGTCCATTACGGCGTCATCGGTGCCGCGGCGGCCGAGGATGCCGCCGTGTACCAGAGGATGCAGGGTTTTCACGCGCCCATCCATCATCTCGGGAAAACCGGTGTAGTTGGAGACTTCCATGACCGGAATGCCGTTTTCTTCCAGTTGGCGGTGCGTGCCGCCAGTAGAGAGAATTTCAACGCCCATTGCGCAGAGTTGCCGGGCAAACTCTATGATGCCACTTTTGTCGGAGACGCTGATCAGTGCGCGGCGGATCGCTACCTTGTCTGTCATTGCACTTGGTCCAACTGATTCTTCAAAGGATTCGCCACCGGGTTTCTGCCAGGTTTTCTGTGCGGTGGGGAAATCACGGTGGGGGAATAGGGAAGGGGGTGAGAGACCTCACCCCCTTCGTGCTATTCACTCTGTCGACGGCTTACAGCAGTCCGTAGCGCTTCAGTTTCTTGCGCAGCGTGCCGCGGTTGAGGCCCAGCAGCTGAGCGGCGCGGGTCTGGTTATGGCGGGTATATTTCATCACGACCTCAAGCATGGGTGCCTCTATCTCTGACAGCACCATGTCGTAGACTTCGGTCACCATCTGGCCATCCAAATGGCGAAAGTAGTTTTCCATCGCCTGCTCAACAGCATCGCGCAGGGATTGCTGTTGAGGCTGTGCTAATTGAGTTTGCCCCCTGGAGGATACCTCTTCGCTGCCAGTATCCGGAATCAATACGTCATTGTTCATGCCGCTTGTGCCCCTCTCGTTATTCGGCGTTCAAACCACTCGTGAACGCTGGCATTTTGTACTTCTGCGCTCTCTATCTGGAAAAAGGTCTTGCGGAAGGACTCGCTGTTCGCAAGTGTCTTCAAGTACCAACCCACGTGCTTGCGGGCGATACGGACCCCCATCAGCTCACCGTAAAACCGGTGCAGCTCACCTAAGTGAGTGAGCAGTATTTCTCTGACTTCATCCAATGTCGGTTCGGGTAGCCGCTCACCGGTGGCGAGGAAATGGGCTATCTCCCGAAAAATCCAAGGTCGTCCCTGTGCGGCGCGACCAATCATAACCGCCGCTGCGCCAGTGTAATCGAGCACTTCGCGGGCTCTGTCGGCACTGGTGATATCGCCATTGGCAAAAACCGGGATTTTCACCCTGGATACAATGTCGGCAATGGTATCGAATTCAGCTTCCCCGTGGTACCCGCAGGCGCGCGTACGGCCATGCACCGCGAGTGCAGCGATCCCGGCATCCTCGGCCATTTTGGCGATAGTGATGCCGTTGCGAAGATCCGGGCACCAGCCGGTGCGAATTTTCAGTGTCACTGGAACCGAAGCCGATTGCACAACAGCCCGGAGAATGTCCGCAACCAGCTTTTCATCTCTCAGCAGGGCTGAGCCTGCAGCCCTTTTGCACACTTTTTTTGCCGGGCAGCCCATATTGATATCGATGATTTTCGCACCGCGACGCACATTCTCCCGGGTGGCTTCGGCCATCATGTCGGGGTCGCTACCGGCGATCTGCACCGATACGGGCGCCGTTTCACCGCAGTGATCCAGGCGCAACCGGGACTTGCGGCTGCCCCACAGGCGGGTGTCCGACGTCACCATTTCCGAAACTGCCAGTCCTGCACCGAGTTGGCGGCACAATTGGCGAAAAGGGCGGTCGGTCACGCCGGCCATAGGTGCCAGAATTACCGGACTGTCGATAATATAGGGGCCTATGGCAGTGGGCACGGCAGCTCCGTTGGCTCTGGGAGGGGCCGCTCAAGACCCAGGCAAAACAGCGGCCTATGATAGCGGCTGGTGGTGTATTGGAAAAGCGAAAAAGCGGACAATTTGATCGATCCCTGTGCATTTAGCCTGCGGAGTGGTCAATTTTAGTTGTTTTAAGCGCCAATTTAATGGGAGATATTGGGATAAAACCAAGCTTCAATGTGTGATATCCAGCTCGTAGTTTACCGCTTCGGCACCGGGGTCCACTATCTCGATGGCGAGATGAATCGGGCTTGCCGGCGGCATCAGTTTGCGGCCCGCCAGTTCGCCCTGGAGATATTCCTGAGGCGTAAACCGGCGGCTGGCTACCGCTTTGTCCTTCAGGTCTGTGAACTGCAATAGCAGGCTGGGAAAAGGCTGGGGATAGGGTGCCGTATTGAGCAGGACTGCATCCACCACCAGGGCTCCCTTGCGCTGGGGGTGGCTGCGTACCATCAAGTTGGAAGCCTGTATGGCTCCGGGGTCCCTGAGCTGGGGCAGGGAACAGCCGAACAAAGGGCAGGTCGCGGCGTAGAAGCTGCGCCAGGGCTGTTTTTTGTTGAGATTGTCGAACTGAAAATAAGCCACCTGCGCGAGCAGTGTAAGAGCCAACAGGGGCAGCAATAGCCCCCAAAGCCAGGGGCGTGCAACTGTTTGCTGTGGTGAGCCCCAGACTATTTCCACAGGCGCTGGCTGAATGGAGGAAATCAGCGGCTCGCCTTCCGGTTCCGTACCGACTTTATCCACGGAAGTAAAAAAGGGCTCCCTGCGCTCTCCAGCCCCCAAAGGCTCGGAAGCCCCTTGTGCTGTCAGTGCTGCCCTAGGGGGTGTATTGCAAGCATCGCTTTGTGATTTTTTCCCGGCGCCGATCTGTGGGGCGTTTGCCAGTCCGGTGGGGGCAGTGTCTGAGTCACAGACAGGATCTCCGTCGGGCTTGAGCACATCGTCGAGGTTTTCCTCGGGCCTTTCCTCCGGAACCCTTTCAGGGCGCGGTACCTGCCAATCACTATCACCAAATGCATCCCCGATGGAGGAGGCTGAATCCCCCTCACTGTGCGTATCCACCGGGGTCGGTTCCGCCGCGGCCTCTCTCTCCGGCATTGGTTGTCGGGTCGATGGGGGTTTGGTCAGGGACTTCCGCCGTTTCTCTGTTGCCGGTTCTACGGCATCCAGTTCCATATCATCGTGGATCAGGAAGTCGTCGTCTTCGAGCAGTGTCTCCAGGCTGCTGGAGATATTGGCGTCTTTATCATTGAAGACGATGTTTTCATCTGCACGGAAAACCTGCAGGCAGGAGCCACAACGCACTGCGCCGCGCGCGGCGCGCAGTTGCTGTTCGTTGACATGAAATGCGGTGTTGCAATGGGGGCAGCGGGTAACCAGTTGGGACATTCGATTGTGGCGCAGTGTATTTTGCGGTCAAGTCTACCAGCCTCCCCGGCCCCCGCGTAGTGGCGGTTAGCGCATTTGGGTAATACGGGTGCCGCTCAGGCGCACCCAGCCCCCCTGTTCCCGATCTTTATCGAATGCAACATGCTGTCTGTAGGCCGTCTTCACCTGCTCCGCCTGGGAGGCGAGGATACCCGACAGACAGATACGCCCGCCGACTCTGGTCAGGCCAATCAGCTTGCAGGAGAGATCCATCAAGGGGCCCGCAAGGATATTGGCGAACATGATATCCGCGGGCTCCCGTGGCATCTGTTCCGGCAGGTAGACAGGGAAGCGCTCGGGATCAATACCGTTGCGCGCGGCGTTGTCGCGGCTGGCGATCAGCGCCTGCGGGTCAATATCGGCCCCCATGGCATGTTCGGCACCAAGGAGCAGGGCGCCGATACCCAGGATGCCGGAACCGCAACCGAAGTCGATCACGCTGCGGCTTTGCAGAGGTTCCCCGGCCAGCCACTGCAGGCACAGAAATGTGGTGGGGTGGGTGCCGGTACCGAAGGCAAGACCGGGATCGAGCATCAGATTGGTCGTCTCCAGGTGCGGGGGCTGACACCAACTGGGGCAGATCCACAGGTTTTCGCGACACTGGATGGGCTTGTAGTGGGACATCCACTCGCGCTCCCAGTCTCTGTCCTCCAGTGGCTTCCAGCGGGCATTGGGCAGCTGTGCACAGAGAAAGGCGGCGGCTTTGGCTTCTGTGACCGCAGTGTTGATTTCCGCATCGAACAGGCCGGTCACCCGTGTCTGATCCCACAGGGGCGCCTCGCCGAGAGCGGGTTCGAGAATAGGTTGATCTGCGTTGTCCTGCAGGGAGACGGATACGGCGCCGGCAAAAAGCAGAGCCTCTTCGATTTTTTCTGCATACACGCGATCAGTATCGACGCGAAGTTGTAGCCAGGGCATTGGGGTTCCGTGGTGAGTAACTGCGGATTGGAGCGGGCTCGCGCATAGGTGTTTTCGGCGGTTACTGCCATCCTTGGCGCCGGGATTCGTCGTCGGGCTACACAATGTGTGCCGGCCGGCACGGCATTACAGCCCCAGCTTTTTCTCCAGATAGTGGATATTCACCCCGCCCCTGGCAAAGGCCTCATCCCGCACCAGTTCCTCCTGCAGGGGAATATTGGTTTTGATACCGTCCACCACGAGTTCGGACAGGGCAACGCGCATACGCGCCAGGGCGGTGTCGCGGTCCTCCCCATGGGTGATGACTTTGGCGATCATCGAATCGTAGTTGGGGGGTACCGAGTAGCCTGAGTACAGGTGGGAGTCCACGCGCACCCCGAAGCCGCCGGGCATATGGAAGTTGTTCACTGTGCCCGGGCACGGGAAAAAGGTGCGCGGGTCTTCCGCGTTAATACGACACTCGAAGGCATGGCCGCGAATGACAATGTCTTCCTGCGTTAGGGAGAGTTTCTCGCCGGCACAGACGCGGATCTGCTCCTTGATCAGGTCGATACCGGTGACCATTTCGGTAACGGGGTGCTCCACCTGGATGCGGGTATTCATCTCGATAAAATAGAAGTTTTGGTCTTCGTAGAGAAACTCGAAGGTGCCGGCACCGCGGTAGCCGATTTCGATACAGGCCTGTACACAGGCCTCCTGCACGCCCCGGCGCACGGCATCGGGAATCCCCGGAGCAGGGGCTTCCTCAAGCACTTTCTGGTGGCGGCGCTGCAGGGAACAGTCGCGGTCGCCCAGATGCACAGCGTTGCCCTGGCCATCGGACATCACCTGGATTTCCACATGGCGCGGGTT
This sequence comes from Microbulbifer jejuensis, assembly GCF_047289955.1. Classification (NCBI taxonomy): domain Bacteria; kingdom Pseudomonadati; phylum Pseudomonadota; class Gammaproteobacteria; order Cellvibrionales; family Microbulbiferaceae; genus Microbulbifer; species Microbulbifer jejuensis. The sequence goes on from NZ_JBLBUB010000010.1 coordinate 138,385, forward strand.
CTGGAGGAATTTCTCCATATACACGGTGGCATCACCGAAAGCGGCTTGCGCTTCGGATTTTGTGATGGCGATGGCGTTGACCAGATCCGCCTCACGCTCGACCACGCGCATACCGCGGCCACCACCGCCGGAGGCGGCCTTGATAATAACCGGGTAGCCGACCTTGCGCGCGATCTCCAGACAGCCCTCGCGGCTGTCGGGCAGCGGGCCGTCGGAGCCGGGGACTGTGGGAACGCCGGCTTTTTTCATTGCGGCGATAGCCGAAACCTTGTCACCCATCAGGCGGATCACATCCGCGGTGGGCCCGATAAAGGTGAAGCCACTCTTTTGCACCTGTTCCGCGAAATCGGCGTTCTCAGCCAGAAAACCGTAGCCGGGATGCACGGCCACCGCATCGGTGATTTCCATCGCGGAAATAATGGCCGGTACATTCAGGTAGCTTTGCGGTGATGGGTTGGGGCCAATGCACACCGACTCATCAGCCAGGCGCACGTGCTTTAGATTGCGGTCCACCAGGGAGTGCACCGCGACTGTGGCGATGCCCATTTCCTTACAGGCGCGTAAAATCCGCAGGGCGATTTCGCCCCGGTTGGCGATCAGGATTTTGTCAAACATGGTCACTACCCCGCTCAGACAATGGTCACGAGCGGCTGATCAAATTCCACTGGCTGGCCGTCTTCCAGCAGAATGGCTTCGATAGTGCCGGCCTTGTCGGCTTCGATCTGGTTCATCATCTTCATCGCCTCGACAATGCAGATGACATCACCAACCTTGACTTGCTGACCCAACCTGACAAAGGGCTCGGCACCGGGGCTGGGTGCCGCATAGTAGGTGCCTACCATGGGTGACTTCACCGCGTGGCCACTGGTCTCCGGCTTGGATTCCATTTCACTCACGGCCGCGCTTGGCGCTGGCGTCGCCGGGGCGACAGGCGCGGGTGCGCTGTACACCGGAGCGGCGGGCTGTGCAGCGCTACCTCCGCGGCTGATGCGCACGGACTCTTCGCCCTCCTTGATCTCCAGCTCGCCGATATCCGATTCCTCGAGCAGTTCGATAAGTTTTTTAATTTTGCGGATATCCATAGTTCAATCACTCGCAGGTTTGACTCGTTGATGTCGGGGCGCCATACCCAGCTGGTGTATGGCCGCCTGTAGGGCCAGTGTGTAGCTGTGCGGGCCGAAGCCAGATACTACGCCACAGGCCAAGTCGGAAAGATAGGAACGGTGCCTGAAGGTCTCCCTGGTGTGGGGGTTGGACAGGTGCAGTTCAACAAAGGGTATGGCAACTGCCGCCAGGGCGTCCCGCAGGGCCACGCTGGTGTGGGTAAAGGCCGCTGGGTTGATGACGATAAAATCGACATCGGTAGTCGCAGCCAGGTGAATGCGATCCAGCAGGGCCGACTCGCTGTTGCTTTGCATAGTCTCCAGCTTGTGGCCGGCCGCTTTGCACTGGCGCTCGGCGGCCTGGTTGATTTCCGCAAGTGTGGTGGCACCGTAAATGTGCGGTTCCCGGCTGCCGAGCAGGTTGAGGTTGGGGCCGTGCAGAAGAAGAATTTTGGCCATAGTTTGCTCTGGGGAAGTTGCCGAAAAAGTCACAAAAAAGGAATTTGTCGTGGTTATTTCGCGGGTTAAGCCGAAGTTGGACCGTGTTGTTCGAGTGTGCCGCAAAAATGACCCTCTGTCCATGCATTCCGGGCGGTTTATAGAAGTTAGCGACAATTCGGCGATATTTACCTAAAGTTGGCGCAAGATATAGGGGTTGAGGCTTTATTGGCCAGATGAATGGCTGTAAAGGCAGGGCTTCCCTTTACGGGGTAGAAGAGGTGCTCAGCCCGCCTTGGGCGGCGGCCTCAAGCTCCGCCAGCAATTCACTGCGCGACAGTATCTGCGGCAGGACCTTGGCTTCACCGCCGCCGGCGGGGTAGAGAAGGTACAAGGGGACGCTGGTGCGCTTGTACTTGGCCAGCAGCGCACTGATGTGGGGGTCCTGGTTGGTCCAGTCCCCCTTGAAGGCCACAATCCCGAGTTGTTCGATGGCACGGCTCACGGCACCGCTCGACAGCACCACTTGCTCATTCACCAGACAGGTGAGGCACCAGGCTGCGGTCATGTTGGCCAGTACCGCGCGACCTTCGCTGCGTGCGACATCCAGTTGCTGGGCCGAATAGGGTTGCCAGTAGTCGCTGGATTCTTGTTGGGCCTGGGGTAGAGTGCTGAGGCGCGGCAATAATAACACCGCAAAGGCCAGCGCCACCGCCGCCACACAACCCTGCAGCCAGCGCCACTGGTAGCGAGGCCACAACCACAGGGCAAAGGCGATTGCGACAGCGCCGGTGAGTGCCAGCGCAACACCATCCCCCCCGGTTTGCCGCCCCAAAACCCACAGCAGCCAGACTGCGGTCAGATACATGGGGAAGGCCAGCAATTGCTTGAGGCGATCCATCCAGGGGCCGGGGCGCGGCAGCTTCTCCGCCAGTGCGGGTAGGTAAGTCAACAACAGGAAAGGCGCGGCCATACCGGCGCCCAAGGCGGCAAAAATGCTGAGTGCCGGCACAGCCGGCTGCGTCACAGCGAATCCCAGTGCAGACCCCATCAGCGGTGCCGTGCAGGGGCTGGCCACCAGAGTGGCCAGGGCGCCGGAAGCGAGGGAACCGCGCCAACCCCGGCCGTTGTTCAGGTGACCGCCAATGCCCATCAGGCTGCTTCCGAGCTCGGTGACTCCGGAAAGGCTGAGCCCCATCACAAAGAACAGGTAAGCCAGGGCGGCCACCAGCCAGGGGGACTGTAGTTGGAAGCCCCAGCCGATCGCTTCACCGCCGGCGCGCAGCACCAGCATTACCGCGGCAATGGTGACAAAACTCAGAATAACGCCAGCGCTGTAGGCCCAGCCGTGATGGTGGCGCTGGCTGGCACTCTGCGCTGCCTGACTCACCGCCAGTAGTTTGATCGAGAGCACCGGGAAAACACAGGGCATCAGGTTCAACAGCAGCCCGCCGGCGAAAGCAAATAACAGCGCCAGGGGCAGAGTGATGAAGCTATTGTTATTCGAAGTATCGGTACTGGGGGGGGGCGCCTCCAGCATCCGGATACTGCCGCTAACGGTGTCCACGCTGTAGTGACGGGTCTGTGGTGGATAGCAGAGCCCCGCATCGGCGCAGCCCTGGTAGTGCAGCTCCAACTGCACGATTTTGCCGGTGCCCGCCAGGCGGATGGGGACTTCCAGTTGACCGCGATAGACCTCGGTCTCCTTCTCGAAATAGTCATCCCAGATCACCTTGCCGCTCGGCAGGCTCAGGGGCAATTCGGTCTTTTGTCCGTTATCAATGCGGTAGAGGGCGAGTTTTTCGCGGTAGAGGTAGTACTCGGGGGCTATTTCAAAAATAGCACTGAGCTGGCTGCCGCTCAGCAACAGGTCCTGCCGGTAGGCTTCGTCGACCGGCAGAAAGGGATTGTCCAAAGTGGCATCGAGCGTGGCAAAAGGAGCGCCGGGGTTTTGCCCCTGGGCGCTGGTGCCGGACACCAACAACAGGATTGCCAGCAGGGAGAGGAACTTATTTCTGAAAGTTTTGGTCATCACAGCCATTGATGAAAAAATTCATTATAGTCGGAGGTACAGCTCTGACTGTTGCGCCGGGTGGGGGTTCAGTCGCGCCGGCAGTGCAGTATAGCGGTGTCGGCGGTACAAAAAAACAACAGTGGGAGATTGTTTTGCCGTCATTTGAACGCCTTCACAGCCTTGGGATCTGTCTATTGGTGACCGGTGTGCTGGGGGCCTGTTCCGCCAATAAACCGATTCCGCCCCCGGCCATCCCCCCGCCCAAGAAGACAGGGCCCTCACAGGAAGAGATTCGCCAGAGCAACGTGACTTTTTTTCTCAAGCGGGCCGAACAGGCCCTGCTCAAGGGGTACCTGACTCAACCGGCCGGTGCCAGTGCTTATGATTACTACCTGCGCGTGCAGCAATTGGATCCGGGTAATCGTCGGGCCGAGGCCGGTATCCAGACCCTTGTAGTTACCTATGTCGAACAGGCCCGTGAAGCTCTGCGCCAGCGCAGCTTTGGCGCGGTGGAAGCGCTGCTCAAGCGCGCCGAGATGCTGGCACCGGGCAATACACTGGTGGCGGAAGTGCGCCGACAACTGGTCCGTGAGCGAGACCGCGCCCGCTTCGACTTACCCGAGGGAGAGAGCATTGGTCTTTCGGTAGCGGAACTGAATTCCAGGTCGGCGCAACTCGCGGAGCAGTTGCGCCGCTTGGCCCGGCGCATTCGCAGCGAGCAGTTGCGCGTTATTATTGTCGCGCGCAATGATGCCGAGGGGCGCTGGATTTACCAGCAACTGCGCGAGGCTGTACCCGGTTACCGGGTGCGGGGAGATATCAAAATCGGCAGTCCCGCGCGGCTGCTTCTAGTTCAACCCGGTGGGAAGGCCCAATGAAAAAACCCTTGATATCAGTCTGGATAGTCTTTGGCACAGTATTGCTGTTTGCGACACAGGCCCTGGGCACTACCCCGGTCCTCGCGGTGGAAGGTTATGCCCGTGAGACACCGCCGGGAGCGCCGATGAGCGCGGCCTATCTGTCCTTCCACAATACCGGAGCACAAGCGCTGCTGCTGACTGCCGTGGCGCTGCCGGAAGTGAAAGATGGCCGTGCCGAACTGCACTCCACCGAGCGCAAAGGTGGTGTCAGCCGTATGCGCCGACTGCAGCAAGTGGCCATCGGCGCTGGAGAGCAGCTACAGATGGCGCCTGGTGGAGCGCACCTGATGATCAACGGATTCCGTCTCCGGGCAGGGGAAACGCTGCTGCTGCGTCTATTCTTTGCGGATGCCCCGAGTTTGGATATTCGGGTGCCGGTGATACGCATGAATGGGGTAGATAAGGATCAGCATCAGCACCATAAATGAAACGGGTTCATGTTTTTTATCGCAGTAAAAGGGGGAGAAAAAATGAAGAAATTATGGTTGCTTGCGGGGGTCCTTGCCCTGGCCAGTTGCGCCTATAGCCCGCTGCAGATTCAGGTGTACCCTGAGTTCCAGGTCACTGCGGATAGCATAGGGGCTGGCCATACCCTGAGCGTGCAAGGGATCAATGAATTGCCCGGTGGTGGTTTGGGCTCTCTCGGTGGGGTCTACTCCGAGACGTCCCGAATCAGTGTCGCCAATGATGCGGGGGAGGCGATAGCGACGGGGCTGCGGCGGGGATTTGCCAACTGGTCTTTCCGCGTGACTGACACCGCCGCACAGGTGCAGGTGGTAGCGAGGCTGGTGAGGCTTACCTATAACAGTCCCGATATTGTCTACACAACCACCATAGACACTTCCGCGGAAATTCACCTGGAAGTCAAAGTGGGTGCCGCAACCTATTTCGGGACCTACAGTGCCTCTGGCACGGATCGCAATCTGGTCAAACCCAGCCGGGAGGAGGTGGAAACACGGGTGAACGGCATACTGGGTGCAACCCTGCAACGGGTATTCGAAGACAGGAAACTGAAAGATTTCCTGTACACTCACTTGTGAGCGTGCCCTTTAGGCACTGAAGGGGTCAACAGGGAGGCTGAATCATTGAATAAAATCGGCAATCTCGAGTGGTAATGTCGGTAAAGTTACTCAAAATACCGTGTGGAGAGTCCCATGGTTACCTCTGCCGAGGGGTTCGGCAGGCTGGAGCCCTGCCTTTTACGAGTGTGTGGCCGTGACACTGTTTGATCCTAACTCCGCGGAATATTTGGGACCATTGGCCCAGTTGGAGAAAGGCTTGGCTCCCAGTGAGGGAATCAGCCTGCAGGCGGCGGAGGCGGCACTTGGGCAGGTTGCCGATGGGGTCATTGTGACCGACGCCAGCGGGATCGTTCTCTATGCCAACCCCCTGATCAGTGAAATGACCGGCAACCTGGTCGGTCTGTTGCCCGGCCAGCCCCTTAACGAAGGGTTGCAGCTATGTGATATTCAGGGTGCGTCCTTGCCGTCGCCACTGCCGGATGCTCCCGTGCGCGAAGTTCCCAGCATGCGCGAAATCCAGGCTTACATCTTGCGCTGCGACGGCGCCCGCGCTCCTCTGGAAGTGACCCTGCAGGTGATGGCGTTGTGGGATGCCGGCACCTTGAAAAATTACGTACTGGTACTGCGGGATACCTCCGCCGCAAAGCGGGTTTCCACGCGCCTCAGCTGGCAGACCAGCCACGATGCCCTCACCCGTCTGCCCAACCGCCAGTATTTCGAACGTGCGCTGCAGAAGCTTCTGGCCCAGTGTGTCGATAAGCGCCAGCACCATGTCCTGCTGTATCTGGACGTCTATCAGTTCAAGGTGATCAATGACACCCTGGGTTTTGTCGCCGGGGATCAGTTGCTGGTGCAGTTGGTGGCTTTATTACAGCACAACCTGTGCAGTGCCGACCTGTTTGCCCGCGTGGGCAGTGATGAGTTCGCTATTTTGCTGCGGGACTGCACACTGGGGGAGGGTGGCCGGGTGGTGGCACGCCTGCGGGATGCCGTACAGGCCTTCAGCTTTGAGTGGGAGGGCAACAGCAATCGCGTGGCAGTCTCGATCGGGGTTGTGGGGGTGGATTGCTTTACTTCCAACGCCAGCCAGCTGCTGGCCTCCGCCAACGATGCCTGTTGTTCGGCGCGGGAGCAGGGGCGAAACCGGGTCAAGCTGTTTGGAGGCTCCCGCAAGGTCCTGGAGCGGCGCCGGGAAACCACCTGGGTTGCGGAAATTCATGCCGCCTTACGGGAAGATCGCCTGATTCTCTATCGCCAGCCGGTCATCTCCCTGAAAGGTGGGCGCAAACTGCATCACTACGAGATCCTGGTGCGGATGCTCGGTCGCGATGGCGGGGTGATTTCACCGGGCCTGTTCCTGCCCGCCGCGGAACGCTATGGACTGATTGAAGAGGTGGATCGTTGGGTGGTCCGGCGCGTTTTTCATTATATGGCGCGGGAGCAGAAAATCGGGGTCCCCCGGGCCAGTTACGCCATAAACATTTCCGGTATCAGTCTCGGCGATGATACGTTTGCCGGCTTCGTCTCTCAGGAACTGGTGGAGACGGGGATTGCTGCCTCGCGGGTACAATTTGAGATTACCGAGACCAGCGCCATCAACAATCTGGAAAGGGCGCTGGTTTTTATTCATAAGCTGCGCGCCGCCGGTTGCAGTTTCGCTCTCGACGATTTTGGCCGCGGTGTCTCCTCGCTGGCTTACCTGCGCCAGTTGCCGGTGGATTTTCTCAAGATTGATGGAAGTTTCGTGCGTAATATGCTCGAGGATGAAATCGATAGCGCCATGGTCAGCACCATCGACCACCTGGCCAAGTGTATGGGCATCAGCACCATCGCAGAATATGTGGAAAGCCCGGAGGTGATGGAGAAACTGTACCGGATGGGGGTGGATTATGCCCAGGGGTTCGGCATTGCCCCTGCGACGGGGCTTCCGGTGATCGGTGATTGAGCGCTCTCTCTTTCTCCTGTTTAAATAACTGCTGCAAGCAGCTCCGGGTGCTGCGCCTCCCGCAGGCGGGGTCCGTACTGGCTGACTACCTGGGCGGCGGCTCGACAGGCCAGCTCTCCGGCCTCTGTAAAGGGCATATCGCGATTAATGCCGTAGAGGAAGGCCCCCGCAAACATATCCCCGGCGCCATTGGTATCGATGGCATGAACGCGCGGGCTGTGCACCCGACGTACCTGGGTGCCATCCCAGATCAATGCACCATCGGCCCCGAGGGTAATGGCAAAGCTACGGCAGTAGTCGCGCAGGGTGTTTGCAGCGGCATCGAGAGACCCACTACCGGTAAAGCCCAGAGCCTCATCCCGGTTGCAGAACAGCATATCCACGCCGTCGCCAACCATCTCCCGCAAGCCTTCGCCAAAGAACTGCACCATGGCTGGGTCGGAGAGGCTCAGGGCAGTTTTTACACCCGCCTGCTGTGCCTGTTTGCGCAGGGCGATTGCCGCTTTGCGCCCGGTTTCCGAGGAGACCAGATAGCCCTCGATGTAAGCCCAATGTGACGCTGCCAGGGCTTCACTGTCCAGTTCCTCGACAGACAGTTTTTCACTGATACCCAGGTAAGTGTTCATGCTGCGCTCTGCATCGGGGGTGATCAGAACCAAACACTTGCCGGTGGTACCCATGCCGGCCCGACGCAGGCCGGCCGGGTAGTCGACCCCTGCGGCGGTGAGATTGTTGCGGTAAAAGTCTCCATTGTCATCTGCGGCAACTTTGCAGGAATAGAAGGTGCGCAGACCGAAGTAGCTGGCGGCAATCACTGTGTTGGCGCCGGAACCTCCACAAGCGCGCTTGGCGGTCATAAGGTTGTCCCGCAGAGCATCCAGCAGTTGCTGTTGCCGAATATCGTCTACCAGGGTCATCAGCCCCTTTTCAACGCCAAGTGCGGACAAGTCTTCATCCGAAACCTCGATCTCCGTATCCAGCAGGGCGGCGCCGATGCCGTAGAGGTCGTATTGCTGCATATTTATCCTTTTCGGGCTTTTTGTATGGATTTACGCCGCATTATGGCTGTGATTCTGCTAAGTGCAAGGTGGTGGATTTGACTTCAGCACAGCAGCCTTTATAACGGCACTGGGTGCTCCAATGTGAACTTATGCAGGGAAACAGCGGTCAATCCTCGCAAAGGCGTGAATAACCTCTTTAAATGATCAATTGACAGGCAGAGGTCGCTTGGGCGGTGTGGGGAGGTTTCCCCCCACTGGCACAGGCTCAGAATCGGCGGCAATAGACCAGCGGAGCTGCCACCGGCTGGTACCTTGCCTGTGGCGGCGACAGGGCATTGATGCCCTTCCGGCTATCGCATGATGTACTGAATTGGCAGCTGGATACCACATTTCTATGGTTTCGACGAAACGTCGGCGCACTAAGGCGTCTACACCGAAGAGGCGCTATCGCTGGCTCAAGTTTCTGTTCCTGCTGGCCCTGCTGGGGGCCTTCGCCCTGGCCGGCTACATGGTGTACCTGGATGTGCAGCTGCGCGAGCGCCTGGACAGCCGTCAGTACCAGTTGCCTGCGCGAGTCTACGCGCGACCGCTGGTTCTGCGTGAAGGCATGATGATGCATCCAGGTGAATTGGCCTCCGAATTCTCCGCCCTCAATTACCGCGAGCAGAAAGTACTCAGTGAGCCGGGTTCCTGGACTCGGGAGAGCATGGACTACCGGGTGTGGCGCCGCGACTTTATCCACTCCGATGGCCGCAGGGCCGGGGCAGAGGTTTCTTTCCGCCTGCGCAACGACGAAATCAGCAACCTGCGCGATGGCAACGGCCAGCGCCTGCCCGAATTTCGCTTGGACGCCGCCAACATCGGTTCCCTGCTCGGTGGTGGCGATGATCGCAATCCGGTGCGTTTCACTGATATTCCCCCGTTGCTGGCAAACACGCTGATCGCAGTTGAGGACCAGGATTTTCTCCACCATTTCGGTATTTCGCCCCGCGGTATCGGCCGCGCCATGGTGGCCAATATGAAGGCCAGGCGTTTGGTTCAGGGCGGCTCCACCATCACCCAGCAGCTGGTGAAAAACATCTTCTTTGACCACAAGCCGAGCCTGCAGCGCAAAATCAACGAGGCGCTGATGGCGGTGTTGATGGAGATGCATTACGACAAGGGCTATATCCTGCAGGAATATATCAATGAAGTGTGGTTGGGCCAGCAGGGCGCCCGCGGCATCTACGGCTTCGGCCTGGCGTCGGAGTTCTATTTCCAGCAACCCCTGGATACCCTGGAGCCCCACCAGGTAGCTCTGCTGGTGGGCCTGGCAAAGGGCGCATCCTATTACAATCCCCGGCGCCATCCGGAGCGCGCGCAGGCGCGTCGCAACACTGTGCTGGGTTTGATGCAGGCGCAGGGGCTGATCACCCAGGCACAATACGCACTGTACTCGACAAAACCCTTGGGGGTGGTCAAGGACGGGGTCACTGCGCAGAATCCTTATCCGGCCTTTACCGAGCGCTTGCTGGAGGAATTGCGGCCTTACTACTCCTATGAGGAGTTGCGTACCGCGGGCCTGAGGATCTACACCACCCTGGCGCCCTCGGTGCAGAAACTGGCCGAGGAGGCAGTCAGCAACGGTGTGCAAGCGCTGGAGAAGGAACGCCGTATCGAGGCTAACTCCCTGCAGGCGGCCGCCGTGTTGCTGGATAATAACAGTGGCAATGTGCTGGCTATGGTGGGAGACCGCGACCCGGATTACCCCGGCTTTAACCGCGCACTGGAGGCCCGCCGTCAAGTGGGTTCCCTGATCAAGCCGGCAGTCTATCTCACCGCGTTGGAACGGCCTTTGGAATACAATCTGGCCACACTGCTGGACGATGCCCCGATTCGCATTGAGGAAGCGGATGGCGATGTCTGGATGCCGCAGAATTTTGACAAACGCGCCCACGGTCAGATCCCGTTATACGTGGCTCTGGCCAAATCCTACAATCTGGCCACCGCCCACCTGGGTCTCGATCTGGGGCTGCAAAATGTGCGCCAGACGATTCGCCGCCTGGGCGTAGAAGCCCATCTGCCGCGTGTGCCGGCGCTGCTGCTGGGTGCCGTAGAGATGACCCCCTTCGAGGTGGCGGGCATGTACCAGACCATTGCCAACGGCGGCGAAACCGTGCAGCCGCGCACACTGTTGGCGGTAGCCGATGCAGAGGGAGGGCGCGTCCAGCATTTCCGGAGCCACACCCATCGTGGCGTGGATCCGGTACCGGCTTACCTGCTGCGCTGGGGCCTGGAGCAGGCCATGCGCGAAGGCACCGGGCGCAGGTTCGCAAAGCGTCTGCCACGCAGTGTCGCCTTTGCAGGCAAGACCGGCACCACCAACAACAACCGCGACAGTTGGTTTGCCGGTTTTTCCCCGGATGTTACCGCGGTAGTATGGCTGGGACGCGACGACAACGAGCGCACCAGGCTCACCGGTTCCACCGGTGCCCTGCCGATCTGGACGGAAATCATGCGCAAGCTGCCCCACCAGCACGGACTGATAGAGCCGCCGCGGGGGGTAGAGTTCAAATCGGTCAATGCGCGCGGCCAGTATATGGATCCCGACTACTGCCGCGGTGGCTCCGAGATACCTTTCTCTTACGAAACACACCTGCAGCCGGCACCGGAATGCCGGGGACGTGATCGCTGGCGCTGGTTCCGCAATCTGTTTGGCGGGGATCGCAGTGAAGTGGCGCCGCAGGAGCAGATGACGCCGGGCTGGGGTGTAAACCCCAGCGAGCAGCAACTGCGCGATGAGCGTCGCCGCCAGTTGTGGGAGCAGCTGAGCGGGGATGATGCGGAAGAGTTCGGACCTGCGCCGGGCTCTGAGGACGAGCCGATCGAGCTTCCCAGCGATCGGGACCGCTCGCAGCCTGTCGAAGTAGAGTCCAGCGGCGTGCCCATCGAGGAGGCGCAGCCCATAGGCCCCGCACTGGAAGACCAGTGGCCCTGAAGGTTGGTCGTGGGACTACAACCGGTATATCCGCTTCAGGGCTTTTATCCCTGCAAAAGTTGTGCGGATTCCTCGGCAAAATAACTGAGAATGCCATCGGCGCCAGCGCGTTTGAACGCCAGCAGGCTTTCCAGAATCACCGCCTCGCGTTGAAGCCAACCGTTTTCAAAGGCCGCACAGTGCATCGCGTATTCTCCACTCACCTGGTAGGCGAAAGTGGGCACGCGCAACGCCTCCTTCACCCGGCGCACAATATCCAGATAGGGCATACCCGGTTTCACCATCACCATATCCGCACCCTCCTGCAGATCCAGGGCGCATTCGTGTAGCGCTTCGTCGGTATTGGCGGGGTCCATTTGATAGCTCGCCTTGCTGCCGCCTTTCAGGTTGCCGGCGGAACCCACGGCATCGCGGAAGGGGCCGTAATAGGCGGAGGCGTACTTGGCGGCGTAGGACATGATCAGGGTATTGGTGTGGCCCGCACACTCCAGGGCTTCGCGGATGGCGCCGATACGGCCATCCATCATATCGGAGGGCGCCACTATATCCGCACCCGCAGCGGCGTGGGACAGGGCCTGCTGCGCCAGTACCTCGACGGTTTCATCGTTGACAATATAGCCGCTGTGGTCCATCAGGCCATCCTGGCCGTGGCTGGTGAATGGGTCCAGGGCTACATCGGTAATTACGCCCAGTTCCGGCGCCGCATTTTTCAATTCCCGCACTGCGCGCTGGGCCAGTCCGTCGGCATCGTGGGCGGCGCGGGCGTCGTCGCTCTTATGGATGGGGTCGACCACTGGGAATAGTGCCACAGCGGGGATCCCCAAATTTTGCAGGGACTTGGCCTTTTTCGCCAGCAGGTCGACGCTCAAGCGCTGCACCCCCGGCATTGACGCCACCCTTTGGGTTTTGTTGCGGCCCTCGATCACAAACAGCGGCAGAATTAGATCATCGCTACTGAGCTGGGTTTCCCGCACCAGTCGGCGGGAAAATCCCTGGGCGCGCAGGCGGCGCAGGCGGGTGTTGGGATAGGCACCGCGGCCGAGATTATGACCCATGGGAAAGGTTCTCCGGTTATCACTACCATCAGGAGCCGCGGGGACCCCGCGACCGCAATGGGCGGCATCATATCAAATTGCCGCTCCGGGTGATTTTTCCACTTGTGGTGCTGGGGACGGAGACGATTGACGATTTGGGGTTGGCGCACATAGTCCTCCCGCAGCGTGCCGACTGCTCGGAGAAGCTTTGCCAGTCATTGGGGGTACGGCAACCGGTGCTATGAAGCGCGTCAAGGGTGGTGATCCGACTGGCACGCAAGAGGTGAAATTGGTTATGGGTAACAGCACCCGCGCCATTGCGGGTGCCAGAGTAGGGGGCAATCAGTCGAGGCGAGCGAAGACCCGCTCAGCGGCGGCGATCGTGTCCTCGATATCTTCATCGGTGTGGGCTGCAGACATAAAACCGGCCTCATAGGAAGCTGGTGCCAGATAGATTCCCTCTTCAAGCATGCCGTGGAAGAAGCGGTTAAAGCGCTCGTTGTTACACGCCATGACCTGCTGGTAGTTGCTTATCTGGGGTTCTTCACTAAAGAAAAAGCCGAACATACTACCGGCCTGATTGGCGGTGCAAGGAATACCCGCAGCCCTGCCGGCCTTAAGGAGGCCCTCCACCAAGCGGCCTGTTTTGGCAACAAGCTGTTGGTAGAAGCCGGGCGCTTCAACCAGGCGTAGGGTTTCCAGGCCTGCCGCCATGGCCACCGGGTTACCGGATAGGGTACCCGCCTGGTACACCGGGCCCAAAGGGGCGATCTGTTCCATTATCTCGCGCTTGCCGCCGAAGGCGCCCACTGGCATACCGCCGCCGATCACTTTGCCGAGTGTGGTCAGGTCCGCCTCAATGCCATAGAAGCCCTGGGCACCGGTCAGGCTGACGCGGAAACCGGTCATCACCTCGTCGAGAATTAGTACCGCGCCGTGTTGGTCGCAGACTCCGCGCAGGGTTTCCAGAAAGCCGGGCAGCGGCGGAATGCAATTCATATTGCCAGCCACGGGCTCGACAATAATACAGGCGATCTGGTCACCGATCTCCCGGAAACAGGCGCGCACGCCCTCCACATCGTTGTAGTTGAGGGTGATGGTATTGTCTGCCAGGGCCGCGGGTACACCGGGGGAGGAGGGCACGCCCATGGTCAGGGCGCCGGAGCCCGCTTTCACCAGCAGGGCGTCGGAATGGCCGTGGTAGCAGCCCTCGAACTTTACAATTTTGTCGCGTCCGGTATAGCCGCGCGCCAGGCGGATGGCACTCATGGTGGCCTCGGTACCGGAGTTGACAAAGCGCACCAGGTCCATATTTGGCCACAGGCGACAGAGTGCCTCGGCCAGCTCGGTTTCCAGTTCGGTAGGTGCACCAAAGCTCAGGCCGGATTGGGCTTGCTTCACCACCGCTGCAATGACTTCGGGGTGAGCGTGGCCCAGCACCATCGGGCCCCAGGACTGCACATAGTCGATGTAGCGTTGGTTATCCGCGTCGTAGAGGTAGGCACCTTTGGCTCGGCGGATGAACAGCGGCGTGCCGCCCACTGCGCGAAAGGCCCGTACTGGTGAGTTAACGCCGCCGGGGATAAATTGTTGTGCCTGTGCAAAGAGCTGCTCGGATGTACTCATAGAATTTCTTCACAAATTGCGCAAAAAACAAGGATCAGCGCAATATTATCGGGGTGGTGGGCTTTCAGGACAATGTGCAGATTGATAGGCGCTGGTTCTAAAGGCGGTGGCCGACAGGGCAGTCAGGCGCTCCAAGCCCGATTGCGTGCGGGACTTCCATCTGAAGGGGGGAGAGCGGAGGGTAAGGCTGCTCAGCGCCCACACCAAAAGAGGCGGTTGGGGATTGGCCTGCCCATGCCCAACCGGCGGCTGTCCCTGATCGCGCTCCAGGTGTACTGCTGGCTGCGGCTTACCGCCTCAATGATGGTCAGGCCATGGGCAATGTGGCAGGCGATAGCGGTGGCCAGGGTTCCGCAAACCCCGTAGGCTGCCGGCGGCAGTCTCTCCCAGTGAAATTCGCGGATCAGCCCGCGCACGTCGTAGAGGCGATTTTGCAACTGTTGTTCACGGGGGACACCGGTGAGCAGCAGGTAGCGGCAGCCCCCTTCCAGCAACTCCTGCGCCATTGCATCCAGCACATCCGCCTCTACCGCCATGGCGCGGGCCTCGCGCCGGTTCGGGCAGACCATGGTGGCATGGGGCAGCAGCAGGGACGCCATGGCTGACCAGAGCGGCGGGGCTAGAACACTCTCCTTGTCCGCCAGTGTGGCATCCGGGTCGATAACCACCGGGATATCCGGATAGTCCCTCAGTACGCTGTGCAGCGCCCGCACATTTTCCACCGAGCCCAGATAGCCGATCTTGATGGCCGCCACCGGCATATCCTCGAGAACCGTTCGGGTCTGTTCCACCAGCAGGCTGTCGTCTATCGGCGCCACCCCGAGCAGCTCACCGGTATTGCCGACACTGATGGCAGAGACGGCGGAGGCTGCGTGGCAGCCGAGACTGACTGCCGTCTCGGTATCTGCCGCGATGCCGGCACTGCCGCTGGGGTCGTGGTGAGTGACAGTCAGGATAATGGGCTGTGGTGTGTCCATAGGAGATCTGGGTGACTGCTAATAGCTGTGCGGCTAATTCTAGTTGCTGGGCCGACGATACTTGGTAGTACTAAACGCCAAATTAAAAGGGTTTAACCACCACCAGGATGACAATGGCGATCAGTGTCAGAGTCGGAAGCTCATTGAAAACACGGAAAAAGCGCCCACTGCGGGTATTGCTGCCCTGGGCAAATTTACGCACATAGGCGCCACACATATGATGATAGGCCAGCAGCAGTATCACAAAGGCGAGCTTTGCATGCATCCAGCCTGCGGCCGTGTAGTAACTGGTGTTAAAACTGTACAGCCAGATACCCAGGGCGACTGTAGCGATCATGGAGGGGATGGCAATAACGCGATACAGGCGCCGCTCCATAATGCAGAAGCGATCGCGGCTGATGGCATCTGTGGCGTCCACGTGATAGACAAAAAGGCGCGGTAAATAAAATAGTGCCGCAAACCAGCTCACCATGGCGATAATGTGAAAAGCCTTAACCCACGGCATTGGATATCCCCTCGAAAATGAAATCGGAATCTGCTTATTTCCGGTAAAAGTTATCGATTTGTACCGGCAGAATAATGCCTGCGATGCGATTGTCCAGCGGGCCGCTCTGGTGGCGGCTGATGTACAGGGCGTCGGCGCCGGTGCTCTCCAGTTTTTGCTGGGCCTCCAGCAGCGTGGCGTACCAGTTCAATTCCGCCAATTGTTTGCGCTCACCGGGTATTTTCAGCAGATCGATCCGCAGTTGCGCTTTGGCACTTCCCGTCTCTTTTGAAGCAGTACTTTCCGGGATCTCACCTTTTTCGTCGCCCTGAAGAAACGTGGCCAGGTCAGCGGCGCGCAGTAACTGTGGCGAGGGTTCATCGGGTAGGTCAATGAGGATCCACTGGGGGTGCTGAGCGATGTATTCCCTGGCTTGTTGCAGGGTGATCATTTGTGGCGCTACGATAAAGTGCCGGTCCATTTCACTGGCGACGCCGACACCGCTGAGCATCTGCTGGCGCCAGCTCGGGGTGCCGGCCCTGTTCAATGCCCGCAGTGTCTCCTGGTAGATGCCCTGGGTGGAGAACAGTTGTCTGCTCACCACTGTGGCCACAACGATCATCATCATTCCGGGAAACAGGATGTTGGGGTTGTAGGTCAGCTCGAGTATGGCCAGCAAGGCCGCCAGTGGCGCATTCAGCATCGCGGCCATCATCGCGGCCATGCCCACCATGGCATAGAAACCGGGGCTGGCAGCGTGCTGGCCCAGCCACAGATTGGCGAGTCCGCCGGCGATTCCGCCCAGGCAGGCGCCGAGAATCAGGCTGGGCCCGATCACCCCGCCGGGAATGCCCAGGCCGGAGCCCAGGGCCGTGGCCACCAACTTGGCCGCGACCACCACAGCCAGGGTGGTGATACCGAGTTCGCCGAGCATTGCCATTTGCAGGGTGTCGTAACCGCCGCCGAGAATTTCCGGTACCCAGATACCAAGGGTTCCGGTCACCAGGCCCACCAGCAGAAAGCGCAGTAAAGGCGAGCGGTATTGCTGGCGTGCAAAGCTGCGGTGGGCCCTGATAAATAGGGCCGCCAGAAAACCGATGGCCAGGGCACAGACAAGGAGAATGGGCAGCTCTGCCAGGGAGTTGAGCTGGATTGCCGGTACATTGAAATCCGGTTCGCGCCCGAAGGTAAGCTGGGTAAGGGTGCTGCCGGCCACCGCCGCCAGCATGACCGGTAGAAATCCGGCCACGGAATATTCCAGCATAACCACCTCCATGGCGAACACCACACCGGCCAGAGGGGTGTTAAAAGACGCGGCGATGGCTGCGGCCACACCACAGCCCAGCAGGCTGCGTGCGGCGTTGTTGGGCAGGTGCAGGGCGCGCGCCAAGCCACTGCTGCTGGCCGCGCCGAGATGCACTGCGGGGCCTTCGCGCCCCACCGAATGGCCGCTGATCAGGATGATGGCACCGGCAAAAAACTGTAGGAGTGCATTCTGTACCGGCATCTTCCCCTGGTGGTTGTAGAGCCGGTCAAGCACGTGTACCACGCCGACGTCGTAGTGTTTGGGGCTGAGTGGCCAGTAGATAAAGCCGATCACCAAAGCGCCCAGTACCGGCAGGACAAACCGCCAAAGGGGCGAGAGGGATTCATAATTCTGCGGCACCGATAAAAAAAATGTGGTGGGCCACTCCATCGCCAGCCGGAACAGAATGGTCACGCCGCCGGCCAGAATACCGATAATCAGCCCCAAACCCGCCAGTGGTACCAGGGCCTCTCTCGCGGAAAGCTGCAAACGCACATGCTCAAGCGTGTTTGTACGGGGCACACACCGGGCTAGCGTATTCTTGAGTAATTTCCTGGGGCGCTGTGACACCGCCGATCCTTCAAGTACTGGAGCTTGTGATAAAGTGCTCTGCTGGTTTTATGATTATTGTCCCAGTTGGTGGATTTGCCGGGAGATTCTAGCAAGGTGATCAAGGTAGCAATTGTCGGTGGCACCGGCTATACGGGGCTGGAACTGTTGAGGCTTTTGGCGATACATCCACAGGCTGAAGTTACCGCCATCACTTCCCGCTCCCGCAAAGGCACCCGCGTGGCGGCGCTTTTCCCCAGTCTGCGCCGCCACTGTGAGCTGGCTTTTTGCGAACCGCATATCGACCAGTTGGCCGATTGTGACGTGGTGTTTTTCGCCACCCCGCACGGTGCTGCCCAGGCCCAGGTTCCGCCTCTGCTCGAGCGGGGCATAAGGGTGATTGATCTCTCTGCAGACTTTCGCCTGCGGGACATTCCCACCTGGGAGCGCTGGTATGGCCAGGCGCATGGAGCGCCGGCACTGGCACAGGAGGCCGTCTACGGGTTGCCCGAAGTCAACCGCGCCGAGATTGCGGGGGCCCAATTGGTCGCCTGCCCCGGTTGTTACCCCACTGCGATTCAGCTGGGCTGGATTCCCTTGTTGGAAGCGGATGTGGTGGAGCCCGAAGGGCTGATAGCCAGTGCCGCCAGCGGTGCCAGTGGTGCCGGGCGCCAGGGCAAAACAGGCTTGATTCTGGCAGAAAACAGCGATAATTTCCGCGCCTATTGCGCCTCCGGTCACCGGCACCTGCCGGAAATCGAGCAGGGCCTGAGCCGGGTTCAGCCCCTGGGGGCCAACCCCGCACAAGTTACTTTCGTGCCACATCTGTTGCCGATGGTCAGGGGTATCCACGCCACTCTGCTGGCACAAGCCAAAGGGCATTTGTCAGCTGCCGAACTTCAGGCGCTGTTTGAAAACCGCTATAGGGATGAGCCATTTGTAGATGTACTGCCCCCTGGCAGTCACCCGGAGACACGCAGTGTGAGAGGCACCAATCTGTGTCGCCTCTCTGTGATGCAACCTCAGGGAAGGAGTACGCTGCTGGTTATGTCAGTCATCGACAACCTCGCCAAGGGCGCTTCAGCTCAGGCGATTCAGAATATGAACATTATGTTTGGCCTGAGTGAGACCTTGGGCTTGGAGAGTCCGGCGGTACTGCCTTAGAATCGGGATACCGAAGACAATCGATAAAACCCGAATAAAACGCAACGGACTTTATGGAGCTCAAAGTTAAAGGCAGCAAGCAGTACCGCATGAAGGTGGTACCCCATAAACCCTTTTCTGGTGTTTTCACCGCCGTTGGTGTCACTCTGTGGGTCCTGGTCACTGCTGCCGGCTCCTATTTCGCTGGGCAGTACCAATTGCGCAAAAGTCTGGATGAAAAGACTTTGCAGCACAGTAAAGTACTGGAGCACCTGGCGGCCCTTAAGGGCGAAAATGAAGTCCTGCGTATGCGCGCGACAACCGCTGAACAGTCCCTGGCAATCGGTGACAAGGCCAGCGAGGCTGTGCGCGCTGAACTGGTGCAAAAAGAAAATCAGATTGCTGAACTGAAGCAGGAGATTTCTTTTTACCGTGGCGTTATGGCGCCTGCGGATGGTGGCGAGGGCGTTTCTATTGGCCGCTTTATCCTTTCGCAAACTGCCGATGCGAGAATGTACCAGTACAAATTGCAGGTGCAGCAGTCGGCGGCGCGGCGCAATGTGGTCAGGGGATCAGCCACTTTTACTGTAGTGGGGCGCCAGGATGGACAGCTGAAGCGCTATCCCCTGAAAGCGTTGTCCGAGCAGGTGGATAGCGAGTCCATTGCGTTGCGTTTCAAGTATTTCCAGAATATCGAGGGCGAGCTGCGCTTACCGGAGGGATTTGTGCCCGAGGGTGTGGAGTTGTTGCTCAAATCCACCGGGCGCAAAGGGTTCAATATTGAACAGCGCTACGGTTGGCTGGTTCAGAAAAGCTAGCAACGATGCCACAGGCATGAGGTTTTGGAGAATATGTTGAGAAAAAAAGAGAAACAAACCACTATGGCCAGTAACGGTAGTAACCACACGACCCTGATTGCGCGCCAGACCGAAGTGTCCGGCGATATCCATTTTCGCGGAAATCTGGTGATCGAAGGCAAGGTGAAAGGTAATGTCAGCGCCAACAGCGACAGTGAGGCGCGCCTGCAAATTGTTGAGGGCGGTATTATCGAAGGGGAGATCCGCGTGCCCCAGGTGGTCATCAATGGCCATGTGAATGGTGATGTGTATGCTGCGCGCCATCTGGAGCTGGCCGCCAAGGCGATGGTGGAGGGCAATGTACACTATAAGTTGATCGAGATGGTCAAAGGGGCGCAGGTGAATGGCGCGCTGGTCTCCAACGTGGATATCAGCACCGCCGGCGAGCCCCAAAGGATTGGCTACACGGAAGATGAGACCGTGATTGAAGCCTCCTAGGTCATTCTCTGTGCCGGGCACTCACGCTATTGCGGTGGTTGCAGGGGCGCTTGCCCATATACTTGACTGATTTCCTGGGTTTAAGCATGATGTGCCCCCGGGCCGCGTTCTGTTTGGCTTTTATGCCAGCCGGAAAAGTCCTGCTGAGGTGAGAGAGACTTATGTCAGAAGCTGTATCCTTTTCTCCTGTGCCACTGGTTGTCACAGATAACGCTGTGGCCAAGGTAAAGAACCTGTTGGAAGAGGAAGGCAACCCAGACCTGAAGCTCAGGGTATTCGTCACCGGTGGCGGCTGCTCAGGATTTCAATACGGCTTCTCTTTTGACGAACTGGTCGCTGAGGATGATGCTGTTATTGAAAAAGATGGTATACAAGTATTGGTTGACGCCATGAGCTATCCCTATCTGGTGGGCGCCAATGTCGACTATGAAGAGGGCCTGTCCGGCTCTCGTTTCGTTGTGCAAAACCCCAATGCCTCCTCGACCTGTGGCTGCGGTTCCTCCTTCTCCCTATAACGCCGATTGGGTTCGTATCCGCTCAAAAGGCGAACTCAGGGCGGGTAGACTGCCCCCAAAACGGCTTCTTTCCGGGCCCCGGTGACGCCGGGGCAATTACCTGGCAGACCGAGCAGTGTCTGCCGGGCCAGCCAGGCAAAGCCTACCGCTTCCAGCCAGTCAGCATCAATCCCGTAGATATTCGTGTTGGAAATCGACCAGGTGGGCAGTCTCCGCTGCAGGCGGGACAGCAGGTTTTTGTTCTTGGCGCCACCGCCACAGATCAGTAGTTCCCCACCGTCCGCAAACAGGTGTACCGCCTCGGCAATGCTGGCTGCCGTAACTTCCGACAGGGTTGCCTGCACATCCGCAGGCGTCAGCTCCAGGCCCGTCAGGGCCTGCTCAAGCCAGTTGGCATTGAAGGTCTCACGGCCGGTGCTTTTGGGTGGCTCGGCGGCAAAGTAGGGGGTGGACATCAGTCGGTTGAGCAGCTCCGGATTGGCGCGGCCGCTCGCCGCCCAGGCCCCGTCCCGGTCAAACAGCTGATCCCTGTGCAAGCCCACCCAGTAATCCAGTAGCGCGTTGCCGGGTCCCGTATCGTATCCGTACACACTACCGTCAGTTGCCAATTCGGTGATGTTGGCGATACCGCCGATATTCACGACGGCACGGTTGATACCGGTACTAAAAACAGCGCGATGAAATGCCGACATCAGAGGTGCGCCCTGGCCACCGAGGGCCATATCGCGGCGGCGGAAGTCCGCCACTGTACGGATACCGGTCAGGGCTGCGATGGTGTTGGGGTCACCCAACTGCAGGGTAAAGGGCGAAGTCACGGTGCCTGGGGGGCGGTGCCGCACAGTCTGCCCGTGGCTGCCGATTGCGGTCACGGCAGTGGTCTCGACGCCTGCGCGGGCCAGCAAAATACTCGCAGCCTCAGCGAAGATCTGGCCTAGCTGGCGGTCGAGTTGCCCGGCGCGGTCCAGTTCCGAGGGGCCAGGTGTGCACAGGGCCAATATAGCCTCGCGAAGTGCAGCGTGAATGGGGTGGCCTATGGCTGCCAGAATTCGCGGTTTCAGCTTGCCTTCATCGCCGAAATCAACCAGAACTGCGTCGATCGAGTCGACGCTGGTACCGGACATCAGGCCGATAAAAAGACTGGGCATATCGGTTGCCATTTTATGGGGTGTTTTCGTCGAGTTTGGCCAGTGCCGGCCCCTGGTAACTTCCCAGTTTTGCCAGCAAAGGCTGGGTCTGGTTCTTAAAGCGGGTCATTTCAGAGGTCGGCACCGATTTCGCTTTCGGGAGTTTGCGCACTATGGTGGCCGGGTTGCGATGCCTGCCATCCACCAGGAATTCGTAGTGCAGGTGTGGCCCGGTTGCATAACCGGTGGAACCCACGGTGCCAATCACCTGGCGCTGTTGTACACGCTGGCCTTTTTTCACCTTGCGTTTGGTCAGGTGCAGGTAGCGGGTAACATAGCGCTCGCCGTGTTGGATGAATATATAGTTCCCATTGGCCTTGCTGTAACTAGAGGCGATGACACGGCCATCGCCGGTGGCATAGACCGGCGTGCCGCGAGGTGCGGCATAGTCGGTGCCGTTGTGAGGGCGGCGGGATTTGAACACAGGATGTAGGCGCCGGGGGTTAAAGTGAGAACTGATACGGACAATATCCAGCGGAGTACGGATAAATGCCTTGCGCATACTCTTGCCTTCCGGCGTAAAATAGTTGGCGTCACCATTGCTGTCGACATAGCGCACAGCACTATAGGCTTTGCCCTGGTTGGTAAAACTGACTGCCAGAATGGGGCCGTTGCCAATTTTCTCCCCATCGAAGAATTTTTCTTCAAACATAATGCTAAAGCTGTCGCCCTTGCGGATATCCAGCGCGAAGTCGATATCAGAACTGAAAACGTCAGCCATTTCCATAATCAGGCTGTCGCTCAATCCCGCCTCGCTGCCGGCGACAAACAGTGAGCTGTCAATCTCACCGTGGCGATAGGCCGGGTGACTGTCCGGCTCGCGCTGTACCAGGGTGTGTTTAAACTTGTTCCCTTCCGTGCGGGTAAACCTGACTTGGCTCAGTTGGTCCTTGCGCAGTTCGAGGCGCTGTAATTGCCCCTCTGGATTCAGCAAGAAGGTGAGTTCTTCGCCGGGAGCCAAGCGGGCCAGTTTCTTGGCTTCCGCGCCGCTGCCGAGCAGGTGATACATCTCGCTGGCATGCACTTTGGCGCGTTTGAAAAGATCGAAGAGGGTATCGCCATTGCGTATTTTCAGACTCAGTGATTGAAGGGCTTCTGTGCTGGCGCTGGCCAATGGCACAAGTTGATGGGGTGCAATAGCGGTGTCGAGACGGGCCTCACCTGCTTCCCCGGGGACAGGGGAGAGTTTGACCGGCAGGGGCATGCGCCTGGCTTCTACCTCAGGTGTGGGAATAAACACTGCCAGCACCAAAATAAATACAGCGACACCAGCGGTAAGTGCATGTACTCGGGGAAAATGCTTGGGCAGGGCGCCAATACGGGGGGTTGAAATCGGTTCGCGGTGGTTTTGCATGGTATTAACGGGCGGCGCCGGCGGTCGTTGTTATCTGCGCTTGGAATTCCAAGTGTCTAAAAAACAGACATTGAAGCGACTTTATAGCAAAAAAACCGCCTTGTTTCACGGGGTAATTGACCGGTCTGCCCATGGATTAGTTCCTCTTTAACATCATCTACAGCTTGGGTTTGTTGCCGCAGTGCGCTTGTATTTGCTGCAGACTCCGGTAATGTTGCAGCGCATTTGCCGCCGGCTGGCGGCGTGAATTTCAAGCCAGAAGATGAGGGGGAGGCATGGCTGGGGTCGACATGGCACTGCTTGAGGACTTGAGCCGTCGTGGATTGATCAATCAAGCGACGGGCGATGGCGAACTGACACAGCATTTGTCGGAGAGTCGGACCCTGTATTGCGGTTTCGATCCCACTGCAGACTCCCTGCATATAGGGAGTTTAGTACCGCTACTGACTTTAAAGAGGTTTCAGATGGCAGGGCACAAACCAGTTGCCCTGGTTGGCGGGGCCACCGGCCTGATTGGTGATCCGTCTTTTAAGGCACAGGAGCGCAGCCTCAATACGCCGGAGGTCATTGCCGGCTGGGTGGACAAACTGAAAAATCAGGTTTCCCGGTTTATCGATTTCGGCTGCGAGGAAAACGCGGCCATCGTTGTCAATAACCTGGACTGGACCTGCGACCTGAACGTGCTCGATTTTTTACGCAATGTAGGAAAGCATTTCTCCGTCAATAATATGGTGAACAAGGAATCGGTCAAACAGCGTATCCAACGCGAGGGGGAGGGCATCTCCTTCACCGAGTTCTCCTATCTGCTGCTGCAGGCCATGGACTTTTCCGAGTTGTACCAGCGCTACAACTGCACACTACAAATTGGCGGCTCGGACCAGTGGGGCAATATCACCGGCGGTGTTGACCTGGCTCGTCGCCAGTACCGCGGTAAGGTATTTGGCCTGACGCTGCCGCTGGTGACCAAAGCAGATGGCAGCAAATTTGGTAAGACGGAGAGTGGCACCATCTGGCTCGATGCCAAACGCACCAGTCCATACGCTTTTTACCAGTTTTGGTTGAATACCGTTGACGCTGATGTTTACAAGTTTTTGCGGTATTTCACCTTCCTGGTTGTCGATGAGATTGATGCCATTGAAGACGCTGATCGCCAGCGTGACGGCAGACCCGAAGCCCAGGGAATCCTTGCGCGCGAAGTAACCCGCCTGGTACACGGGGAAGAGGGACTGGCCGCTGCGGAGCGTATTTCCCGCGCGCTCTTTTCCGGTGATATTACCGATTTGTCTGCCGCTGACCTGGAACAGCTGCGTCTGGACGGTCTGCCTTCCTCAACCTTGCCGAAGGATTTTAGCGGGCAGAGCCTGATCAACCTGCTGGTGGATGCGGGCATGGCACCCTCTGGCAAACCGGTGAAGGATGCCCTGGGTCGCAGCGCGGTCCTGATCAACGGAGAGGCGAAGGGTATGGACAGCAATGCAACCCCGGCAGCGGTGTTCAGCGCCGATAAGGCTCTGAGTGACAATTACTTTATCGTACGCCTCGGCAAGAAGAAATATCACCTGTTTACGCTCGCGGACTGAGGCCCTTTCGGAGTGCTTGCTGAAAGCCCGCTGTTAAGTTTCGTCACAGAAGTGCTTGCAGTGCTGCAGGAAGCCTGTATAGTTCGCGCCCCCGCCCGCTGTAGGAGTGGGGTTTTTGCGCCAACCGATTGATTTTCCGAGGAAATTCCTTCAAAGAAAGCGCTTGCCAAGCGGTCTTGTGCAGCTATAATGCGCGCCACTTCAAGCACAGTCAGAGCAGGCTGGTTGAGGTTGGGAAGGTGCCTTAAGCGCACTTTCGGTTTTGGCGGAGATCGCTGCGAGAAAGCACTTGCTTCAGCAGCCCGGATGTGTAGAATACGCGTCCCGCAGTTAGGGCCTGGCGCCCAGCTGAGTTGTTTAAAAATTTGATCAAGCAATATGTGTGGGTGCTTGCGGATCGGTGAATCGATACAACGATTTATCGGAAGTAAGTAACTCATGTC